>JACADW010000080.1 GCA_013388445.1 Acidobacteriota bacterium | reverse complement strand
GAAACACTACCGCCGGAATAAAACGCCTTCTGAAGGAAATGGATCATCGGGAAATCAGCTCTTCGGAGGAGACATTAACGCCGGCATAACGGGGGGCGAATTAGATCGGCGCTGCCAATCGATCGTGATTACAGTCGCCGCCTCCTCCTGGAGTAATCGCTTTACGGCTAAGTAGAACTTGTGGGCATCGATGATCTCCTGACGTGAAGGTTCCACCACACGAACTGCTGCCCGGCAGAATTCTTCGGCCAGCCGCGTCGCCGCAGCTTCGTCGGCTCCTTCAAACAACCGGTTGAGGCGTGTGAAGTCCATGGGCTGGACCTGGACACCGAACTTTGCTCGCATCTTGTCGGGGTCAAAACTCTGAACCCGCTGCGACTGGGTCGTCAGACACAGGATCTTCGACTGCCCGAGACGACGCAGGGTGTCAATCGCGCGCACATACGGCTCAATCTCCCCCAGATCGCTGCTATATACCATGCACGCGCGTGATCCCTCGCGAATTGCCCTGCCCACCACGACAAATCCTGCGGTACTCGGAGATGGGAAGTAGAAGATTTTCGGACAATCCAGTTTCAAAGCGGCCGGGACCACGCCCCGGACTTGGGAAAGTGAAACTATCAATAGCCCATCTATCTCTCTTTGTGCACTCCAGCACTTGACCAGTTCTTCTTCGGACCCTACCACCTCTCCCCCCACAAACTCTACCGAGTAATCCCAGCCGGGATGCAGGGAGCGCCAGAGTCCGGCGAGTCGGATAAGCCGAGACTGATATTCGCGGCTTTCGGCCACGGCATCCACATCAGGACTCGGCCACTTTGCACCCACTCCTGCTGCGTAGAGGACGTGGATCCGGGTGGCCCGGCGTCCGGGCGTACTCGCGGCTTCAGCGGCCGTCTCTCGCACCAGGCTCACGAGGCTGCCGGACCCTGCCGCAGCGCTAATAAAACCGCGCCGTGAAAGCTGAAAAGGCATTGCTCTTCCTCCCTCTCTATCTTTCCTCTCTTCCGAAAAAAGGAATAAACGAGTCGCGAGCGCCCAGGTCCGCGCCGGCCACCGGGCGGCGCCAAAGGGGTAACGTCAGCGCCGCCTCAATGACGGCCGCGTCGGGCCGCCGCAGCGCACTCGGCCTGGCCACATTTTCATGCATAGTCGATTGCGCCGACAGGTCCATGAGCGACTATTATAAGGGCGTCCTCTCGGCGGCTCTGATTGCGGGCCGCAGGAACACAGCGCAGCGGCACACAGCGCCTGCTAAAGAAGCCGGCAGCCGCTCCCGCGCCGGGGAATCCGGGAGCGGCTGCGGGGCTTGAAGGCAGGCCGAGTTCACCAGCGGACACGGATTCCGCCCTGCATCTGGCGTGGCTGCCACGTCCAGGAGTTCTTCATCGTGTACTGTACAGGGGTGGTTGTGATGGATGCGCTCGGGGCTGAAAAATTCGTGTGGTTGAACAAGTTGAAGATTTCAAGCTTGACATCGAGCTGAAGATTCTCCTGGGACAGGCGGAAGCTCTTGTTCAAACTCATGTCCACGTTCTGAGTCGCCGGCCACTGAAGAGCGTTCCTTTTGAGGTTCCCGTAGGTCCGAGGTTCGGGGGCAGCGAAAGCCGCTGCATTTAGATAGACGAGATTCGGATCTTTCCGCCAATTTGCGTTGTAGTACGGCTGACCCGTCACGTTCGGTCTGACAAAACAGCCCGAGCAAGTAAACGTGTTGTTGGTACTCACTCGCAGATTGACCGGCTGGCCGCTCTGAGCGCTGATTACCCAGGCCATGTTCCAACCGCCAAGGATCTTCCCCACCAGGTAGTTTCGTCCTCGAAATACCGGCAGATCCCAACTGGGAATGACCAGTAGATTGTGCAGCCGGTCGTAGGTGGTTCTGGACCAGTCGACATCGTGATCTACGGGCTGTGAAGGAAAGTATTGGTTCCGCCAGATGCCGTCGATGTGTCCGAAAGCCCTCGAGAGCGTGTAGTCTGCCTGAACATGGTAGGTCGCCTTACGCGCCCGGAATCCGATCTGCAGTCCGCGGTAGGAAGAGCCTGCCCAGTTATCGGAGTATTCCCATTGCCTGTACCTATGGGTTTGGTCGGGCCGGCGCTCCGCCATGTTCTCCTTGTTCCAGCTGTCGTTGGCGTCGCGAGTAACCGGAAGGTTGTGCCAGGATGTGGACCAAAGATTCACTCCCCGGCTTCCCAGGTACGCCGTGCGGTAACTGTAGCCGGATCGAAATTCATGCTCCCAGGTCAGGTTCCACTGGTGTACGTATCCAAGGGTAGTGACCGGAAAGTAGCCGGCATAGGCCACGTCTGGATTGAAAACCGCTGTGGAAACGTCGACCGGCTTGCTCAGGTCGGGAACCGGCAAGCCAGCATACGTAAAGTGGTTCAACCAAGCGTCGTTGGCCGGGAACTTTGGCGTCAGGTCTCCGGAATAGGCATGGAAAAACGGGTATCTCGTGACAAGGTTGACACCGTCCCGATTGGAATCCGTCGAGTCATAATAGAGACCCCACCCGGCGCGGATGACCTTCTTGCCCATCTCATCGAAACGGTACGCGAATCCCAGGCGAGGCGCGAAGTTGTTCATGTCATTCTCCCGTCCGGCACGGTTCGGGGACTGCGGATCCGTGACCGTGATGAAACCGGGAGGAAAGTTGGAATACTGCTTCGACACGAGGCCCGGCTTGAGAATGAGAGCTCTGTCGCTCTTCACGTAGGCCCACATGTTCGGTTCGTAACGAATGCCCAAGTTCAAAGTCAAGTCCGGGGTGATCTTCCAGTCGTCCTGGAAGAAGAGCGCCGGGGCGTATTTGCGCGTGTTGCGGTAGAAAGGCTCGCCGGGTCCGGCTATGGCCGCAGGCCAGCCGATGATGAACTCCGCCGCCGGGTTCGTTAGGAAGGCGCCGGAATACCCTAGGCTGAAAGCCCCCACCCCCAGATGATAGACGTCGTGAATCTGCAGAAGCCCACCGGTTCTCATGAAGTGCCGGCCCTTGTTCAGGCTGACCACGTCGCGGAAGTCTTTTACGTCGCGCCCCTCGAACTTGGGCGACTCGGCGGAGAACAAAAAATAGGCGTAAGGCCCGAAAGTCTTTTGGGCCTGGACCATCTGCTTGGGATGCATCGCCGGAAGAGGGATGCCGAAATCCGAATACTTGACGCCACCATAATCCTGAACACGTTCCTCGAAAAGACGGTTGTAGCCCAGTACGAGTTCATTCACCAGGTTGGGCCGGATCGTCCACACATCCGACAACGTGTAAACCTGGCTCTTGAATGTGGAATTGCCCCGGAAAAGCTCCGTGTTATCGTCGGCCCAGACAGGATCCGGGTGGTCGTGCCGATAATACATGCTGAATCCCAAGCTGTTGTTCCGGAAGATCGACTGGTCGATCCTGAGACTTACTTCGGGCAAGTTATCCCGCCGAACCTTGGAAACGTAAAAATACTCCCCGCTCTTGCTGACAATCGGAAACTTCAGCATTTCGTACCATCGGACCGCCGTGGGACTAACCCAGCGGCTGAGATCCGGAATCTTCTGTCCCTGCATGCCGGCAAACGGTGACCCGATCGCCTTCGCGCCCGTGGCACCCACGAGGGGCACCGTCTGTGAGGCCGAAAAATCCCCCGCCAGTTCAGCGGCAGTCAGTCCGCCCCGTCGCACCAAATAGGGGGCCGAAGGCGTCCTGAGTATTTGATAATTTACGAAAAACATGGTGCGGTTCCGGCCATCGTAGATTTTCGGAAGAAACACCGGCCCTCCGGCCGTGAATCCGATCTGGTGGCGCTTGAGGTCCCCCTTCTTCTGGCCCAACGCATTGCGCTGGAAGGAGTTCGCGTCCCAATCCTCGAAACGGAGATAGTCGTAGACGCTCCCGTGAAACGCGTTGGTTCCACTCTTTATCAATGCCACTACGGCTGCGCCGCCCCCGCGGCCGTATTCCGCCGAGTAATTCGTCTGGACGGTGAACTCCTTCAGCGCCTCAGGGGGAGGCAGCTTGTTGGCGGAACTGTTCCATGAATCGTTCGCGTCAATCCCATCGAGGGTGAAGTTGGTCGAACTGGCTCGGATCCCGCTCAGGGAGTATTCATTGCCGAACCTGGGCGTGCCTGCCTGGACTGCGCCCGGTGTGAAACGGAGCAGGTCGTTGGAGTTCCGGGCACCGAGAGGCAATGCATCCAGGATCTCCAGTTCGAGAGAATGGCGTTGGATCCCAGAGGTAGTATTGACCAAAGGCACTTCCGATTGCACCGTGACCACATCGGAAAGTCCTCCCAACTGGAGGGTAAAGGTCAATTCGATCGAGGCCCCCGCACCAAGAGAAATCCCTGTCTGTACCTGTCTGGCAAATCCGGGGCTGGAGACCTCCACCGAATAGTTGCCGGTCTGCAACCTGGGGGCGCTAAATAGCCCCTCGTCGTTTGCCATCAGCAGCCGCTTCATTCCCGTGTCGGTGTTCGTCACCACCACCTCAGCCCCGGGTACGCGTGCTCCGCTCGGATCCTTGACAACCCCGCGGATGTGTCCGCTGGGATCCTGCGCCCAGGCCGACACCACCGTAATGAAAAACAGGGCGGCCCAGAGTGCCCAGAAACGATGTAACCTGAAACTCATTGTGTCTCTCCTCCTTGACTTAATCTTGGCTTCTCCCCGTGATCCTGCAGCCTTCATTTTCACTGCCGGACGATTAGGCCTCAATGTTTCAGAAGGCCCGTTCTGCCTGATGAAACATGCAACCCCCATCTGCCACCAGCGTGGCGCTTCCTACCGCCACCTTGCCCCGGCAGGTTTGGTCGGTTCTGCCTGCTCCGGTGGGTCGCTACGACAGGATCTCATAGCGGTCAGCAACTTCCGCACCACCTCGGGTCTGCGCGCTGCCAAGTTCCTAGACTCGCCTATATCTCGACCGATGTCATACAGCTCGGTCTTGGAATCATCCGTCCAGTGTATGATCTTCCAATCCCCTTCTAGAATGGCCTGTGTCTCGGGACCCTCGGGGGATGCCCAGTACTCCCAGAACATGGGGGAGCGCCGCTGGGGAGGTTTATGCCCCAGGAGAACCGGCAGCACGGATATACCGTCCCTGGGCCTTTGCGTCGACGCGGAGGCCAGTTCCGCCAGGGTCGGCAGAACGTCCGCGAAATACCAGGCGAAGTCGCTGATGCTGCCCGCTTTGATTCGTCCAGGCCAGCGCACGATCATCGGTACCCGTATGCCACCTTCATAGAGGTCTCGCTTGTAGCCTCTCAGGGGCCCGTTCGCATCGAAAAAATCGGGATCACTGGGTCCGGTCGCGGGCCCGTTGTCGCTGGTGAAAAAGACGATGGTTTGCCGGTCGATCCCCAGTTCCTGAATCAGATCGAGTAATTGGCCGATCCCCTGATCCATGTACGTGATCATGGCAGCTGTGGTTGCTCTCGGGTAGTCCTGCGCTGCGTAGTCTGTAGGATATCCTGTCGGCCGACCGCGACCACGGTAAGGTGTTTCAGGGAACTTGCCCTTATATCGATCCAAGTGAGGACCTTCGGGAACGAGCAGTTCATAATGAGGGATCGTGAATGCCAGGTAGAGGAAGAAAGGCTTGTGTCTGTGGGCGCGCACGAATTCCAGTGCCCGGCCCATGATGAGATCGTGTGTGTATTGACGGGTCTGTCCCCCGATGTTTGCGGAAAAGGGGAACCGCACCGAGTTCCGCCAGAGGTATTCCGGATAATAAAAGTGAGCGTGTGCTTGGTGCAGGTATCCGAAGAACTCGTCGAAACCGCGGCGCAGGGGAACCCCTACTGTGTCCATGTCACCGAGCCCCCATTTCCCAAAGGCCGCGGTAACGTAGCCCCCGGACCGCATTACGTCACCGAGGGTGACCTCCCCTTCCGCGAGTGGAGTTCCTCCCGTGTTGGCCCGGACACTGGCATGACCGCCGTGAAGGCCCGTCATGAGGCATGCACGGCTCGGAGCGCACACCGTACCGCCCGAGTACGCACGCGTGAACCGCAGACCCTCCTGAGCCATTCGATCCAGACGAGGCGTCTGGATGATCCGTTGACCATAGCAGCCAAGGTGGCCATAGCCCAGATCATCTGCCAGAATGAAAACGATGTTGGGCTTGCCATAGTCGGCCTCAGGACTGTCCTTTAGGACGCCCCCACCACACGCATAGCCGCCGAAGGGACTAAAAACAATGGCCCAGACAAAAAACAGCATGGGTCCACGGACTTGCATATGCCCTCCACAGTCAGTTGAAATAAGCCCATGCAATTGGGTTTGTTACATGGAAGGATTCCGAGTCGGATCTGTGAGACAAGGTATGCTTCGATTGCTATCGGCCTCCAACGCATGGCGCCCGGGCAGACAAGAGCTCGGCATTTCAGACTTCGCGCTCTCCAGTCAGCCGCCTGGACGCTCGTAGGCACTGGAACACGATCCCAAATCATCAACATTTCTCATGCCCGGTGGCTCGATGCCGACCTTGGCTCCTAGAAACCCGACTGTGCTTTCTATGATGCAGCCGACGGTCTGACGAGCTTAGAGGTTGTTATATCCACTCGGTTCCTCCTAAGGGTGATTTCGAGGGATATTCCGCCATGGTGGACATGCCATGTCCTGCCTGAAACTCCATGGAACCGCGCGAACGCCGATCCAGCATGACCACCCCTATCCCAGGAATAATCGAGAAGTCGCTTGTAGGTCGAAACGGACACTGTCCGAGTGGGATTCTTGCCGGCACTTTGTTTCCGAGCCTCGATGACCCAATCAAGCCGCGCTGCAATCCTCCTGTCGGAAAGGAACTTTTGACTGCCGGCACCCTCGAAGGTATGCTTGTTATATAGCACCCGGGGTCGAGGTCCGGAGTCGCATATGAAGAAGGGCTATGAGCTCTATTCCCTTGCCAGAGCGCTGGATGTCCTGTGCTGCTTTTCGGATGAGCATCCCGAATGGGGTGTAACAGAGCTGGCCGAGTATCTTGGAGAGAACAAGAGCACGGTTCACCGCACGCTGTTCAGCCTGGAAGCCAAGGGTATGGTCGAACAAAGGCCGAACCGCCGATATGTTCTCGGCCTGCGGGTTTTCGAGCTGGGCAACGTATTTCGACTTGAAGCGGACCTGATTCGCACGGCCCGACCCCACATGGAGCACCTGGCCAGGGATATTCGCCTGACGGTACGCCTGGCAGTCCTCGAGAACGGCAAGATCTATGATATCGCGCGCGCGGACTCCCCCGATCCTCTGTGGATCCAAGTAGGATCCGGAGGACGTGAGGCGACCTGCTCGGCAGCCGGAAAGGTGTTTCTCGCCTATATCAAAGAAAAAGAAGCAAGAAACTTCGTGAGTGTCATGGGAATGCCCAGACGCACGGCAAACTCCATTACGGATCTTGACGCGCTCCTCGAGGGGCTCCGGAAAGTTCGGCGCCTGGGATATGCTGTGGAAAATGAGGAGTTGACCAGTTGGATACGATCGCTGGCCGCTCCGGTATTCAATGACGAGGGTAAAGTAGTCTCGGCCCTGGAGGCGAGCGGCACCATCCAACAGCTGCCGAGCGAGCGTGATGCCGCCCTGGGAGAAAGAATCTCCCGCGCTGCCCAGCACATTTCCCACGAGCTGGGATACTACGGATCCCAGGCAAGGACGGGCTGAGTTAGGCATCCCGGCTCATCTCAGCCCCAGCTGCCTTAACCTTTCGTCGGTACCTAGGTAATACCCGGCATCCAAGAGCCTGCGCTGAAGTCCCTTCACGTCAATGCTGCCAGGGCTAGTACCCGACTTGGCGGCCATAGCGGCAGCAATCCCAGCCGCTTCGCCCATGTGTTGCACCGCGGTACGGTTGCGCAGGAGGGTATCCGGAATACCGGAAGCGCTCCTGCCGACCGCCAGAAGGCCCTTGAGGTTCTTGGGCACCATCACTCGATAGGGCACATCCGCCCAGACGCAAGAACCCGTAGCGCATGTCTTTTGCAGAACGCGATTTTCGCCATACAGGTAAATGACATCGTCAAAACGCCGACCGGAAAGGCAATCGTCCATAGTCAAGGTATATTCACCTTCGATACATGGGCCTCCACGAATTCCTAGATAGGGAGCAATCGCAACCAGGTACGCATTCTCACATCCGGGTTCGCTCCTGCGTATTTCCTGCACGGCCTCGAATATATAGATCCTGACTGCCGCTTGAAGTTGAGACATGTGCAGAATGTTCCCTGCATCCACCTTTGCGTGAGGCCGCACCAGTTGGACTTTCATTCCCCCCAGTCCGGGCTCGATTTTAGTCAGGGCAGCGCCCGACTCCGGCTCAGAAATCTGCACCTGCGCAAGATCGCCGACCTGATGTGGCCGGAACTTGAGCCGGGAATGCCCCGACTGGATCGACGATTCGTATTTTTCCCAGTTGATTCCCGCGACATACGCCCAGATTCCGATCCCGTTGGGAGCGTGCGAATCCAGTTCAAAATAGGACTCTTTTGGGCTAAGAAAACGAACCTTCGCTCTTCTGGCTACGTCCGCTTCACCGGTCGCGTCGATCACAACCCTGGCCTTCACCGCCTGGCGGCCCGACTTCCCCTCCACATAGAGTCCTCGGATTGTGCTTTCCTCAAGGATCGGGTCGCACACATATGTGGATAGGAGCAGGGAAACTCCCGCATCCACGGCCATCTTTGTGCACAGATACGAAAAGGCATTGGATCTCTCAAGACTGTTCCACCGTGGGCCGGTCAGGTCTTGAAGCTTCAAGGCGAATTCCCGCGGCAGTCCGGCAATTTCCGGAAAAATCCAAACATAAGGATAGGGGGTGCTTCCCCGTTTGAATTCTTCCCAGGCACTCCGCCCCGGCATCTGCACCCCTCCTCCCGGGTTGATGCCCGGGCCTGCCACCCCTCCCAAGCTCTCGAAGCGTTCGATCAGAACCGTTCGCGCTCCCATCCGCGCCGCCGCGATTGCGGCAAACACCCCGTTAATCCCACCCCCGGCCACCGCAACATCGACATCATTAACAACAGAGACGCGCTTTGCGGGCTCCAGAACCGCAATCTCCTCGTTGTCAAGACAGATTCCGCCCGCTAGAACTAGGGAGAGTGCCGCCATCAGCACAAGATTCCTTGCATTCGCTTCGCCAAATCGGACACGTAAGAACCTGACTTCCATGCTGCGTTTCATGCACCATTCTCCAGGATGGGTCCGAAGATTTGGTCTCGCTTCATCTCTTCGAATACCCGCCGCACCGTCTCTTTTTGCTCCCGGCTGAGCGGACGTTGCGGCAGCCGTTGCCCTCCGACATCCACTCCACGGAGCCTCAGTATATACTTGGCACGCGCCGCCGGCGGAACTGATTCGTACTGGCTCATGAAATAGCTTAGACGATCATGAATCTGCCTCGCCCGCGCCAGATCGCCTCGCACGAAAGCGGAGTACAGGGCAATCCAGATTTCAGGCAATGCGTTGTATTGTGAGCCGATCACGCCAACCGCCCCCATCATAAACATGGCGAGAGCCAGGGAATCCCAACCACCGTAATAGCGAAGCTCTTCGGGGGAATGCTGTTTCAGTCTTTGGAGATAGTACATATCAGAACAACTGAACTTGATGCCGTACAGCCCCTTCACCTCCAGCAGCATTCTGACAAACTCGCGTGGGGGCACGGCGGGATTCATCACTTGCACCAACGCATAGGCGATCAACGGAAGCCCTGAAACCTCGGCGATGCGCAAATAGTAGTCCCGGATCTCTTCCAGCGAGTAGGAATAATAGAACGGAACCACGGAGGAGACCATGTCTGCTCCGACTCTGCGAGCATGCTCTGCCAGATCGAGTATCTCGCGGAAGTTCATACTCGCGAGATGCACAATGACGGGAACTCTCCTGTGCACCGCCCTGACCACGCTTTCCACCAGCAGCTTTTTTTCCTCCGGCGTCAGGTAAAAGCCTTCCCCCGTGCTGCCGGCAACGAACAATCCCGAAACCCGACGTGACAAGAGGAAATTGACGAGTTCTGGGATGGTTTGCAGATCCAGCTCGCCTTCCGGGCCCACCGGCGTCACCAGAGCGGGAATGACGCCGTCCAACTCCTGTGATTCCATAGTGTATCCTTGGCTCTTCTTTTCAAAATCCAACAAAACAGTTTCCAGCGTAGCCCCTGACAACCAGCACCGTGGGCCCGTACGCCTGCTCTCTCCTTCTCAGATACCACAGCCGCCGACGAATCAAATACTTTCAGCCTTCTGTTCTACCATGAGGAACAGGAGTCGATTGGCTTTGCGGGGAGCGGACAAGTTACCGGAGCAACCGACTGAGTCGTACGCAGGATGGGAGCAAAACATTCGCGCTTTCCTGGATTCTGTCGATCTTAGCAGGTTCCGATTGGCATGCTGCGGGCAACCTGACCTCCTTGGGACTCTGATATCGTTATCCACCGCTTTCGGCTGGGACTTCAGGAACCGGCAGCGCACCCGATTCAGCGGACATACGAGCCTTCACCCATGCGGTTTCACATATCCCAGCTGCTCTGATATTTTGCCGGCTGCCTCCTGAACCCGACGGACGTAAGCCGGAATGACACGGTTCCCCAGGTCGCTGACGTGGCCCGTCAGGCTGATCGCCGCTTCAACCATGCCCTGGCTGTTGTAGATGGGGGCTGCGATGCATCGAAGGCGGATATCAAGCTCCCGGTCGTCGACGGCAAAGCCCTGGATCGCGACTTCCTGCAAGTGGAGCCGAAAACGTGAGGGGGCCGTGATGGTGTAGGGCGTACGCCTGACCAGTCGAATCCGTTGAAGAATGCGTCTCTGCTCGGAAGGGGATCGGTACGCGAGCAGGACTTTTCCGAGCGCGGTGCAATATGCCGGCCCCCGCAGGGTCGGATACCGGGTGAAGTGATAGGATTCTCGCGGCCGGGCTGTGAAAAGATAGACGACTTCATCCTCATGTAGTTTTGCCAGGTGACACGTCTTTCCGGTCAGCTGCGATAACTGATGAAGGACAGGCCGGGCCAGTTGGATGATATCCAGATGCCGCCCGTACACGCCGGCGAGGTATGCCAATCTCGGCCCGAGCCTATACCTGCGCTCTGGAGTCCGCTGGATGAATTCCTTTTTTTGCAGCGTGACCAGGATTCGGTGGGTGGCGCTCTTTGTCATGCGAAGGTGACGCGACAGTTCAGACACCCCCCAATCTGGATTGTAGGGCGTGAAACAGTGCAACAGCTCCATTCCGCGAGCCAGTGATTGGAGAATGTAGCGATCGTTCTTTGGAGGTTCTTCATTCATACGCATCGGCCGCTGAAAGTGAAACATGGCGTTTCTTGAGCCATACTGTAGAAACAGAGCCCAAACCCTTTCGCTTCCATGGCCCGGGAGATCTCCATCGGGTCCTCGGAGGCATGGAGTTCCGAGCAGTAGCTTTATTCCCAAGCCCTGCCGATTGTGGCAGCCGCTTCATAGGCTCCTTTTCCAACCGTATCCACATTTCCAGGAAATCCCGGTCCGCCAGCTGCGACATACCCAGAGCTGGCGCCTGATTCATCCCGGCTCACCCAGAATGAATAAAGATCGCCTTGCTTCAGAAAAAAACGAAACCGGACCGGCTTGCCGGCATGAACGGAGAGGTCTTTCAGATCGTCCCACTGCACTTTAGCGATCGTGCTGTCCACCGAGAGAGGACGAGACCGGGCGAGAGTGCGGCCATCGCAGTCGGCTACCTGCGCTCTGAAAACTCCGGAGGCAGCAGACACATTGACGAAGAGGTGGCGTCCATGAAACAGCAGTGGACGCGTAGTTAGTGAGCCCTCCCAGCGGCTACCCGCACGCATCGAGACAAAACCATCTCGTCGCAGCATCGCCAGTCCTGTGGCTGCAGCCTCCTCGCCCTTTGGGGTTGGGTTCACCTCTGGCAAGCTCTTCCGCCCGCTGAAGTAAAACAGCAGGCGGTCGCCCACAATCAGGCAAACGCCTCCCGCCGACTGAACATTCCCGTTCCGCCAGCTGTCGGGATCCTCGCTCACTGGGAGGAAGGGAGTTCGATCCGGGCGATGCCAGTAGAAACCATCCCTGCTGTACCCGATAAGGACCTCGTTTCTCTTCGGCCTGCGATACCGGGAGGGCTGGCCGCCTCCTTGCCAGATGGAGAAGAGTCCGAGAACCAGGCTCTCGTAGGCAATCGCATCATGATTGTAGATCTGGGAGGCAGGCTCTTCCGGATGCTGCCCCGGTTGCGGATCCAGGCGATCGGAGCTGAACCAGCGTACCGTTTGCTCGACGCGGAAGCTCGCACCCGCAACCACATCTGCATGCTCGAAGTATCGACGTGTGCGGCCTACGGGAACACTGCCGCCAATCTGGTCGATGTATCGTATGGTGCGGCTCACGGGCAAACGGGCACCGGGTTGGGATGCCCAAGTGTCCCGCAGCGAAAAGACCCACACGCGTAGGAATGGATTCCAGAAAACCGTGTGCCGCCCACCGAGACCGCCTTCGCTCTGGGTCACGACGGGCCCCCAACGAATCCCATCATGGGAAAACCTCAGGAACAAAGGGGATTCCTCGCCATGCGTATAGAACATCTTCCACCGTCGCCCAGGATCTTTCTCTTCATGATCCAGAACCACGCTGCTGGAGTCGCGTTTCTCCTGCAAGACGATATTCGTGCCCGGCACTATCTTGAAGTCCGGCTTCTCCCAGTGGGTACCGTCTCTCGACCATGCAAGGCAGGTCGCCTCTGTATATCCTCCCATGTACCAGAGCTTGAACAATCCATCCGTCGGATCAAACCAAACGCCGTCGCTGAAGGGCATTGCGGTCTCGCCTCGTCCTTTCTTTTCCCATTCCCGATCAGGCTTCAGCACGGGATTGTCCGGGTAGATGGTCGGGCGATGATGAACTCGCTCCATGTCAGTGTGCTCGATGAGGAAGTCGTCCACAAACAGCTGCCGGCCGACATCGATCGGGATGACCGCAGGAGGCGCATAGAGGTACGGGGGGATGACCGGCTCGCGAGTCCAGGACGGAGATTTCGGAGGCCAGTCGGACGGCAGCCGGATGCCGTTGTAGAGGCTCGGACCGTCCGCCGGGACGGAGGCAAGCATGGTGAGACCGGCAATCGAAATGCCTGCTAACGCCAACGTGAAAGGTGTACCCATGGGCGGTCTCCAAAAGTTCCTGGGATGCGAATGAGGCCTGAGAAGCCGGAGCCGATCATGGGATCCTTCCCGTGCTCTTTGAAACCTCTCTCGATCCATCTCGTGTAACACATGATACCCGGTCGTGGCGGCAATCGGAAAATGGACAAGAGCGACAATCCGGGCAAGGAAACGGATTGGACGCGAGCTGCAAAGCGAAGGCTGACTCTCGTGAGGTAGGGGCTCCTCGCGCCATCACGAGAATGTAACCGGAAGCGGTATTGGCACCAGGATCCACGCAGCTCCCGGAGGTTGGCACCGGCTTTCAGGAACCATGTCCCCGGCCCACCCGGTCCCAACCACGCAGCCGAAAGCGTTTCCTCTCGGGTAGCGGCCGAACGGAATTGAGCCTCGATCGCGGTTCCCGCTGGAGTTTCACATTCCCAGTCCATCAGGCAGGGAACGGTTGCATCCCGAGGCGCGTGAAACACCGGCGATGTGTAATCCTCGAAGAACTCTCGCGTCGCGATACTTCCTGGATCGGCACCAAGCTGGACGTGGGGTCCCGAGGAAGGAAGCGCCGTCCTACTGTCCGACCGAAATCCGTCCGGGCCATTCCAATAGATAAATGAGAAAGCGCGATGGTTGTGGGGATGGCCGGGTTTGTCACGAGAGCCATCCTTACGATGGCAGGCCACGAACAAGTCGAGCCAGGAATCGCCGTCAAAATCGGCCACCATGGTTCCAGACGCGGAATCTGCGGGCAACTCGGACCGGCGGCTGCGGTCAAAACCGGTTCTATTACCCCAGTAGATATACACCGGCAGGGATCGTTTGCCTGCCTGGGAGCCAGAATAGTTTGGGATGACCAGATCGAGCCAACTGTCACGATCAAGGTCTGCAATGCTTGGGTCATAGGCCGCCATGCTCGGCAAGGCTATCCGGCGTCGTTCAGTGAACCCCTCGGATGTCCTGTAATAAACGTACGTATCCGTTTCGGTTCTGCCCTGGAACCTTCTCGTGGGAATGACCAGGTCCAGCAGGCCGTCTCGATCCAAGTCGGCAGCTTCCGGATGGCTGACCTCCCGATCCGTAAGGAGTTTGGAAATCCTCGCATCGGCACTGTATCCGGCCGCCGAACCCCAGTAAATGAACAGCCCTGTGGCCGCGTAAGGAGCGGCAGCCAGGTCCAGAAAGCCGTCCCCGTCCAGATCGGCAACCAGAGGTGCCCGGGACATCGTACCCGTATCGAAGAACGACCGGCGCCGCGTTGAAAAACCGGACGCGGCGCCCCAGAAGATCGCAAACCCCCCTCCTGATCGGCCCTCCGGCACAGCGCCTCCAGCGATCAGATCCAGATAACCGTCCCGATCAAGGTCCGCCACGCGAATACCGCCTTCAGCCTCCTGCATGGCGAGGATCGTGCGCGCTTCCGTGTCGAACCCACGAGCCGAACCCCAGTAGAGGTAAACCCCGTGCAGTGTATCGGGTTTGGATATCGAAAAACGGCCCTCGTTGAAGCCGATGTCCGGCCAGCCGTCATCATCCAGGTCGGCCTGAAAGGAACCGGTGGAATAATAGGATGGGATCTCGGTCGCCCTCTCCGGACCATAGTTGCGGCTTCCATCTCCCCAGTAGATGTAGTTCGGGTTGAGGCCTGCCCGACGTCCTCCTTCCGTGTTCGCAAACAGCAGATCCGGCACTCCATCGCCGTTCACATCAGCTGCGCGGACCTTGACCACACCCCGAGTCGGGAGCATGGAGCGGCGAGCCAAATGGAAATCTCCCCGTTCATTCCAGTAGACGAACGATGGGATGGACAGGTCCCCCTCCGCGTGGTGGTTCCCGAAAATGACCTCTGGATATTCGTCCAGGTCCAGGTCCGCAACCTCCACGCAACTGGCAGACACGGTAGGCAACCGGGTGCGCTCCCGACGGTCTAATCCACCGGGCCCATTCCAGACGATCATCGATTCAGCGAACTCACAGCCCTGCTCGCCGCCGACGGCTATGGCCAGATCCTGATATCCATCATGGTCCAGATCGCCCGCTGCGAAAGCCGTAGCGTGTCTGAGCCCGGACACACTGCATACAGGTCGAGCCCAATCGCCGTCGGTATACAGCCAGATCGCTTCGTCCGTCAGGACCGCGCAATCCGTCCGGCCGTTCCCGTCAAAGTCTCCTACCGCGAGCTGCAGACCCCCTCCGGGGTGCCTTTCGATTTCCCGAAGACCCTCGGACGTCCCGCGGAAGATGATTCTTTCTTTGGCGGTAAGGCCTAGCAGATCCGTAACACCATCCCCATCCCAATCGACGGCAACGATTGCCTGCAGGCGAAGGTCGGTGAAATCCTGACGCCGCTTTCGCTGAAAGCCGGCTGCGGAATTCCAGTACACCGTCGAGGTAACCCTCCCATCCTTTTCGTTTTCGCAGGCGAAAGCCAGATCCAGCCAGCCGTCGGCATTGAAGTCAGCGACGCAGACGGCCGTGGCCCCAAAAGCGTCAAGTTCAACCCGGTCGCGAACCTGGTACCCATCTGGCGAGGAGTAGTAGATAAAGGCTTGCAGGCGCCGCGTGACCCCGTCGCTGCGGTTTGAGACCACGATGTCGTTTCTCCCATCATGGTTGAAGTCTGCGACCGCAACGTCCGAAGCCCCATCCGCCGGCAATGCCCAACGGCGGCGGACATCATAATCTCCGTGCCCGTTGAGGTAGATAAACAGATCCTCCTTTTCTGTGTGGCCATGCCCGTTAGCGATCAGTAGATCGATGTGTCCATCGTTGTTCAAATCGAGCCTCTGAACGAGTTGGATTCTCCCACGGCGGCTTACGTAGATGTTGGCGCCGGCGCCGCTGAGAGTTCCCTTCGAAAAGTCGTCAAATCCTTGATGAATCACCTGGAATTGGGAAAGTCTGGGATCGTTCCCTTGCTCATCGCCGGTCGGAAATGGCTTCCGCCCTTTTGCAGTGTACATTCCTGACAAGAAGGGAAGCGCCCCCAGCGCAACGGTAACCATCAGGCGGCATATCATTCGGGTTGGGCCCTCCGTTTCCTCTTTGTCAGACGCCCTGCCACGCGCGTCATAGACGCACGAACCGCACTATCAGTTGCGGCAGCCCCGATCCGCCTCGCCGGGCACACTTAGCGCAAGGACAGGCCTGCGTTGCGGTACATGGGCATGCAAAGGGCGCATCGCCTCGTCTCCCCTCTTCCTCGAATCTGCCTGAGAGACGGTGCACAACACTTGTCTTTGTTGCCCGTTCAAAGATGCCGGCAATGCAGCCCAAGTCGCGCTCTGCGCCGTTGGGCTACCCGGCTCACCAGAACTTGACCGTGACCCTGTCGAGTGAAGGGTTTGCAATCCCGTCGGCGCAATCCAGGATCGCCCGGTACTGAATCCAGCTGTGACTGACGGGAAGGTCAACAGGCGAACCGGACCGACAGCACATGCCTTTCCCTCCCGAACCGACCCAGGGACTCCGAGGCAGGGATTCCCTGCTCGAGGAAGTCCGGATTTGAATTCGAATCGCAGACCCTGCCGGCGTCTCTCCGGACCATGTAACCGCAGCGGTCTTTGCTTTGCCATAATGAAAAGGTGAAGAGATGAATTCATAGCGAGGAGACCGGTCATAGATGTTCCCGATATCCACTCCAGAATCATAATGAGCTCCGCGTGTAGGTATCTCGAGACGGCGCTTGGCCTTGAACCCATCCGGACCGCCCCAATATAGAAAGGAGACGGTATTGTGCTCCCCATATTTTCCGGGCACATTGGCATCCCCCTCCGTACGGTGGCAAGTCAGCAGGATATCGTTGTAGCCATCCCTATTGTAGTCATACACCTGGCTCCCTGTGCCCGAGTTCGTGGGCAATTCGATCATGGCAGCCTCGCTGATTCCGTCCGCCCGCCCGAAGAATATTCGGGATTGGGTCGCACGGCTCCGGTTGTTGTTGTAATTGGGGCAGACCAGATCCAGCCAGCCGTCTCGGTCGATGTCGGCCGCGGTCACGGTTTGCGTCCCGACCGTCGTGAAGATATGACGTCGGGTTTCTGAAAAATCACCGGCCCCGTTACCGTAATAGATAAAGGAATCGCTCCTGCGGTCCCCGCGCCAGCTGCTGCGTGTCAGGATCAGGTCTAGGCAGCCGTCGCGGTTGATGTCTGCGACCTCCGAGCCGGTCACCCCGAAGCTGCCGGGGACGTCGGTCTTATTCCGAATCGAGTACTTGCGGGTTCCGTCGCCCCAATAGATAGCGGCGAGCTGTTCCGGCTCGCGTGCACAAACCAGGATGTCCAGATTGCCGTCCCCGTTGAGGTCCGCCACCGTCGGACTGCCCAACCCGTAGTTCGGAAGGCCCGTTCGCTCCGCAGTGGAGAATCCGGCCGCGTCTCCCCAGTAGATGAGAACCCCGTTTTGCGCATCCCTGTTGAAATTGGTGAAAACGACGTCCAGATAGCCGTTGCGGTCCAAGTCGGCCAGCGTAACCCCGCAGGTTGCCCAGCCCATCAGAGCCGAACGGTTCTTAATGGAAAACCCTGAGGGACTTCCCCAATAGATGAAGTTCTCGGTAATCTTTCGTCCGGCCTCGTCCATGTTTGCGACCACGAGATCCGGCCAACCGTCCTGGTTCAAGTCCCCGGCGGCCCATCCGTATGGATCCAGTGCGGGGAGCACCAGGCGCCGATCAGATGAGAACGGCTGCCGGCCACTACCCCAATAGACGAACACGGACCCGGAACCTCTCCCTCGCGATCCCCCGGTGGTGTTATTGAACAGGAGATCCAGGCAGCCGTCGCCGTCAAAATCTGCCGCCGTAACGCCGACCGCTCCTTGAGTAAAGAGCGACGTCCTGCGTGTGTCGGAGAAACCCTGCGGAGAATTCCAATAGACGTAGGAGGGTACGTCAAACGAGTAGTGCTCCCTGAAATTGGAGACGGCGATGTCGATCCAGCCGTCGCCGTTGAAGTCGGCAGCGACCGCACCCCACGCACCGGTGGTCTGAAGCGGCTGCCGATGTGCCGGTGAAAACCCGTTGTGGGAACCCCAATAGATTACCGAGTGCGTGAAAGGATTGCCCGACTCCTGATGATTGGAAAAGAAGAGATCGACAAAACCGTCCTGGTTGAAGTCCGCAGCGACGCAATCGCGCGCATCTGTGGTCGGCAGTTCCAAACGGAGATCGGGTCTGAAAACGCCTGAACGATTCAGATAAAGAAACGAGTGCCCTCCTAGCCCGTTCGCGAAAACGATGTCGGTCCAGTGGTCCCCGTTCAGGTCAGCGAGAAGAACCGCGTTGGCTTGAGATGTCGGCAGCTCAAGCCGTCTCTTGCGGCTGAAGCCGCTCGCATCTCCCCAGTAAATGAAGGAGTTGACTCCCGTCTTGCCATCATCTTCCCGATTGGCGACCACCAAGTCCGGCCAATCGTCCCGGTTCAAATCATGGATCGCTACATCGGATGCGCCCCGGGCCTCCAGATCCGTGTGGTTCCCATTCTGATAGCCAGTCGAGGAACCCCAGAAAATCCGGACAACGGAAGTATAGGCGCTGCTACCGGCACCGCCCGCGCGATATTCCCAGAAGCCCGAGGAGAGCGCAAAAACCAAGTCCGCATGCCCGTCCCGATTCAGGTCTGCCGACGCTGCATTCTGAGCCGCGCGAGTCGGAAGGCCGACGGTTTCCGAAACAAGGGTCGGTGTCCCGCCCGATAATGTCCCGGACGGTGCGGGCAAACGCATCCATTTCTTGGCGTACCGTACGAAGGAGTCCATTCCGTCCCATGTCCCGTTGTTATAGTGCGGAAACACGAAGTCCAGGAGTCCGTCGCAATTCAGGTCATGAACTAGCGTATTCTGTGCCCCATCATTGGGAAGCCATGAACAACGCATGCTGTCGAAATCTCTGCCATTGCCCCAATAGATCACGGCATCCAGCTTCTCCGCGTGGGAATGGGTATTACAGAAGACCAGGTCGATCGATCTGTCCAGATTCAGGTCCCAGTGGTTGACGAGTTCGACACGTCCTCTAGCAGATACATAGACATTGGCACCCCCGTCCGGGAGTTGCCCCTGAGCGAAGTCTGCTAACGACGACTGCTCCCAGTTCCGAGGTCCCGGCACAGGACCCTGCAAGTCGGGGAACAAAATGAGCACGCCGACTATGGCGATCCAGCCTGGAAGGGATGTGCGCACTCGCATGGCTTCCCGCCTCTATTCTACAGGCGAACGTACCGCTACCGGACGCCGCTCGCGGAAGGATTGCATGGCCGCCAGAACCACCGCCAGGGCAGCGGTCGCCTCCTCCCCACCGACCTCCGCGGGTGCACCCAATCTGACTGATCGGGCGAAATCGATGAATTGCTCGGCAATCGGGTCGCCTGGAGTCAACTCTATGCGGCGGGATTGTGCCGCCTTTCGGGTGTCGGCGCGGATTTCAAGGCCCCGTAACGGATCGAAAACGGCAACCGCCTCGGTACCGGACACCCGCACTTCGCACGCGCGAGCCGAACCATAGTGGCTCATCAACGCCCCGAGAACCCCGTTCTCAAAATCAAGCAGCACGGCCCAGCCGCTGTCAAGTCCATTCTCCAGCGGGACCCTCGCTCGCAGAGAACAAACCCGGACGATTCTACCCAAGAGATACCGCAGGGTGTCGATATGGTGGATTCCGAGTTGTATCAAAGGGCCTCCCGGACATTCGCCGGGTTGAGCTCGCCAGCGATGAGCATCCTGGAATCGTCCTGTATCACTGCTGATATTGGCTTCGACCCAGACCGGGCGGCCAAGTTCGCCGCCTCGGATGAGCTCCTTCATTGCTCGCACACCCGAATGACGCCGACTTTGATGTCCGACTGCCAGCACCACTTGATTCTGCTTGCATAACCGAGTTACATGCACCGCACCTTCCAATTCCAGAGCGATCGGCTTCTCCACGAAGACATGCTTGCGCGCTTCGGCGGCCATTGCGATTTGCTCCGCGTGGCACCTGTTGGGAGTGGCAATCACGACCGCCTCCACTTCGGGATCGTCGAAGATTTCCCCAGGCCGGGTGCACGCGCGGCAGGAAAACCGTCTGGCAAAAAGCTCTCGGCTTTTCGCGCTGGGGCTGTAACAACTCACGATCACAGTACATCCCGAGGACAGAGCGGCCTCAGCCAGAACACCGCCCCAATACCCCAGCCCCATGAAACCCAAGCGGAGTTTGGATGTCCCAGAGAGCAGTGAGCTTTCGTCGGACTTCGTATAAACCTGTAGGGCCTTCATCCGAGTATCCAAGAAGGCGCACTGCCTCTTGGTGCGCTCCGTCTTTACAGTATCTCCGGATGCCATCCCGACGCCAAATCTGGGCCTTTGTTCCGCAATGGCGAACGTTCCGTCCTCCACGCTTATGACCGACCCAGGCCGGCAGCCATATTCGGACGTACCCACGGTGCTCCACCGATCCCTTGGGCGCAAGCCTCCGCACAGAGCAACACACCTGCGCAGGTCTGTTCCTCATATCAGAACGCCGTTAGCAGATACTTGACCCGGGCCTCCGATCCGATCGATGTTGCGTTTGGGATGTTCGAATTGGAACTGATCCCTCACAATTGATAGAATTGCGCAGCATTCCATCGCTGGAGATCTGGGTTGGGTAAGACCATCGATACTTTTGACTGGACTATTATCGCCCTGTACGCATGCTGCTTGGGCGTCATTGCCCTGTATCACTCAAAGAAACTGAAACGCCAGGATGACATCTTTCTCGCAGGCCGCTCGATGAGCCGTTGGCCGGTTGCCATCAGCATGTACATGGCGCTCTTCAGCACCAACTCCTTCGTCGGTCTCGTGGGATGGGTGAACCGGGATCGAGGTACGATCTGGATCGCGCTTCAAAACATCGGCATCATCTCGGCTGTTCCCCTGGTGATTTGGCTCTATCCTTCACTCTTCTACCGCCTCCGAATCAGCACGGCCTACGAGTATCTGGAGAAGCGCTTCAACTATGCGGTCAGGGCGTTCGCCTCGCTTTTTTTTATTGGTGCCAGGATCATGTGGATGTCCACGATGCTCTACGCTGCCTCCCTGGTCATCTCCATGATGCTTGGATGGACGGAGGATCGGGGAATCCCTGAAGGAAACGTCTATGCAATCCTGCTGATCGGGGCCTTAGGGATTTTCTTCGCCCTTTCGGGAGGAATGCATGCGGTCATCTGGACGGATGTCGCCCAGTTCTTTGTCGTCATGACGGGCGTGTCGACGATGGTGTATCTCAGCGTCAGCCGATCGGGAGGGATCGGCGAAGTCCTCGCAACCGCGGCCGCCGCCGGCAAGTTCGATGCACCGTCATGGTTCAGCCTGACAGATGACATCAGTATTCTCAGCGTCTTCCTGTTTGGTTTTATCGCCTATCTTTCCAATACCGGGGCAGATCAATTAGTCATACAAACCTACCTTTCTGCGAAGAGCGAAAGGGAAATCAAGGCCTCACTCTGGCGCAGTGGATTTCTCCTAAAACCTATAAGCATTATCTTTCCAGCCCTCGGGATTCTCACGTTCGTTTTTTATCAATCCCGGCCCGATCTAGCGGCACTGATGCGTGTCCCGGATGACGCGTTACCGGTGTTTGTCGTCCATGTGCTCCCCTCCGGTATTCGAGGTCTTATGGTTGCTGCGATCATGTCTGCCCTGCTCACCAGCCTGGAGGGGGGCATGGCCGCTCTGTCGGCGGCAGCGCAGGTCGACTTCATACGCCGCTGGGGCCGCCCCATGAAGGATTCGGCCACAGTCCTATTGGGCCGCGCTCTCATTTTTTTCTGGGGATCCACGGTTATTGGCATTGCGCTATGGATCAGGACCCTGGGGGAGAACAACAACATTATCCAGATTCTGAACATTGTGATGTATCCGTTCGTGGGCGTTCTGCTCGGGATCTTCCTCCTGGGGATGCTGACGCGTCGCGCGGTACCGCAGGGCGTCCTCATTGGGGCCATTGCAGGTTTCCTCACGACCGTGGCATTTCCTCTTTCGGGCCGCCTCGTCGATATTCTGATAGCCCGGGGCATGTCCTTTGCGCCAAACGTCCTGGAGAATATTCGCTATCTGAACAGTATATCCAACTTCTTCTATGTGATTCTGGGATTCGGCGCAACCATGCTCTTCGGTTATGCCACAAGCTTATTCTTCCCGTCCCCTCGCTTCCAGCAGCTTGAGGGCTTGACTCGGTTCAGCCTGCCAGCCCCAGAGAAGAGATCCGCCGCAGAAGGAACCTCCGCGCCATGAACAGCAAGGAGAGAGTGGCCGCGGCGCTTGCCTGCAGGGTTCCGGATCGTGTGCCCTTCGTTCTGGCAATGGTGGACGCAGAATTGCAGGAGGCGGTGATCGGTCGCAAGTTGATTCGCCATCGCCTCGATCTGCGTTTCATTCCCGGCCTGATCTACCGTCCTGGAGATCCTGCCCCCAAGATTCCCGCCAACTGCCTCGTGAATCCAGAGTTTGCTCGATTCCTGGAACTCGATGCGGTGGGTCTGCAGTTTCCGATACCGCTGTTCTGCGAAGCCACGCTTGGCAGGGGCGGATATTCCGTGATCCAAGGGCTGGTTCGATCCTCGGCAGATCTTGAATCCCTTCGTTTTCCGGATGTCGACGCAGAAGCCCCGTATCGGGAAGCCGAGCGTTTTCTGGGCGAGGTGAAGGGCGAGTTCGCGGTGTTTGCCGCCATCCGCCTGGGTCTGGCTCCGACCATCCTGAGCCTGGGGTACGAGAACTTCTGCTACAGGCTATCCGACGACCCCGGTCTGATTCAGGAGCTGTTTCGACTCTACTCGGATTGGATCACCCGTCTGATCCAAAACCTGTGCCAGGTAAGTTTTGATTTCTTCTGGTGTTATGACGATCTGGCGTACAGGTCTGCTCCGCTCTTCTCGCCGTCCGTTTTTGACCGGCTCTTCCGCGACAGACTCTGCAATACGGCCAGGCACATACAGGTCCCGTGGATCTTCCACAGCGACGGGAATGTAGTTCCATTGCTGGATTCGCTGCTCACACTCGGCATGAGCGGGTTGCATCCCTTGGAGCCGGGTGCGATGGACTTGGGCAAACTCAAGATGGAGTACGGAAGGCGATTGTGCCTCGTGGGAAACATTGATGTCGACTACACGCTAAGCCAAGCACGGGAGGACGAGGTGGAGGAGGTAGTTCATGATCGCATCCGGCAATTGGCTCCGGGAGGAGGTTACATACTGTCCGATTCCAACAGCGTCCCATATTACTGCAAAGCGGCAAACATCATCGCGATGGCCAACGCGGTTAGACGCTACCGCAGTGTTTATCAGCCAGGTTGATTCGGTTTCATGCGCATCTATCTCGCAGGGATTTGCCAGGAAAGCAACACCTTCTGTCCTCGGCTGACGACCGTCGGGAACTTCAAGAGGGGACTCTGGCTGCAGGGGAATGAAATTCTGGAGAGGTTGGCGAGGACCAACACCGAAATCGGCGGAGCCCTATCTCTCCTGCACCTTCACGGTGGGGTGGACATCGTTCCGGGCATGGCGGCCTGGGCAATGGCCTCGGGGCCTCTCACTCGTGCGACGCTCGAGGTCTTTGCTGCCGCTCTTATAGGGTCTGCGAGAAACGCCCTGCCCCTTGATGCGGCATTTGTTTCATTCCACGGTGCCCTGGTCGCTGAGGACGAGGAGGATTGCGAGGGATTTCTGCTCGAGCAGCTTGGTTCCGTGCTGGGAAAAGGCGTCCCGATCGTTTGTACGTTGGATTACCACGGCGTTCTGACGCGTCGAATGCTCGCGGCCGCAGACGGATTCGTGGCCTACCGGACTTATCCGCATGTGGATCTAGCTGAAACGGGCCAGCGAGCCGTTCGATTGCTTTTTGAACGGCTGAGTCGCGGGAAGCCTATACCTTATATTTACAGGAGACTGCCGCTGATCCTGCCCGTCGACAACACCGAGACCTCTTCCGGTCCCATGGCCGATGCGCTGCAAATCCTAGGCCGGTTGGATCGTCTGCCGAAAGTATACAGCTGGTCCTTGCTTTGCCCCCATCCCTGGCTGGATCTTTCGCAGCATGGAGTGTCGGTGATCGTTTACCTAGAGAATCCCAAAGACACGAAGGCAGAGCAAGTGATCCAGCATCTGCAATGTTTTCTATGGGAAAACCGCCTGGCTTTCTTTCAAGAGCTCCCAGATATCGGGAGTGTGCTGGATTCGCTTCCATCGAGGCTGAAACCGATCGCCCTGGTCGATTCCGGAGACGTCATAACGGCCGGGGGCACGGGAGACAGCACGGTGATCCTGAGAGCTCTGCTGGACCGACGACCGGAGGCTTCTTGCATCTTGCCCATTATCGACCCTCAGACCGTGGAGCTGGCTTTCCATGTAGGTAAGGGCCAAACATCCATCTTTCATCCCGGCGGCGATTCCGGATCATTCAGCGCCCGAGATCCTGTCGAAGCCAAAGTCTGTGCACTTTCCAACTCAATTGTTCCGATCCGCACCGGAGCCTTCGCGGGGCTTGAGGGGAATCCGGGGCGGAGAGCAGTCCTATGTTCTCACCATGGTCCGACACTTGTCGTTTCCGAATTTACCTCGCCGATCCATGACCCGGCTTTTCTCAGATCCCTGGGATTGGAACCCGAGGGATATGAATTGATCATCCAAAAGTCTCACAAGCTCTTCAAGCCCGGCTATCAGAACATCGTACGTTCGAGCCTTTCTCTCAACACGCCAGGATTCACGGACCCCAACATCCGGCGGCTTCCCTACTTGCGAGTTCCCCGCCCGATATTCCCTCTGGACTGTGACATGGTGTGGAGCCTCCGTTAGGGAGTGGAACATGGATCTTTCTCAAGGCCCAATCGGCATTGTCGGCCTCGGCAGGATGGGGAGCGGAATCGCCCGAAATCTTCTGACAAAAGGCTTTCGGCTTCGAGTTTGGGACTTGGACCCGACTGCCCGATCGCGGTTTGAAAGAGCAGTAACCGCGAGCCACCTAGACGATCTTCTGGAATCTTCCGAGGGAATTCTTCTCTCGCTTCCCGGTTCCCCGGAGGTGGAAACAGTCGTGGGAAGGGGCCTCGAACTCGGGGTCAAGGGAAAGACCATCCTCGACTTCAGCACAAGCATGCCGGATTCTTCGCGTCGTCTCCATGACCGGGTGAAGACAGCCGGAGGCGATTTTTTGGAAACTCCGGTTACGGGCAATCCCACCCATGCGGAAGCCGGCACCTTACGAATCATCGTCTCAGGAGATCGGCGCGTATACACACGCTGGCTAAAGGTTTTGGAGGCTGTATCGGAACGTACGATATTTGTGGGGGAGCCTGGGGCAGCCACCACGATCAAGCTCGCGACCAACTACCTCGGCATCCTCTACGTCGCACTGTATGCCGAGATTCTCACCGTTGTGCAGAAAACTGGGGTGGATCCGGCCGCGTTCATCGAAGTGGTCTCGGCCAGCGGACCCAACTGCCCCCTCTTCCAGCATGTGGCTCCTAAGATCGTATGCGACCGCTACGAAATGGCCTTCGGCCTCCGGTTGGCCATGAAGGACCTCGCCTACGTCAAGAGCCTGTTCGAGGAACAGCAGATGCCATCGCTGCTGCTCGATGCAGGACTGAATCTCTATCGGATCGCAGCAGCGAAGGGACTACAAGGGGATCTTTCGGAGGTAGCCATTCCTCTCAAGGAAATAGCGGGGCTGCGTCAAGCGCATCCTTCCCGGTAGGCCTTGCAGACCTTGAGAATCGCCTCCGCGACTAGCGCGATATGGTGCCTCTCCAACCTCTCGTTCCAAGGAAGAACCACGGTCTCGCGACAAGCTTGTTCAGCAACCGGGCAGAGACCCGCAGGGTACTCCCACTGCTGTCTCGCCGCGGGCGAGGTGAAGGGCCAGCCCGAGCTTCCGAAAGTCTTCTTGTCCCTGATCATCGGATAGAGGTACAGCGGAATCGGGCCAGGATAGCCAAGCTCACACTCAAGGCCCTCCGCCCGTAAGGCCGACACGAATCGGCACCCGTCCACCCGGAAACGACTGAGGTCAAGGCGGAAACAATAATAGAAGTAGGTCTGCTTACAGCCCGGGAGAGTTCCCACAGGAGTGATTCCAGTCTCGCCGGAAAGCCTGCGGTCCAATTCCTCTGCCGCATCGCGCCGCGCGGAAATGACACTGGAATACTTGCCCATCTGTGCCAGCCCGACAGCCGCCTGCAATTCCGTCATATGATAGTTCGGGGCCAGGAAACGGTGGTCGCGGCCGGGCTTTTCCCTAGGCCAGCCCTTATCGAAGCACAGTCGTAAGGGGCGCTCAAAGCGGTTATCCTCCCGGGCTATGACCATACCTCCGTCTCCAGTCGTGATGTGCTTGCTTTGCTGAAAGCTGAAGCATCCGAGATCGCCAATGGTTCCCACGATCTTGCCACGATATTCGGTGAGATGGGCTTGCGCACAGTCCTCAATGACCACCAGGTTGTGTCGACGGGCGATCTCCATGATGGGATCCATGTCGGCAGGACTGCCGAAAATATGAGTGACCATGATGGCGCGGGTTCTTTCAGAAATCGCCGATTCCAGGAGATTCGGATCCAAGTTCTGGTTGAAATCATCGACATCCACAAACACGGGAACAGCCTGTTGATACAGGATGGGGATGACCGAGCCCATGTCCGTGATCGGGGAGACAATGATTTCGTCGCCCGGATCGGGATTGAGATAGACCAAGGCGGTGTGTAGCGCGGCTGTTCCGCTACTGACCGCAACGGCATGGTCCACACCCGTGAGCCGGGCAAAACTGGACTCAAACTCGCTGACGGTCTGCCCATAGATATACGCCAGATTCCCGCTCTCGAGGACTCGCTGAACCCGTTTCAGTTCCTCGTCCCCAATAGTGCGGCCGGATGCATTCCGGATTGTGGGCAAAGGGCTGTCGATCGTCTTAGGGCCGCCTTCAAGAGCCAGTCTACCCATCGCTTTCATCATGGAGCGCCTCGATCATGGAGAAATCGCCCGGATGACTTTCGTTGAATCGCCTGTTGCGCCATGCCGACAATGCGCTCTATGGACAGGCCGAATCGATCCAGGACTTCCGAATATGGCCCGCTTTCTGCAAAGCAGTCCGGTACTCCAACTCTGAGGATCGGAACCGGACAGATGCCACTGACCGCCTCAGCCACCGCCCCACCTAGCCCGCCAATCTCGCTGTGCTCTTCCACGGTCACAAGAGCATGGGTTTCTTTCGCGGATTCGAGCAGAGTCTCACTGTCGAGGGGTTTGACCGTGTGCATCTCCAGGACCTCAGCCTGAATACCAGCCTGTCGTAGGCGATCGGCAGCCTCCAGACAACGGCTTACCATAAGCCCGTTACTCACCAAGGTCACGTCCTTTCCAGTCCGCAACCGCACAGCCTTGCCGATCCTGGGCTCGTAGCGCTCATCAAACAGGACGGGGACTTCATTCCGGTTCAGCCGCATATACACAGGCCCGGGCCATTCAACCGCCTGGGGCATGAGCTTTGTCAAGCAGACTGCATCGCTGGGAACCAGTACCGTCATGTTCGGGAGGCTGCGGAGGACTGCGACATCGTTGATGGAATGATGCGTAGGCCCGTCGAAGGAGTCCGAGAGTCCGGCATAAGCCCCCATGAGCTTCACGTTGGCCGAACCGTAACAGAGGTGGGTACGAATCATCTCGAGGGCCCGTGTGGCGAAGAGAAAAGCGAAAGTGTTGGCGATGGGAATCTTCCCGGCATATGCCAAGCCGGCGGCTGCATCCACAAGACACTGTTCCGCTATTCCGACGTTGATGAACCGATCGGGAAAGCTCTCTTGAAACAGGTAGCTGTGGTCCGAGTTTGCGACATCAGCACTCAGCACCACGACGTCGGGATACTTCCGACCCACTTCCACAAGCGCTTGCCCATAGGCAATACGCATGGAGACTAGTTCCGACATGATTCAAGTCCCTTCTGCAGCTCTTCGATAGCCCTCTCAAACTCCTGCCGGTTCGGAACCCCACCGTGCCAGCGGTGGTCGTATTCCATGAAGCTGACTCCTTTGCCCTTGGTGGTCCGGGCCATGATAACGGATGGACGGGCATGAACCTCGTCGGCTAGATCCAAGGCTTCAAGAATCTGCCGCACATCATGGCCGTTGACCTCCTGAGGGTGCCATCCAAAGGCCTTCCACTTGTCCATGATGGGCTCCGTGGGCATGACGTCCGCGGTCGCGCCAGTCTGCTGAATCCCGTTACAGTCCACAATGGCCGTCAGATTGCCCAGGCGGTACTTGGATGCGAGCATGGCACCTTCCCAAACAATTCCGGCATTGATTTCCCCATCTCCCAGCAACACGTAAACCTTGGCGCGAGAGGCCCTTGCGGAAGGAGCACTCCAGGCAGACGGCTTCGATGAATCCATCCGCAAAGCCAAGGCAATACCGGCACCCACCGCCACCCCGTGGCCAAGTGGCCCTGCGGGGATCTCAATGCCCTTGAGCTTCAAGCGGTCCGGATGCCCTTGCAGTCGGCTATCCAGGCAGCGAAAGGTTCCCAGCTCCTCCCGCGGAAAGAACCCGCGGCGTGCCATGGCGCTGTACAAAATGGCGCAGGCATGTCCCTTGGAAAACAGAAGGCGATCCCGATCTTCCCATTCCGGCTGGTCCGGATTGAGCCTTAGATGATGGAACATCAGGGCAGCCGTGATTTCGGCAGCCGAAAAGGCGCCACCTAAATGGCCACTCCGGGCTTGGAACACCATCTTGAGTGCGTCGATTCTCATTTCCTGCGCTCGGGCGGCTATGTCACGAACAAGATCAGGATCATGAGTATGCATCGGGTGTACCTCCAGTCTTAATTGGGGAAATGGCATCATCGTCGCAGCACGCGAAGGCACCCCGCTCCTGCACCCTGATGTTTCTGGGGTACCGCAAGCCTCTTGACTGACGAAGCTGTACCCACCGCCGTCGGTTGGAGGGTAGGAACGTAAGAGCGGCGGTCAGGATCCGCCCAGCGGGTTTCGCAGCCGCATTGAGCGAAGCATAAGCTGCTTTCCGACCTGCAGATTCAAACCATGGCCGTCTCTTCCGGCTCCCGAGTCCGGCTTCTCCTGCATTTGTCTCCGAGGAGCAACACAAAGCACAGCCCTTGCTGATCTGCATACTGTCACGCACCGAAGATGATACTCGGGACGCAAGTCTATCGTCACGGTGCGTGCCCCGGCAAAAGAAGCACACGGCTGTTCACCAGGATGGGACAGGCGCGACGAAACTCAAATCGACCTCCCTGCATCACCGTTTCAGCCGGATGCGGTTTCCGGCCCATGCTTGACCTGTTCCTTTGTTCTGCGACCGGCCCTTGCAACAGGCGTTTACCATAGCGAAACATCTGTGTGCGCCCATTCATTCGACCCTCTCGTTCTGCGATAATACAAAGTGAATCGGCGCTGGAATTTGGCATGAGGAAAGGCCATGATGCGAATCTCCTCAAACATTGCCAAAGGTGGGCGGATCCCCCTCAGCCCCCATTTCAGGAATGGCGGATCGGCGGTGTCGTCGCCGATGGCCAAAGGTTGGCGGTTTACATTCCGTTTCCGGATCCTATTCGCCCAGGGGCTTGTTGCGGAAACGGTTCTTTCCCCAATCTCGGCCCAGCTGTCGCAGGATCGGCGGAATCAGGAAGCGGCTTCGGACTATTATCGGAGGTGGCTTGAGGAAACGGTCGATTACATCATCTCCCAGGAGGAGAGAGAGGTCTTTCAGCGACTCAAGACTGACGAAGAGAGAGACGCTTTTATCGAACAGTTCTGGATGCGCCGGGATCCAGACCCTTCCACGCCCTTCAACGAATTCAAGGAGGAGCATTACCGAAGGCTTCGATTTGCCAACGAGCAATTCACCGCCGGAAAGCCCGGCTGGAGAACAGATCGGGGACGCATATATATCAAGTTCGGTCCTCCGGATCACAAAGAGTTTCACCCGGGAGGGCAGTACGCCCGAAAAAGCTGGGAAGGCGGCGGCGTGACCTCGGTTCACCCATTCGAGAAGTGGTGGTACCGATACATCGAAGGCGTGGGATCCGATGTTGAGCTCGAATTTGTAGACAGCGGTCTGAGCGGTGACTACACACTGGCGCTGGACGCCGACGAGAAGGACGCCTTTCTGAGGACACCCCTGGGACCGACTCTGCAGGAGCTGGACGGCCTCATGAGTCGGGGGGACCGGATCTCGCGCCGATACGTCGGGAATGCTGCAAATCCCGACAATCAGCAGGAGCGAGATTGGTTCCGATATAAACGGCTCCAGGACAACATCTGGTATCGCGTTGACCAGCTCTTGCGCCTTGAGAGGCCGCCTGCCTTGCGAAATCCGAGGCTGAGAGAATACGTCCAGGCCAAGGTGACTTTTCCGCAAAACCTACCTATACATTGCTTTGAAGCGCACTATCCCCTCGACTCGAACAACTACCTCGTCTTCCTTGCTCTGCGCGTTGCTGAAAGGGAGCTGTTTCAGGGTGCCGGCGAAGGAACTACTACCAGCTTGGATCTCTACCTCCGGGTGACCGGTCTGGATGGTCGCACCTATTGGGAGTCCGATGAGACTCTGCACGCCTACCATACGCTGCCGGAATCGGCCGATTACATCTATTATCAGAGGACCCTTCGGCTGCCGGCAAGTCGATACAAGGTGGAAGCTTTGGTGAGGCAAGACGATACACGGATGGGGATTGCCACAATTCCCGTGGCCATTCCACGGCCCCCTGCCGGCAGCGATTCTCTCGAACTGAGCTCCGTGATTCTTGCCAATTATCTTGCGAGACTCGTAGCTGCACCCCCGGAAATCTTGCCCTTTGTGATTGGGCGCATCAAGGTAATCCCGGCCTTCGAACACGTGTATGAACCCAATAGCCGTATTGGGGTGTACTTCCAGGTTTTTGGCCTTCGGGTTGACTCATCCACGCGAGTACCCGCCGTTGCCATACGTTATGAGATTCATCGCTCAGACGGGAAGCTGATTCGTGAATACGAGGATGACGGCGGAAGATCCTGCTCCCTTGAAGGAAGCAACCGGATGATTGTGGCCCGTAACCTCCCGTTGATGGGCCTGACGCCTGGCGACTACTCCCTTTCGATTCATGTTGAGGATCGAATCGCAGGCATCGCCAAGATCGCGCGGCTCAATCTCAGAGTGCGTGATGAGGTTCGCAAGTCGCAGGAACGCTCTCTGCCCTCAGGTTCAGGAAGATAACGCCAACGGCATATCGACATCTGCTCCCGACCGTGTCAACAGCGGCCCAGCAGGAAAAAGCGTTCCGCCCGCCGACTCGACTTAGCGATGTAGGACCGCAATGGCAACTGAGATGTGCGCAGTCGGATTCGGCAGACCGTAAATGGCACACCAATCTCCGACCCCTCTCTCAGTCCCTACTCAAGGCTTCGATCTGGCCTTGGCCCAAAACAAGGCCATGGATCTTCTCGGGCGGCGGAGGACTCATGAAAAGACTGGCCAGATAACCGCCACAGACCGTCACCGCGACGCCGATCGGGGCGAAATAGAAGAAACTCCACTGCGTCAGAGCACTGGCCAGAGCCACAACGACCACTCCCGCTGCGGAGCCCGCGAGAGCCCCCATTGCGGTCGTCCTACTCGTGAGGACTGCCAGGAGAAAGATACCCAGCAGCGGCCCGGAGAGGTGGCTGCTGACCAGGTTGTAGGCAATTGCCAGCTCCCCGAGACGGCCGGCCAGAAGCGCCATTCCCGTCATCGCCAGCCCCCAGGCGGCCGTCCCGATGCGTCCGATCCTCGCCACCTGGTGGGGGGACGCCAGGGGGTTGCAGAGGCGTTGGTAGAAATCGACCGAGGTCGCCGTCGTGAGCGAATTGATGCCAGCGGACATGACCGCCATCGATGCCCCGAAGATCGCCGCGATGACCAGCCCTGAGACCCCGGCGGGCAGTTCATGCACGGCGAAGAACGGCATTACCGCATCGGCGTTTGCCAGACCCCCAACCCGCTCAGGATGACTTTGGTAGAACACAAAAAGCGCGACGCCTGCCAGATACAGGGTGGTGGTGATGGGAATGATGATCAGCGACTGGAGGATGATCGACTGCCTGCAGTCCTTTGTGGATTTCGTCGTGAACAGCCGCTGAATGATCGCCTGATCGGTCGTCACAGGCGCCATGGACAGGACAAAGCCGCCGACCAGAAGGGCCCAGACCGACGTCAGCTGTGACGGATCGCTGGAGAAATTCAGCAGACGCAGCTTGCCGGCTGCCACGGCCGCCTGATACGCATGCGGAATCCCGCCCTGGATCCGTCCGAGGGTATTGTAGAAGATGAGAAATACGCCGGCCGACACGACCACAAACTGGATCACGTCTGTCCAGATGACGGCTTTCATCCCGCCCAGAGTCGTGTAAAAGGTGGTGAAGCCGCCCATGAACAGGATGCACTGCCAGACGGGAAGACCCGTGACTATGCTGATGACCAGCGACGGCGCATAGATGACGATGGCCACGTGCATGCCGCGCAGGATCTGAAAGAGGGCGCTGGTCACCACTCGCACGGCCAGGCTGAAGCGGCGCTCGAGGTACTCGTAGGCGGTATAGAGGTTCAGCCTGGAGTAGAAGGGCACGAAGACCTTGATGACGACGGGCACCATCAGCGGGTAGCCGAAGGCCAGCACGAGAAGTTCGATGTTGTGCTTGTAACTCCAGGCCGGCACGCCCATGATGGTGATCGCGCTCAGGTCGGCCGCCACGAGCGAGATTCCCACCGGAATCCACGACAGGGCCCGCCCGCCCAGAAAATAGTCCTTGGCCGTGCTCTTTCTCCGGTAAAAGGAGCTTCCGATGGCGGCGATCCCCACCAGGTACAGCACCACCAGACCGTAATCCAGCGCCGTGAAACCCTTCATCGACTGTACTCAGGAATCGCCGGCCGCAGACCGGCTGCAGGCTGCACTGCGGCGCACAGCGACCCTTCCGCCGAATTCATTTCTCGCCCGCCACGCACGGAAGTCCTCACGGATCCCGCGAACCGGGCGCGCAATACCTAACCCAGACAGGGGATGTCCATGCCATTTCGCCGTCGATCTGTATCACCCTCGCATAGTAGTATCGCTCTCCCGGTGTGGCCCCGGGGTCGCTCCATTCGACATCGACCTCTTCCCGGCCTGGCGCGACGGCGTGGACAACCCGGTTGTTGCTGATCAGCTCGACGCTCTGAATCACGTTGGTGCCCACAACGCGGATCCGGATCCGGAGAGGCTTCGAGCTCTCGAATTCCTCACCCATCAAGTGCTCGCCGTCCGACCCCTCAAAACGCGCGTCGAGGATCAAATTGTCCGTCGCCGCATAGGCCCGCCGCGCGCGCAGCGCGGTCATCAGACTTTCCCGGGTGAGCTCTCCGGCAATGACACATGCGTAGCTGACATGGGTGGAGATGTGATCGGAAGAACTGATAAACCCGAGCCGCAATCCCTTGGCGAGAGCACTCGAGACGAAACCGAGCGGACGGAACGACGGGCTCGTCTCCTCGGACGACGCCCTCGGCACAGGCCTGGAAGCATCCGGGAATATCCCGCGGATCCTCTTGGGATGCGGCGCACCGGGATGCTCGTACGTATCTCGCATCCCCTGGTAGATCTCGACCACCGGCTCCACCTCGGGATCGCTGTCGCGCCAGTCGGTGCCGCTGGTTCGCCCGGTTGTGTGCGGAATCGAGATGCCGCCCGCGCGGCGCAGGTACCAGTGGAGCCGCTCCGCTCCCTCCCAGCCCGCGGCTTCCACCGGCGGGATCGGCGTGATGCTCGCCCCCCGCCTGGAAAAGAACACGTTGCGATGGCCGTTCGGGTACTCCACGGATCGCTCGTAACCGTAAAACGTCACGAATCTCCCGGCCGCGTGGAACAGGTCGGCGGTCTTCTGCGACAGCCACCACGCGTACGGTTCGTCAATGCCCGTGTTGTGGTCCGCAATGCCGACGAAGTCGAGCGCCGCTGCGTCCCACGCGTATCGGTAAGCGTCGAGGAGGGACCCGTCGTTCAGGCCGTCGGCCGAGATGTCCGTGTGGCGGTGCAGGTCACCCCGATAGATGAAATAGGTATCGCCGCGATTCTGGACCCGGTACTCGCGGATGCGCCGCACCTGATCCCGCTCACGCGGATGGATGGGGTGAGCCGATGGGGACGGTGGCTGATACGTCACCAGCTCCGGGACCGCCGCGCCGGAACTTGCTCCCAGGTTAGCGATCCAGACCTGCAACTGATGGGGAAGATAGGAGCGGGTGCTGCGCAAGTCCGTAGCCCATGTCGCCCAAAGAGACCCGTCGCGGCTGAAGGCGCTGGCCGGCGTCATGTCGTTGCGGCCCGCGCTGTGGGGGAGCCTCATCGGCGTTCCCCAGCGTGAACCCTCATAACGCGTGACATAGATCTCCCAAAGTCCCATGTAGAACGGTCCCTCGGGCGGTGTATCCGGCTGCCGCTTGCAGAGGCGCCGCGCAAACAACCACGGGATTCCGCTGGAATCGACGGCAAGATGCGGCAACTCCCAGTATTCATCGGCGGGGAGATCGAACGGCAGCGAACCCACGGGAGCGAGGACAGCCTCCTTGTCGATGCGCACGACACGGATGGCTCGTGATTCGTGGAGCTGGGTTCCTTTTCGCACCACCAGGAAGCCGGTGTCCTTGCCCCATTCCGGTCCGGATTCATCCCACGCCAGCCAGATCCGACCCGCGCCATCGACCGCAACCGCGGGATGCGCCTCGAAAAGCGGGGAGGACGTGATCCTCTCCACCGCGCCCCAGCGCTCGCCGTCGTGGCGCCGCAGGTAGATGTCGTAGTTGCCGGCTCCGTATCCGTCCCAGGCGACTACAATCCCCTCCGTTCCGCGAGCGACGGCGGGCCACCAGCAGTTTCCACCCGCAGAGTCCACACCACCGATCTCCTGCTCTTCGGACCAGCGGGTCCCGTCGAAACGGGAGGCGAGGATCGCGCTCCCTTTCACAGAGATCCGTTGCCAGACCAGCCACATCCGGCCCTGCACATCGGTCGCCGCCTGCTGATACAGATCCGTGCCTGAATCCCGCGTCAGCCGCTCGATCGGCGACCACGCCTCCCCCGCGGTCCACCGGCCGTAGAGGTCCCAGTTGCCGTCCACCTGCATGGACCAGACCGCCCAGATTCTTTGACTGGAATCCTCGGCAAGAACGACGCGGAAGATATCGGAGCCCTGCGTAAGTTTCTCCACCGGTTGCCAAGCGCCGTTCACCATTCGCCGCACACAGACGAGATCGCCGGCCGGCTCCTCATACTCCTGCCAGGCAACCACGATCGCCCCGGACCGCGCGGCGAGAATCGACGGAAAATCCTGCTGGTTCAGACGGCCTGCGGAGACCGCGGCTGCCGGAGGTATCCTGTCAACACGGACGTTGCCGTCCAGGAAAAGCCGCGGCATGAATGGCCGAAGGGCCTCCGGCGAGACCTCGAAGTCCCCCCGGACCGTCCGGACACGAATCGGTAGCGACGGCATTCCGGGTTTCCGGTGCACAAGGATGCTGGGGGACTGCAGGATGCTCTTCGGCGCTTCGGTCCGCACATTCCATTCCGTGGTCAGTCCGTGCAGCGGCGCCTCGCGAGTGCTTGCGATCCACGAAGAGGAACTCGTGAGGCGGTCGTTTGAAAAACGGGGTTCGCCGCGGCCGGCCCGACCGACCCCTTGCGCAGAGAATGTAGTGGACAGATACTCGTGATTTCGGAAGTGATCCGCTTCCACGAACACCCCTCCCGCATCCTCGTCAACCTTTCCGTCCCATTGTTGGGGAACGGCATCCTTGACGCCGAAGGTGATCTGGAAGCTCTCTTGAGGCATGCTCACCCCAGGATTGTCTTCCGCAGATCCCGGTCTTGCCGGCGATACGGCGACTTCGGAAATCGCCAGGCCGAATCCAAGCATCAAGGCCGCTGCCAGGATGCCGGCCGGAATCCGGGGTCGGGGGTTCAAGCGCCTCGCAGCCCAGGACCCAGACCGCAAACTACCATGTGCATCGCTCATAGGATTTCCCTGCTCGTCGTGAGTTCCCTTGTTCCGCGTCATTTCAGGCGCCATGGCCTTCGGCTTTCCGGCGGATGTCCCGATCGGCGGCTCCTGGGCGCGGCCGCTACTTGATCACGAAAGCATACACGGTGGCCATGCGCCCCAGAAACCGCAGACGCACGTCCCGGCCCTTGAACTTGCCGATGGAACCGGCCTTCCACCGGACTGGAAGGTTCAGGCCGTCCCCCGTGACCGCCTCGCAATCCGCCCGGCTGAAACCGGGGAACACTTCTTCCCGCGCCGATATATAGTGGCCGGCCCAGTCATCCTTGGGTCCCGCATCGAACACCTCTCCGACGGGATTCACGATTTCCACACGCAGTTCGCGGTCGACCGCCGCGTTGACATAGAGCATGTCTCCCTCCACGAGCAGGGGCCGGGTGAGGAAGGCGCCCACAGGCTCATCTGCTCGCAGGCCCGCGAACCGGTCCCGCAGCAAGGTCGCCAGCCCGATGCGGTTCGGCCGGGGGTCGTAGCGCCCCTTCTGATGCGGCAGCAAGGCCAGGCTTGTTCCATCGTCCACGACCGGTTCATGAGGATACCCGTGAGAATAGCGCGCGCCGCCATAGTAAAAGTGCATCCGATCGCCGCGCAGGATCGGCTGCGCCCAGTAGACCAGCATATCGTCGAAGTCCCCCTGCGGCCCCCGCGGGATGAAGGCACGGTCGGGAAAAGGCTCCTCCCAGCGATATCCGTCCCGGCTGATCACCAGATGGATTTCCATCTCTCCTCGCTCCCGGGTCTCGAGCGTGTTGGCGAGGCCGAAGAAGACGCCCTCGTGCCGGAACACATTCATGCTTTCGACCTCGGGCCATACAGGGTTCAGAGGATTGAATACGGTGCGGCGCGGGGACCACGATTGGAGATCGACGCTGTCTTGCCGGACGATATAGCGCTTCCTCTGTTCCGGCAGTGCGATTTCTGTCAGTTGCCGATGGAACAGGACATAGCGCTGCAGGGATTCATCCCAAAGGCAGGCGGGAAAGCCGCCGCCCGATCCTTCCCGCACCCCTCCGCCCATGTGGCGCCACGTCGTGCCATCCGAACTCCGAGCGACGCCGAGCCAGCCACCGAACCACGTCCCGTCCTCATGTTTCGGCCACACACCGATGCCCAGATACCGCCGCTCGCTGGGCCGCGGCCGGGGATCCTGTACGAGGCGAAGTCCTCTCACCAAGGCGCCGAAGGGCTCCAGCCGGCACAGGTTGGTACCCTTCTCGCCGGCGAATTCGATCAGGCCAAGATTCGGTTTAGACCAATGCACGCCGTCCCGGCTTGTGGCGTAGGCGACGCCGGAGCCGCCGAAAGTCTGAGGCTGGAGAATGGTGTACCAGAGCTTGTACAGCCCGTCCGAATCATCGTACATGGCGGTGGCGGGCTGCAATCCGCCCATCACCGTCGCATTCCGTTCCCAGGGCTGATCCGCCTGCAAGACCGGATTCTGCGGGTGCTTCCGGACCGGGCCCATGACGCGCCGCACGTGCTGAAAGTCGCACAGGACCTCGTTGTCCACCAGCAGCTGCACCTGGTGGCCGATCCGGAGCGGCGATTCGGATTCCACCGGGCCCAGATTCACCCAGCGCCGGCCGGGCGGCCTCGGACCCGACAGGGCATACGCCAACAGGCAGATTCCCAATATATTCAACCCCAGCGCACCGAAACGAAGAGAGGCGAAGCTCATTATGCCCTCCCGAGAAACTCAGTTATCCATGTCTGCGGGGGAAGCGGAGGCCGGCTTCCGCGGCGGTCCTTCATGAGGGACGCCGGCCTCACGGAAATCGGGTTCGGCCTTCTCCCGGAAACGTCGCAGCCTGGCCAGTTCGTCGGCGGGCGGCTTCTGCCAGGTCCCGTATCTGCTGATGATCGGCAATCCGGCCCGGCGAAGATCCACGAGGAATTCTGTAGCCTTGACTCCGATCAGCACCGGGTCAATTACCGGGGCGGAGGCGGAACTTCCCGCTCCGGCCAGGGTCACCGGGCAGCTCTGCACCGTGCAGCCTATCAGGATCGCCTCCGCGCCATCCTCCTCGACGCACTTGCGCGCCGCTTCGAGCACGCGCGACCGGACCTCGTCCGGAGGGGTCGATTCGGGATAGGACTCGCGAGCCGAGAGGTTGATGTGACGCACCGAGGCGAGTTTTGCCGACGTTCCATAGAGCTGCGCCAGCTCTCTGTAACAATGAACCGTCTTGGGTTCGGTCGCAATCACCGAATACCTCTGCGCAATTGCATTCACGTAATGAACGCCCGCCTCGAACGCCGCAGTGACCGGGATATCCACGATTTCGCGCGACTCCATGAGCCCCGGATCGTAGCAGCAGGAGATGAACACCCCGTCAAAGCCCTGCTCCTGGGCGGCCATGACACGTTCAACGACTGCTTCGGCGCAGCGGTGGCGGTAGTACATGTAGGTGACATAGTTCAAGGGGTAGAAAGCGGCGATATTCTCGCAATAAATCTCGGTGTCCGGACGCGCGACGCTCCGGCACCGCTCGAGTTCCCTCATGTCACCTGCAAAAGGATTCAAAACCAGAATCTTCATGAGATCTTCCTTTCAGGTTCGGCCCCGTGCTTCTTCTCCTGAGAACCGGCGTGCCGGACCACACCGCTCCTTCGCAAGACACGCGTGCGATGCGCACTCCGGGCGATGCTAATGCGATGATCGGGAGTCGTAGCGGCCGAACATGCGGGCCGCATCATATACGGCAAGAATATTCTCCAGCGGAACATCGGCTTCTACTGTGTGTACGGGCGCCAGGATGTACCCTCCGCCCTTCCCCAGGACTTCGATCCGCTCTCGTACCTCCGCGATGACGTCTTCCTTCTTCCCGAAGGGGAGCGTGGACTGCGTGTCGATCGCGCCGTGGAAGCAGAGCTGTGAACCGAATGCTTCCTTCAGTTCGCGCGGATCCATTCCGGCGCACTGAGGTTGGACAGGATTCAGGATATCGATCCCCAGCTGGATCAGCTCGGGAAGGATGGCCCGGGAACTGCCGTCGCAGTGAAGGAAGACCTTCATGCCCGATTCGTGAGCCAGGTCGGCGATCGTCTTCAGCGGAGGCGCAAAAAACCTGCGCCAGGTCGCAGGATTCATCATGAGGCCGTTCTGCGAGCCGTAGTCGTCCGCAATCTGAAGGATGTCGGCGCGGCCTCTGGCAGCCTTCAGCATCCTGCGTATGTGCTCCGTGCGGAATTCCATGATCCGGTCGATCATGGCCTGCACGAGTTCCGGGTTTTCCTCAAGATCGATGAGAGCCTGCTCGAGGCCCCGGAAAAACCAGAGCTGGATAAAGATCGTCTGGCTTTCCACTCCCATGCGGCCGAGCATCACGGCATGCTCCGGATATCGGTCGCAATGCGCGGCGAGCGAATCGTAGTCAAACCAGTCCGCGCTGGGCCAGCGCACACGCTCGAGGTCCCGAGGCGAGCGTGCGTGCTGGAGCGGATAATAGACCGGCTCGCTGTATTCGCCCTCGAATCCCTCCCCACTGAAAGTTCGCGGTTGCCGGATCACACCCCAGAAATCTTCGTAGGAACCGTCCTCGAAACGCCTGAGCCTGGGGCCTACATACCGCGGATACACACAGCGAATGTCTGATCCCAAGTACGTCTGAAGCTGCTCCTGGTTGTCCAGTCCGAGGTGATTCAACAACCGGTGCAGGATCTCGTGGCTCCACCAGAAGTCCACAGGAACACGGTCAGGTTCCTGATGACGGACTGCGGTGAGTACCCGTTCCTTTGAATTCATCCGTTCCTTGCGGACCGCTCCTCCGCCCATCGCCCTTCCTTCCCCACCCCGACGAGCCGGGGCCCCGATGGATTCCGCCGTCGGGCAATATTGTCGCATTCGGTGCGTGCCGTCCACTCACAGGGACCAAGTCATCCTTCGCTCTCGTGCCGCCTGCACAGGGCTTGACACTCGCCGGATCGATCGTCCTCGCCGCGCGGGATAGCTAATCCACGGATACGCCGTAATCGGCACGAGCTCGTTCCGGGGAGATCTTCCCTTCCCGCAGATCCTTTCGGACGAGTTCCGGGTCTCTCTCGCGGGCAGGCCCGTATCCTCCGGCGCCCGGCGTCTGAATCCTGATCACCTCGCCCGGCCGGATTTCCACTCCGGAGGTTTTCGAAGGCAGCTCGACCTGGTCCGGCTGCCCCTGGCGCAGGATCATCCGGCCGGTCCGGCCCGGCCCGCCTCCAAAAATACCCCAGGGCCTTCTTCGAAAACGATCGCCCTGGGACGAAAAATCGCAGGTATGGCCTAGGATCCTCACATCCCGCCTCAAGCCGAGGCCGCCCCGGTACTTGCCGCTTCCGCAGGAATCCGGCACCAGGCTGTAGTCCTCGACAAAAAGCGGGTACTCCGTCTCCAGCCCCTCGATGGGCAGATTGGAAGTGTTGGTGATGTGCACCTGCACACCGTCCTTGCCATCCTTGAAGGCGCGGCCGCCGGAGCCTCCGCCGTAAGTCTCGATGTACACGTAGTATTCCCCGTTCGCAGGGTTTCGCCCGTAGAAGGTCGCAGAGGTATTGGAACCGTTGGAGGCCCCGATCGCACGCTCCGGCAAGGCGGGGGCCAGCGCGCCGATGATGACATCCACGACCCGCTGGCAGGTCTGAGCTCTGCCGGCAGTCGCGCCGGGCGCCGCACAATTCACGATCGTCCCGTGCGGGGCGACGATGCGGACCGGCCGATAAAAGCCCTCGTTGGAGGGGATGTCCGGGCCCACGAGGCATTTCAAGGCATAGGCCACCGTGGCTTGCAGCCCGCTCCAGGAGATGTTGATGTTCCCTTTGACCTGCGGCGCCGAGCCGGTGAAGTCGAACACGATCTCCTCTCCCTGAACGGCGATCTTCACACGGATAGGGATGTCCTGATTGCCGAAGCCATCGTCATCCATGAAGTCCTCGAAAAGGTACTCACCGTCCGGAAGTCGGGCTATGCTGCGGCGGACATGACGCTCCGTAGCATCCAGGATCTCATCGAGGGCGGCGGCGATCGTCTGCTCGCCCCACTTTTCGTACAGCTCGAGGGTCCTGCGCACACCCAGGCGGAGCGAAGCAAACTGGGCCGCATAGTCCCCCCTCCTTTCCTCCGGCACTCGGACATTGAGCAGGATGAGTTCGAAGACATCCTCAATCAGGGACCCCCTCTCGAATATCTTGATAGGAGGAAGCCGCAGTCCTTCCTGGTAGACCTCGGTCATGTTTCCGGCCATGGAGCCGGGCGAGGCGCCGCCGATGTCGGCGTGGTGGGCGATGTTTCCGACGAAAAGCACAAGGCGGCCCTCCCGGAATACCGGAGCCGCCATTGCCACGTCCGGCAAGTGGGACCCACCCCCCCGATAGGGATCGTTGGAGATGAAAATGTCGCCGGGGCAGATGCGATCCTCGGGGTACCGGTTCCTGATGTGCTCCACCAAACCGAGCATGGATCCCAGGTGGAGCGGGAGATGCTCACCCTGGACGACGGTCCGGCCGCGTGCATCGAACACGGCCGCCGAAAGATCCCTCCGCTCCTTGATGTTTGTGGAATACGCACTCTTCATCAAGGCAATGGCCATCTCTTCGACGATGGACTGGACCTGATTCCGGATCACTTCCGTCGTCACGGGATCGCACTTCCTTGCCATCGCTCATCTCCGCCCGAGTCCGATGAGGACATTTCCGAACTTGTCGACCTCCGCCGTATCGCCTGGCGGGATAAGGGTTGTGGAGTCCATCTGTTCAATGATGGCGGGACCGGCGAACCGCTCACCGCAACGGAGCTCGCGGCGGTTCAGAACGGGCGTGTGCAAGGGATCAGCCGCCTCGAACCACACCTTACGCGATGCGGCGGCGGAACGTGTCAGGCCGCCGCCTGTTTCGAATGTGGTTTCGGGATGGGGCTTTTGCGTCAGTCCCTCTGCCTTCACACGGAAATTGACTACCTGTATCGGCTCGCGCTCGTTGAAGTGACCGTAGTTGCGTTCGTGCTCTTCGTGAAACCTGCGAGCGATCCATTCCACGGTATCGGACGTCAGGGAACCGGCAGGCACCGGCACCGACAGTTCAAAGTTCTGGCGCGCGTAGCGCATGTCCAGCATACGCGAGAGGCGCTGCAGGTGCGGTGCGAACCCTTCCGCCGCCAGCCACCGGCGCGCGCTCTCCTCAAGCTCCTGGAACTCGCCTTCCAGGTCGGCCGAACCGGCACCGTTCAGCATCGTGAGGCGCGTCTTCACATAATCGTTACGCGCATCGGCCACCAGCAGGCCCATGGCACAGAGGATCCCGGGGTGGGGAGGCACGATGACCTGTGCGATCTCCAGTTCGCGCGCCACGCTCACGGCGTGCAGAGGTCCGGCTCCACCGAAGGCAACAAGAGTGCATTCCTTCGGATCATGTCCCCGCTCGATGCTCACCGCGCGTATGGCCTTCACCATGCGGGCGACCACGATCCGAAGGACTCCGAGCGCCGTCTCGATCGGGCCCAGCCCCATACGCTTTCCCAAGGAGGCAAGGACTCGCTCGGACGCCGATTGACTGATGCGCATCCTTCCGCCCAGGAGGAACTCCGGATTCATTCGACCCAGAGCCACATTGGCATCGGTAACGGTTGCCAATTGTCCCCCGAGACCATAGCAGGCAGGGCCGGGCACGGCACCGGCACTTCTGGGACCCACCTTGAGCAGACCGTCAAGATCGATCCAAGCCACACTCCCCCCGCCGGCGCCCACTGCATTCACGTCGACGGAGGGCAGCCGGGCCGGGTATCCTCCCACCCAGCGCTCGTTGCTGACCGCGGCGGTCCCGTTGCGAATCAGGCAGACATCGGTACTCGTGCCTCCCATGTCGAAGGTAATGACGTCACGGCAACCGGCTGCACCGGCGACAAAGAGGGCGCCGACCACGCCGGCGCTCGGCCCCGAGAGCACAGTCCTGATCGGGAGGCGTCGCGCCGCATCCACGGACATGATGCCCCCGTTGCACTGGTTGACCTTGGGGGAGGCCTTGATCCCGAGCCGGACCACGTCGCGGCCGAAGTGCTCGAGGTACCGGTTCATGACGGACATGAGGAAAGCATTGAGCACCGTGGTCGAGAGACGTTCGTATTCCCGGAACTCTGGCAGGACCTCATGGGAAACCGAAACATTGCATCCCGGCATCTCCTCCAGGACTATTTCCTTCGCTGCCGCTTCATGGGCGGGATTGACAAACGAATACAGGAAACAGATGGCCACGGCATCCACATTCTCTTTCCTGAGTTTCCGGGCCGCCGCGCGAACCCCATCCACACAGAGCGGCCGAGCTACGCTCCCGTCATGATAGAGGCGTTCCTCCACCTCGATCCTGAGGTCGCGCGGAACCAGCGGAGCAGGATAGTCCAGCTGCAAGTCGTAGAGCCTGGGCCTGGTCTGCCGCCCAATCTCGAGCAGGTCGCGAAAGCCGGCTGTGGTAAGGAGCCCGACCTTTCCGCCTCTCTGTTCGATGATGGCGTTCGTGGCCACTGTGGTTCCGTGGGCCAGATAGGAAACGTCCGTGGGCGCGATTCCTTCCGCCCTCAGGATTGCCTCGATTCCCTCAGCGATGGCACACGAAGGATCCGCAGGAGTGGATGCGACTTTGTGCACGGCCAGCCTGGATGCATCTTCGCTCATCAGGAAGATATCCGTGAAGGTGCCGCCCACATCGATGCCCAACCTGTACTTCATCCCTTGGGCCCTCCAGCCTTGCCGTGGAGGACCGGCGCATCCTCGCTCGCCAAGAGGAGCCGCTCGAACTCCTGCAAGTGGGAGGTCATGGCTTCCGCGGCCGCGTGCTCATCTCCGGCTTCTATGCTCCGGTATATGCATTCATGATTCCTGAAGTCCATTTCAAGGATCGTCGCATCGCGAGGATAGCCACGGTAGACCCTCGCACGCACCTCCTGGAGAAGCTGGTAGAGTTTCACCATGATCTCGATGATAACCTGGTTGCCGGCGGCTTCTATCACCGCCTGGTGGAAATCCCTCTCGTGACGAGCGTAACTCTCGAAGTCTCCCAGGTTGCGGCGCATGCCGTCGAGCGCCGCCCGCATGGCATCGAGATCCTCGTCGGAGCGTCTGCGAGCGGCCAAGCCAGCGACCATAGTTTCCAGTCCCTTGCGCGCTTCGAAGATATCAATCATTGCTCCCTTGTGGACGCTCAAGAGCATGGCGACAGGTTCGGAAGGCCAACGGTTGCCCGGAGGATTGAGGTAGGTCCCGCTGCCATGGCGGTGTTCCACTATGCCGAGCAGACTGAGGGCCCGAAGCGCTTCTCTCAGGGAGGGACGGCTGACGCCCAGCAGCCGCGCGAACTCTCTTTCTCCGGGAAGCTTGCAGCCCGGCGGCAGGTGGCCGGAGTCGATCAACAACTTGATTTGGCGAATGATCTCCTCGGTCATGGAAGTCCTTTTTATCGGCTCAATGGGCAAGAGAGACGATGCAGGTCGTTCCACAGATTCTCGCTCCCTCAATTCCGGGGCGCAGTCCCAGGGGGAATGCGCGCCCGGCCTTGGATCTTCGACTGGTTGAACTCAGCTCGCTTCGCTCGCTAACCAACGGGGCTGAGAGGTAAAGGGACAAAGGGGTAAAGGGAAAAAACCGGCTACGGGCCCTTTGCCCCTTGGTCCCTCGGCCCCTTCAGGCGAAGAGAAGAAGCGCAAGGAAAATCGTTCCTTTTCAAGCAGTTGTGCAATTTCCGAGACGTTCAGTTAGGGTCTTGCACCCGGTTCCACATGCTGCACCACAAGGCTCAGACAAGCCTTCTATGCTCAAGGGCGACCCCGGAAAACAGCCGGTATTACAACCGCCCCTGCAGTCACCTCAAGGCCAGGATTACGGTATGCTCTGAAATATCATGCCTTAGAGCGTCAGCTCGCAATTGGGAAGAAAGGTCCCCATAGGAGGCCGATTGCCTTTCGCGTGAAGGCCTGACATTGATCATTGGCATGACAGAGCTTCGACCGGTCAAAAGCCAAGAGCTGGCTTGACTTCAAGGCGTTAAAAATCAATGTCATACCGTGCTTCGGTCAGACTGGAATCGGCTTCGGCATGCTCGGGCTCCGGGGTACGGACTCAAGTCTTATGTGTCGGCAGCCGGGGCCGTCTGACGGCTGCAGCGCCCAATTACATAATAAACCCTTTATCTTCATGGATTTGGATACAAACTCCACGCATCAATACCTGAATTTGCTGTTGACAACCTTGCCTTGTCCGCATATGGTAAAATGGTTAGACCTCTTTCCCATTGAATTAATATGCTGATTTCTTGTGAAGGTCAAGCAGATTCTTGTCTAAGGAGGTATCGGGAATGCTGAGAGGCTACAGGGTACAGATCCAGCCATCCATGCGCTTCCTCTCCGATGAGCAGATCCAGGAGATCCATCTGGCAAGCCTGGATATCCTCGAAAGGACCGGTGTGGTTGTGCATCATCCCGAAGTCATTGAACTCCTCCTGTCGGAGGGTTGCTCCATGAGGAGCCAGAACACGGTTCGTATCCCCTCCTTCCTAGTGGAGCAGGCGCTCGAGAGCATTCCCTGCAGGATCGCCCTGTACGGCAGGTCCGGCGGGAAGCGCTTGCTCGTGGAAGATCGCAAGTCCTATTGGGGTACGGGCTCGGACACTCCGTTCATCATCGATTCCTTCAGCGGTTGCCGGCGACAGACGACGCTCCAGGACATCGAGAATGCCGCACGTGTCGTCGACGCCTGCGAAAACCTGGACTTCCTGATGTGCATGGGCGTCGCTCATGAACTGCCGCAGGCCATCGCAGACAAGTATCACTTTGTCGCCATGGCGGCAAATTCCTCGAAGCCGATCGTATATACCGCCTCATCCCTGGCGAACATGGAGGATATCTATCGCATGGCGGTCATGATCGCCGGATCCGAGGAGGCTCTGAGGGAGCGGAATTTCATCGTCCATTACACGGAGCCCATATCGCCCTTGATCCACCCCAGGGGATCGCTGGAGAAGCTTCTCTTCTGTATCGACAGAGGTATTCCGGTGATCTACACCTCCGCGACCACCACTTCGCAAAACGGCCCGGCCACGCTGGCGGGCGCCCTGGCTCTATCCGTCGCGCGCATGTTAAGCGGTCTGTTGATCGGCCAGCTACGGCGCAGAGGCGCCCCCATGATTGTCACTTTTCATGGCAGCTCGATGGACCCGAGGACCGCGATTCATACCTATACCTCGCCCGAGCATGTGATTCTGCAGGCGGCTGCCAGGGACATGGCCGCCTATTACCGCATTCCGACCTGGGGAAGGGCAGGCTGCACGGATTCGAAGGTCCTGGATCAGCAGGCAGCCTTTGAGGCAGGCTGCGAGATCTTCATGCAGGCCCTCTCCGGAGAAAATCTCATCCATGATGTCGGATACCTGGAATCGGGCTTGACCGCATCTCTGGACTCGATCGTCATGTGTGACGAATTCATCGGCGTCGCCAAGCGCATGATCCAAGGTTTCGAACTGAGCGAGGAAACCCTGGCTCTTGACGTGATTCATGAAGTGGGTCCGGAAGGGCACTTCCTGACTCATGATCACACGGTCCGGCATTACCGGAAAGAGACGTGGATTCCCCGCCTCATCGACAGGAGCAGCTACCAGCAATGGGAAGAGAAGGGCCGGACCACCCTGTTTGATCGGATCAACCGGCGGGTGCGTGAGATCCTGGAAAGCCACGAGGTCGTCACCTTGCCCGCGTCTCTGCTCGAGGAATTGAACCGCTTGGCGGCTCGCGAAACCGGCAGTGGACCGCCTATATAGAACGGGCCATTCCCTTCCGCGTCGCCGTGGGGAAAGCGATCCGGGCACTCCAGGCGGGCGTGGCTGAGGACGTGGCGCACGCGCAGCCGGGGCCATCCGCCTCGAGTGACCGTGGCAGACGCGAGGAGACGGTCGCCGACACGGCATGCAGGATAGGAAATCTAGGAGATGCCCAGAAAATCTGCGGCCAGGCGGGCGGCACCCAACAAGCTATTTGCCCGCGTCGTTCGTACCCTCTGCTGCAGCCGCTCGGCCACAATCCCCCGCCACACAGGCTGCCCGGCCCCGCCGCCAGACACCAGCAGCGGCCGCTGTGGCCGGGACCCGACGCGGCGCAAGAGGCCGGACAGCCTGTCGGCCAGCGACTCGAGGATGGACCGTGCCATGTCGCTTGCTTCGTGCTGCAGGTTCAGGCCTTCCCATGCGCCGCGTTCAGGATCGAAAGTCAGTCCGCGGCATCCTGCAGGCGCCCGGGCGGCCTGTGCAAAGAACTGAGCATGGGTCGCGCAGCCGACTAGCACCGTTTCGGCCCAGTTGACGAGATTGCCGCCCCAGGCGTCCGCGGCCATCGAGTAATAGCGCCCGCCCGGATATGGTCCGCGGATCAAACCGGGCCGCGCCGCAGGCCGGCGCTCAAGACAGCGATAGACCACCTGCGCCGTGCCCAGCGTGACCAAGGTTGCACCGTTCTTGTGGAGCTGGGCACCGTAGGCGCCTGCGGTCTGGTCGTTGCCGGCCAGAATGACCGGAATGCCCGCCGGCAGACCGGATTCGTGACCGGTCGTCACGCCAGCCACACTCCCGATGGGCACGACCCGCGGAAGCTGGGATTCACGGAGACCGCACGCACGCAGGGCTGCCGGCCACCAGCTTCCGTGCACAAGCGAGTACAGCCCGCTCATCGCAGCGATGTTGTCGTCCGTCACATCCTCCCCTGTCCAGCGCCGCACCCAGAACGACGGAAGGCTCAACACCATCTCCTGCTGCAACACGGGCCGGTGCTTGATCTGGCAGATCTGCAGACACGGCAGCAGGTCCGCGAAGCTGCTGTGAGACGCGAAATCCGGCAACCGCCGCCGCAGCCGCGCGACGGCTGCCCCGGCGCTCCCGTCCTGCCACGATACGAAGGGCCGCCGGCAGCGGCCGTGCGGATCCACGACCGTAAAGGTCTGCGCCTGGCTCGTGAGGGCAATCACGCTGATGGAATCTCGAGGCACCAGCACGCGGCGCATCGCGGCCTCGACCCAGGCCACATCCAGCTCTACCCGGCCGCCGGGTCCGTACCGATACCGCAAAGGCGCGCTCCGTTCCTCCAGCAGGCGCAGGCGCCGATCAAACACGCCTGCCTTGAACGAAGTCGACCCGAGATCCAGCGCGAGGATCATGAGAGCGGCACGGTAGCGGCAGTCCGCTGCGACGCCAGGGCAGCGGTGAAAAGTCGGTGGCTGACGGCCGCTTCTTCGGGCGTGGCGCAGCCGGCGAACCGCTTGATGGGTTTGCCGTGGACGAGTTCATGGAGGAACGCCGCCCACATCTGCAGGATCGAATCGCCGAATCCGAACTGGAAGATGCCGCCGGTGATGGTCTTGTAGGCCGTTTCATGGCCCGTCTGAATTTCGCCCCAGATCTGTTCGCCGCCTTCGTATTTCAGAACATGCAGGACGTCCGAATGAACGCTGGACCACCGCACCGAGAGCTTCGTGCCGTAGATCTCCGTATACCAATGGTTCCGCTGGCCCGGCGCGATGCGCTGGGTCTTGATCGTCCATGGGAATGTCCGGCGGATAGCCGGATCCGCGGCTTCGCAGAGGAGGGTGGCGTTGTCCCAGGTCTCGCACGGCGCGCGCCCGCCGCTGCCGTCGGGGCGATCCTTGAATATATTGCTGAGGATGGCCCGGACATTTCGCGGCCGCCATCCCGCGCGGAAGGGCAAGTGACAGGCGTGCATCCCGAGGTCGCCCATCACTCCGTACTCGCCGTTGTACTCGATCCTCCTTTTCCAATTGATCGGTTTGTCGGGGTCGAGGTCGCTGGAGTGCAGGAAACCCGTGTTGACCTCGATCAGCTGTCCGAAGGCGTCCTGCTCGAGCAGCTCTCCGATGCGCTGCATGGCCGGAAAGAACACCGATTCGGATGAACACCGCACGAAGACATGCGGATGCCGGCGCGAGGCCGCCAGAATGGCCTCGCACGCGGCTTGATCGATGCCGAACGGTTTCTCGCCCATCAGGTGTTTTCCGGCGCCAATCGCCGCGCAATAAACTTCCTGGTGCAGGTGGTGCGGAATCGCGACATATACCGCATCCACATCGGGCCTTGCCAGCAATTCCCCGTAATCGTCGGTGGCCCGCCGGATCGTCGGGAAGTTGTCCAGAAACCAAGGAAAGGTCCCCGTATTCCGGTCGCAGACCGCCGCGATCTCCGGACGCGCCGCTGTATCGAGCAGATGACACCAGCGCGCTGCCGCGCTCGCAAACTCCCTGCCCATCAGCCCGCATCCGATGATCCCGAATCGCACGGTCTCAGTCTTCATGGCTCCATCGCTCCCAAGGCGGCGTCCACCAGCATCCTGCCGGCGGCCGGTACGAACAAGCTGCTTGCCGCCTCATACCCGCCAGCGGCCAGAGCTTCCGCCGTGACGATATAACCCTGCAATTCCCCATTTGCGAATGCGATGACGAACGTCCTGATCGGGGCACGCGTCTTCAGATCGAGGGCATACTCCACGAATATCTCTCCCGGAAACCCAACTACGCAGCTGTCGCCGATGCGCAGCACCTGGACTTCCGCCGGCAGGACCGACGCCAGCACTGCCTCCACATCGCATTGGGCAAGCCGCAGCGTCGCTTCCGCACCAAATACGGCCACCTCCGCCGTGCGCACATCGGCACGGGGAGCGGCAGCCGCCTTGAGCCGTTCATATTCCTCCCGGCGCCGAGCGACAAGATCCTGCGCCTCCGCAACCGTCGGCAGCTTGCGCCACGGCAGATCGACGGAGGTGATCCTCCCCGACAGGACCGGGTTGCCGTCGAACTGCAGGTCGTCCAGACTTGCCTCAACGGCAGAGCCCAGGAGGCGACCAAGCCGCTCCGCCTCACTGAAGGTCTGGGCGGCAACGTGGCGCCGCGGGCTCTGGTTGCCGCACGGGCCGGTAAAATAGAGCACCCGAGCACCGTGCCGATCCTGTAGATCCCGGCGAACAAAGTGGGGAAAATCCGCCGATACCAGCGTCGAATCCTCATGCAGCACGGTCGGATGCATACCGTAGATCACGGCCAGCGAGTGGAGCTTGCCGTCCGCCTGGATGGCGAGCACGCCCACCTCCGGGTCCGCCGGCCCCTCGGGCGAATTCCGGTTGCCGCCAACGCCTGTACCGTCCGCCGTGGTCCAGCACAGTCCGGCAGGCCGGGCGTCCACTCTTGCCGCCACGGCGCTTTCGACGAAACGATCTTCACAGAATTGCAGATAGTCGGCATCCGGCATCGGCATTGCCGGGTCGCCGATAAAAGGCAGATACCGCGCGGTGACCGGGGCGGAATGGGTGTGCGTGCAGCTGATCAGGATCCGCTCCTCGGGCAGTCGCAAGGCAGAAGACACCCGCTTCCGCAGGCGGCGGGCCGCATCCGAGTTGATCATCAGCAGGTCGAGAACGCCCAGCAGCACCGCCTCGCTGCCGTTCTCGAGATAGAGCGCCGCGGCAAGCAGCGGGTCATGGATGCCCGTGGAAAGACGCAGCACGTGAGGGTAGCCACACAACTGCATCGGCTGGTTCGGGCTTATCTCGCGAATCGCGGCACCGGCCACCAGAGTCATCCCCTAGCGCAGCTCCTTTTCCACTTCGGCGATGGATTCCTCGATGATGTCCATCGCCTTGTGCGCCACGTTGTCCGGCATCACAACCGGCGGACTCATCCGCAGGATATGCCCCGCCGGGATCCAGGCCAAGCCCTTGCGGAAAGCGCGCTGATAGACGCGCTTGCCGGCTTCCTCGAAAGGCTCCTTGGACTGCTTGTCCTTCACGAGTTCGACACCCATCAGACAGCCTTTGACGCGCGTGTCGCCGACGATGTTGAACCGCTCCTTCCACCTTTCCATCCGCCGGCGGAACAATTCGCCCAGGTGAAGGCCGTGTTCCAGCAACCCCTCCTCTTCGATCACCTCCGTGCTCGCCAGCGCCGCGGCACAGGCCATCGGGTTGCCGCCGTAACTGGACGAGGCACTGATCGCCTCGAGCTTCTCCTTGTAAGGCTCCCGCACCGCGATGCAGGTGACCGGGAAGCCGTTCCCGAATCCCTTGCCAATGGCGACAACGTCCGGCACAACCCCCCAGTGCTCCATGCACAGCCACTTGCCTGTCCGGGCCCAGCCCGTCAGAACCTCGTCGGCCATGAGCAGAATCTTCCGCTGATCGCAAAGCTTGCGGAGCTTCGGGAAGAAATCATCCGGAGGCATCACCGAACCGCCCCATCCCTGGATCGGCTCCAGGACGAAGCCGGCCACCGCGTTGGCCGTCGCACGGTCGAGATACTCTGCATAGAACTCCAGATACCTGTCGGTGTCGATCGACCCGTCTACCTTCGTCCAGTGCGGTCGGTACGTGTTCGGCCGGGGCAGCAGATGCATGCCCGGCGCCCGCGTGGCACCGTAGGCTGCGGACCGGAACTCGGCCAGCGACACCGCCCCGTAGGTCTTGCCGTGGAAATCGTAGAAGCACGACAACAACTCGTGCTTGCCGGCGGCGGCCCGCAGCACACGCATCCCCGCTTCCACCGCCGCCGTGCCGCAGTCGTAGAATTGGTACCCGGTCAGGTCGCCCGGCAATACCTGCGCCAGCTTTTCGCAAAGCAGGGTCTTGATCTTCGTGGTGAAATCGTGCGCGTTCATCAGCTGCCCGGCATACTTGCGCACCGCTTCCGTGACCTTCGGATGGCAATGCCCGAGCGTCGTTACATAAATGCCGGAACTGAAATCGATGTACCGGTTGCCGTCCACGTCGCGCAGCGTGCAGCCGCAGCCCGACTCGAACGCCACCGGGAAGAGTTTCACCTGGCTCGAGAGCCCCATGAAGTATTTCGTGCAGCGGCCGTGCCATGCCCGGGACTCGGGCCCCGGCACGACTGCGCTGACGATCTTCGGATATTCATCGAGGTCTACGGCATACCGGCTGGAATCATATCGGCTCATCGGATCTCCTCGTAAAGGATGGTCGCGCCGCTATGGCGCAAAGCGACTCGCGTTTTCCTGTCCGCCTCCGCGTCGGTGATCAAAGTCACTCCCGGCGCCAGCCGGCCGGCCAGCGCGAGGCCGCGTTTTCCGAACTTCGAACTGTCGATGACCACGATCACCCGGTCGGCTTGCTTTTGAGCGGCCCGCGACAATGCGGCCGAGGCGGCATCCGCCGCGTTGAATTCACCCCTCTCGACGTCGAGGGCGTCCGCGCCGACGATGGCGACGTCGAGTCGGTATTGGCCGACGTGGTACAGCGCGATCTCGTCCAGCAGATCCGGACTCTTCCGCCCCAGCACGCCGCCGTAGACGGCAACTTCTACGCCGGCACGCCCAAACAACTCCAGCGCCACCCGCAGGTTGTTGGTGAAGATCTTCAAGCCCAGGTCGGGCGGCAGGGCCCGCGCCACCGCCAGAGCGGTCGTGCCGGTATCCAGGTACACCGCATCGCCCGGCCGCAGTTTCCCCACGGCGCCCCGGGCGATGGCCGCTTTCTCAGCCTGGCGACGGCGCTGTTTGTCCGAGAAGGAGGCCTCGGCTACGAACGGCGATTGCAGCACGCAACCGCCATGCGTGCGAGTGAGTAGCCCGGCCCGCTCCATCGTGCTCAGATCGCGGCGGATCGTCATTTCGGCCACTCTCAGCTGCTCCGCCAGCCGGGAGACGGTAAGGCGGCCATCACGGGCCAGCCGTTCGCGAATGCGTTTCTGCCGCTCGTTCAAGGTCCACATGATGCTTGCATTGCCTGTAAAAATCTAACATTATTTTTGTTCGATTGGAAACAAAAGGTTCTCTGGGTGCCGCAGCCTTCAGGGCATCACACCCGGCGATGTGGAAAACTGCGACTCCTGAACGCGGGAGAGGAGGCATCCCTTGCCCAAAGACCATTTCGGGACGACGGGCCGCCACGCGCTGCGCGACACCCAGGACCATACTGCCGCGCCGATTCAAATCGGCTGCTGAGCTTGAACCCGGCGATGGTCGCCGGCGGTCGGCAAGTCGCTTGAAGCGGCGGGCAAGACAACCCTGCAGTCCAGAAGAAAGGGACCGCCCATGGCACGATGGTCGTTCGAACCCGCCGAATTCATCCCCTTCCGCGATCGCCGCGTAATCGAACGTGTTCGCCGCATCAAGCGGGAAGATATTGCGAGGCACCCCAATCGGGACTTCAGGATCACCGTGGTGCCGGATGCGGAAGTCGAATTCCTGTGGCTGACCGACATGTTCAGACGGATCAAGAATGCATCGTATGAGGGGCGGACGCTGGTGATGATCCTCCCAAATCCATGGCCTGCGGGCTACCGTCGGCTGGCGCAGATGATCAACACCTGCCGCGTGGACTGCCGCAGGCTCCACACGTTCAACATGGATGAGTACGCCAACCAGGATGGGCGGATTGCTCCGGAGAGCTGGCCGTTCGGGTTCATGCATTCGTTCAAGAAGAGCTTCTACGCCAACCTCGATGTCAAACTGAGGCCGCCGGAAAAACAGATCCAGGGACCAACCGATCGGAACATTCGGGATTATGGCCGGATGATCGCGGATTTGGGCGGTGCGGACATCTGTTACAGCGGCCCGGGATGGACGGGACACCTGGCTTTCATCGAGCCCGACGCCCCGGAATTCGCGGGAACCCTGTCACAATGGAAGAAGATGGGGCCGCGCGTCTGCAGGCTCAGTCCGTTCACAATCGCTCAGAACTCCCTCCATGGATCGTTTGGCATGAGCGGCGACCTTTCCGCGGTGCCACCCAAGGCTGCGACGATCGGGCCTGCCGAGGTGATTGCAGCCAAACACCGGATCGACATGCACTCCATCACGGTAGGGGGATCGTTCGTTTCCTGGCAGCGGTTTGTCACCCGACTGATCCTGCACGGTCCTGTGACGCCGAGAATACCTGAATCCATCCTCCAGACTCTTCGCACGGATGTCTGGGTCAGCGAGAGCTCTGCCGCTGACATCGAACCGCACTGCGATAAGGGATACTAAAGCGGCTACCACCATCTTTGCGAGCATTCTGTTCCTGTTTCGGCCCCGTGCGATTCAGGCTGTGGGACGAAGGGAGCCGGCTGCTGCGAGCGTGTCCGAGGCCTGTTCGGAATCCTGAATTCTCAAATCCCCTCGGGCGGGACATCGTTTCAAGTCCAATTGCATTATCCACCGCGCATGGGTTTCGATGGGTAAATACACTTGGTTCGGGTTCGGATGTTGCTTGACTGGCGGGAGTCCAAAAATGGATGCTATGCGGGCATCCGTATGAATGACCGGAGTCCCGGAGACGTGAGGGAGGAAAATCATGGGTATTCGAGATGGACATGTCACACGGCGCGATTTCATCAAGACTGCCGGCGCCGCTGCGGCGCCCCTGATCGTGCCGAGCTTCGTGCTCGGCCGGCCCGCCGGAACGGTTGCGCCCAGCGACAGGGTCGCCGTCGCCGGCATCGGGATCGGCGGCCGCGGGATGGCCTCGGTGAACACGGTGCTGGGCTACGAGGACGTCAGGTTCGTCGCCATTTGCGACCTGAAGAAGGAACGCCGGGAGCTGGTCAAGAAGATGGTCGACGGGCGCTACGAAAACAGCGACTGCATGATGTACTCCTACCATGAGGAGGTGCTGGCGCGCCCGGACATCGATGCCGTGATCATCGCCACGCCGGAATTCTGGCACGCACCCCTATCCGTTCAGGCGGCCCACGCGGGCAAGGACGTCTTCTGCGAGAAGCCCTGCTCGATGACCATCCAGGAAAGCCGGGCGCTGGCGGACGCGTTCCGGCGGACGGGCCGGATCTACCAAGCCGGCACCCAGCGGCGCAATGGCCCGAATTTCGTTTGGGCCGTCGAGGCCGCGCGCGGCACCGACTCCGCCGTAGCTCTTTGCGGGCGACGCTCAGGGCAACCGGCAGAATCTCGGCCGCAAACAGTCCATATTTTCGCGCGCCAGCCATCACACCCATTGTGCCCTCCGGCCATTCCGAAGGCTTGCTCCAGATCGTATCGGTTGCACTCGCGGGACCGCGTCGCCAGCACTGCAGGTGCCGGCCGGATGCAGAGACGGCTCTTGGAGCCCGGGGATCAAGGACTCTCAGAGGTGCCGGTGAAGCGCCGCGGCAATCTTGCAGCAGCGAAGCACTCCTCGCCGGGCGGGTCCGGCGCACGGAGAAGTGCTATCCCACTACCCCGAGGGGAGACGGATTGTTCTTGGCGGCGCCGTCCTTCAGCATGGCAAGAGCCGCAGCACGGATTCCCTCCACTGTCAGGCCAAAATGATCGAAGAGGAATTCGACCGATCCGGTCGGCGCGAAGACTCCGGGAATCCCCAGCATACGGACCGGAACCGGACAGGTCCGCACCACCACTTCCGCGACGGCGCTCCCGAGGCCCCCGATCACCGAGTGCTCCTCCACTGTGACAATCGCCCCCGTCTCCCTGGCAGCGCGCTCGATCGTCGCGGCGTCGAGCGGCTTGATCGTCGACATGTTGACGACCCGGGCCTCGACACCCTCCTCTGCAAGCGCCTCGGCGGCGCCCACCGCCCGGCTCACCATGGTGCCGTTTGAGATCAGGGTCAAATCGGTCCCGTCGCGGAGAACGGCGGCTCGGCCGATCCCGAAGCGATACTGCGGGGGGTGGACCGCAGGGACAGGCATGCGGCTCAGCCTGAGGTAGACAGGCCCTTCATAAGCGGCAATCGCGCGAACGGCCTGCTCCGTCTCCAGCGGGTCGGCCGGGACTATGATGTAAAGATCCGCGATCACCCGTGTCCAGGCCACGTCTTCGATGGAATGATGCGTCGTTCCCAGCGGGCCGTAAGCCAGCCCGGCGCTCATGCCGCAGACCTTCACATCGGCCCTCGAGTAGGCGAGGTCCACCTTGATCTGCTCCAGGGCCCGGGCCGTGAGGAAACAGCACGCCCCGCACACGAAAGGCAGCTTGCCGCCGTTGGCCAGCCCCGCTGCAATGCCGATCATGTCCTGCTCGGCGATCCCGACATTGATAAACCGCTCCGGGAATCGTTCCCGGAAACCCGCCAGCTTGCTCGACCCCAGCGAGTCATTGGTCACGGCGACAATCCTGCGGTCGGAGGCAGCCAGTTCCTCCAACGTGCGTGCGAACGCGTCTCTGCAGTCGTAAAGCTCGCTCATCATGCCATTCCGTCGATTTCCTTCAGGGCCGCGTCCAATTCCTCGACCGTCGGCACCCGGTGATGCCATCGCGCGGAGTTCTCCATGAAGG
>JACADW010000130.1 GCA_013388445.1 Acidobacteriota bacterium | reverse complement strand
GCAGGCCGACGATCCCGACGCGCAAGGCTCCCTCCATCTTCGAGCAGTTTCATCTTAGCTCAGCCCATCCGGCGCCGGACAGAAAAACGTGCAGACACAAATCCAGCTTGGCCAGGTCACGGGAGGTCAAATGACCCGAAGGTGATGCCTTTGCAGGGGCAAAGGCTCGCGCACTAGCACTGCTGCCTCATGGGCGCTGATTGTGCTTCGCACGGTCGGTCTGGCAGCTGCATCCGCTTTCGACGGACGAACGTGTACGTCGCACGATCTTCAGGGCCGGTTCCCGAACACGACGAGAGGAGGCCGGGCTCTTCTTTTTATTTTCGTGTGCCCGTCGAGCTTCCGACGAAGCAAGGCACGACACCCAGTCGCACCGTTCAAGCGGCCCTCACGGCGAAGACCCGGCCGGACTTGGCCGGGCCGACGAATTACGGCCGCCGGGCTATCGGCGCCCCGGACTGCTTTTACCCCTCCCCCATCCGGCTTTCAAGGGAGCGATCCCACGCCAAGATTGCTGATCAGCCGTGTCAGAGGTCCGCCGCAGCTGAGGGCAGGAGAGGACGAAAAAAAGTCGCAGGATTTTCTTGACACGCCATCTGAGTGCTCTTATCCTCAGCGCGTGGTCGAAAGTGGCCCAAAGTGGAGTTTTGGCCCTAAAACCACAGGTCGGCAGTCATTTCTGAGCTCTTCCTGACAAGCAGTACGAAGCGGGGCGCGCATGCTGTGCGGCAGTTACACCGCGAAAATCGATGAGAAGTTCCGGCTGAAGATCCCCGCCAAGTTCCGCCGCGAGCTTCCTGAAACCGAAGACAACAACTTCTACGTGACCAGCGACGACGGAAAGTGCGCGCAGATCTATCCCATTCCCGTATGGGAGCGGATCGCCCAAAAATTCCAGGAACCGCCGAGGATGGACCCGGCCAAGATCAAGCTGCAGAAGTTCACGAGCTATTACGGGATCCTGACACAGATGGATCCTCAGGGAAGGATCCTCATTCCTCAGGCCCTTCGGGAAGACGCCCAGATCTACGGCGACGTCGTGGTCATGGCAAAGAATGACCACCTTGAAGTGTGGAACAGCGAAACCATCCGCACAAGTCTGAAGGAAGACCCGATGACGAACGCGGATCGCGAACGATTGGCGGAGCAGGGCTTCTGATGACCGGGACTTGCAGGACCAACATCTCTGGAGCGGCGTGGTGCCCGGAAGTCATGCAACATAGAGAAACCGACACGACACCGGAGCACGCTCCGGTCCTTCTCGAGGAGGCGATCCAGCTGCTTGGCTGCCGCCGCGGCGGCAGGTATGTGGACGCCACTATCGGCCTGGGAGGTCACGCACAGGCGATCCTCGAGCGCATCCTGCCCGGCGGCCAGCTCATTGGTCTGGACCGCGACGAGGAATCCCTCGCGATAGCACGAGAGCGTCTGGCACGCTACGCCCCCTCGGTCCGCCTGCTTCACGAGAACTTCAAGAATCTGCCGCTGGTGCTCAACAACACGGGCTTCCGACCTGTAGACGGCATCTTGATCGACCTCGGAATTTCATCATTCCAGATGCTCTCGCCCGGCCGGGGCTTCAGTTTCCGCGCCGACGCAAAGCTCGATATGAGATTAGACAGGAGCCAGCGCCTCACCGCCGCCGACCTGGTCAACAGCCTGAGCGAGCAGCAACTGGCCGATATCATCGAGCGGTATGGGGAGGAACGCCATGCCCGGCGCATCGCCCGGGCCATCGTCACCGAGCGGCGCAGGGGAGACATCACCGGATGCCTTCAGCTCTCGGCACTGATTCAGCGGACCGTTCCGGCCAGGCGCATACCGGCCATCCACCCGGCGACGCGCACTTTCCAGGCACTGAGGATTGCTGTCAATGAGGAACTCGAAGGTCTGGAGGAGCTCCTCACCGGGGTCGTCCCTTTCCTGGCGGTCGGCGGGAGGTTGGCCGTCATCGCTTTCCATTCGCTGGAGGACCGGATTGTGAAACGTACCTTCCGCAATCTCGCTGGGCATTGCGTGTGCGGAAGGAGACCGGAACTCTGTTCTTGCCCGAGGCGGCGGGCCGTTTACCTGGTCACGCCCCGGGCGATCAGACCCGGCGCGACGGAGTTGGAACGGAATCCGCGGTCGCGCAGCGCCCGGCTGCGTTGCGTGGAGCGAGTCGGCGATCTTGGGCCTGAGTCACGGACTCCGGGCACAGGCTGAATGTCTCGATTCAGCCTCCAGCTGGTGCCCGATCGAAACCGCGCCAGGCCCTGAAGACGTGGTCGGATGCAGGTGCTGAACGTGGGAGGAAAATATGACGGACTGGGCTGATAGAGTGGATTACAGGAACTATGCGATCCGCCCTAAGATGGATACCAGGAACCTGCTGGAGCTCCTCTTGGTCACTCTGTCCATAGGCTTTCTCGCCGGGGTCCTCATTCTTCATTCCTGGGTACGCACCCGGATCGTAAGCATCGGCTATGAGATACAGAGGCTGACGGCAGAGGAGGAGAGCCTGCTCAAGGCGGAGGCGGGTCTGAGTCTTGAGGAGGAGACCCTCAAGGCCATGGGTCGGATAGAGGATATCGCCCAGAATCAGCTCGGGATGCAACGCTTGCGCGCCAGTCAATTGACGATACCGAGCCCGCGCGACACCGAAACGGACGGCACTGCGACTCTCGCGATGATGAGGCCTCTGAAGAGCACGGCCGAATCAAGACACCCATCTTCCTCCTTCTGAGGTTCGATTTCTCGGCCCTATCAGATCCGGAAGCGAGGTGCGGCGGACTTTTCCCTAGCCGTGCTCCGGAGCCGGCCTGCGATCATCCGGGCCGGAGATCGGACGGAGGTGTAAATGGCACAGCACTACATCCCGCACCTGTCGGCCAAGACCGGGGTGCGGAAGATCGTCGCAACCAGGATCGTCCTGGTCATCGCCGTTGTCGTGGTCTGGATCCTGTCCATAGTGTTTCGGCTGGTTCAGCTGCAGGTGCTCGAACATGATCGGTTCGAGCAGATCGCACGGGACCGGCAAGAGATCACGCGGGCGGCTGCCGTCCCACGCGGCCTCATTTACGACTGCCGCATGCACGAGCTGGCGCGCAACATGGGCGTCAGCATGGTGGTCGCCGAACCGCGCCGGATAAGAGACCTCGCTTCTGCCGCGACCGGACTTGCGGCCGCTCTCGAGCTCGACCCGGCACAGCTGAAGGCCCGCATGGCGAACCCGGAGCGGAGGGCGTACCTGGTCGTCAAACACAGGATCGACCCGAAGGCGGAGGCCCGGGTGGAGGAGCTCCGCATCAACGGAGTCTATCTTGTCGACGAGAGCATGCGGGTCTACCCGAACCGGAATCTCGCCTCTCATGTGCTCGGATTCGTCAACATGAACGGGGACGGAGGGGCCGGACTTGAAGAGCTGTATGACAAGGACCTTAGGGGGACCGAGGGAATCGTCGCCCTGGACATCGACGCAAACGGCCGGTCTTTCCGCGGGCGCGTCATCAGACCGCCGAGGCAGGGACATTCCCTGGTCCTCAGCCTGGACCGCTCCATCCAGTATATCGCGGAGCGAGAACTCGCCGCCGCCGTCGCAGAGCACCGCGCCAAGGCGGGGACCGTGCTGGTGATGGAAACGGACACGGGCAGGATCCTGGCTCTTGCCAATTGGCCCGATTTCAACTGCAACATCTATAACACCTATCCTGCAGATCTCTGGCGCAACCGTGCGATCACGGATCTCTTCGAACCGGGATCGACCTTCAAAGTGGTCGTCGCGGCCGCCGCGCTGGAGACCCGGCTCACTCATCCTGCAGAAGTGATCGATTGCCAGAACGGATCCATCCGCATCGGCAGACACGTCTTTCACGACCACCGGCCTTACGGGCTGTTGACCTTCCAGCAGGTGATCGAGAACTCCTCGAATGTCGGTGCAGCCAAACTGGGATTGAGGCTGGGAGAGGAACGACTCCACAACGCGCTCCGGCGATTCGGGTTCGGGGCCGAGACGGGAATAGATCTGCCGGGCGAGATCATCGGCCTTGTTCGCGACTGGCGCTCCTGGTCGGGCCTGTCGATCGGAGCCATTTCCTTTGGGCAGGAGATCGGTGTCACCTCGATCCAGATGCTGACGGCTATCAACGTGATCGCCAGCGGGGGATACCGGGTACGGCCCTATGTCGTCGACAGGGTGATCGATGCCGATGGGAATCTGCTGCGCACGACGTGGCCGGAGAAAACCAGGATTGTGAGCCCGCAGACCGCAGCCGCAGTGAGCAGCGCCTTCGAAGGAGTCATCACAAAGGGTACCGGGCGCGATGCCGCCCTTGAGGGTTACCGCGCCGCAGGCAAGACAGGAACGGCCCAGAAAATCGTGAACGGCCGGTACTCCGACACCGATTACCTGGCTTCCTTCGTCGGGTATGCGCCGCTGCCGAATCCGAGGATCAGCGTCCTCGTTCAGATCGATTCGCCCAGGAACGGCGACATTTACGGGGGAAAGGTGGCAGCTCCGGTCTTCAAGAGAATCGCGCAGCAGGTGCTTCTCTACCTGCGCGTCCACCCCGACATGACGTTGCCGCTGCCGAAACGAACCCCGGCGCAACTGGCGGCCGCTTCGAAGGATTTAATCCGCAACGCAACGCCCGTCCCGCCCATTGCAGCCAGTGGGCAGGAAGGCGCGGCGGTCGAGGCCGGCTCCGAGATCGTCTTCCGGCTGCCCGGTCGGTCCGTTGCGGTGCCGGACTTCCGGGGCATGTCCAAGCGGAAGGTGCTGGCCCGGTGCCATGAGCTGGGCATAGTCCTGCAGCCAAACGGCTCCGGCGTTGCCGTGTTTCAGTCGCCCCCGGCGGGGAAAGAGATGTCCATCGGTGAGACCTGCAACGTGACATTCGCCACATCGACCGCAGGAGCCTCGCTCCGCTCCTGTGTCGACGCAAACACCCAACTCGCACAGTCCGCAGTGCGCGTGACTGCCGCTCCCTCCAGCCCATAGGATGATCCGCTCCATGCTGCTCGAGACTCTTCTGTCGCAAATATCCGGAGTGGAGATACAGGGGGATCCGAAAACCCCGATCGAGGGGATCGCCTATGACTCGCGAAAGGTGAGCCCGGGAGACCTTTTCGTTGCCGTCCGGGGTCAGAGGACCAACGGTGTTCTGTATGTTTCCGACGCCATCCGGCGCGGCGCGGCAGCAATCGCCGCCGAGAATGCGTACCACCCGGAATCCGGAGTCCCCCGGCTTGTCGTCGAGGATGCCAGGAGGTTCTTGGCCGAAGCCGCGCGGGTATTCTGGGGAGATCCGTCACAGAGCCTCAAACTGGTTGCCGTAACCGGCACCAACGGCAAGACCACAACCACATGTCTTGTGCAAGCGATACTCAGGCACGCAGGTCACAGGACCATCGCCTCCGGCACCCTCGGCGTGGAGATCGACGGTCGCCATGTGGCGAGCGAGAGGACCACTCCGGAAGCAACGGACCTGACACGGGTCCTTCACCAGGCCATCCTTAGCGGCTGCACGCACGGGGCGCTCGAAGTTTCGTCACATGCTCTGGCCCTCAAGCGCGTTTACGGTATGAAATTCGCTGTCGCCGTCTTCACGAACCTGACCCGTGACCATCTCGATTTTCACGGGGATATGGAGTCGTACTTCCGCGCCAAGAGTCTGCTCTTTTCAGCCGCGGGCGCGAACCACATCGAGGCGGCCGTGATCAACGCCGACGACCCCTACGCCATGCGTCTGGCCGGCGGTCTAGCCTGCCCTTTCGTCACATATGGGACTTCCGAAAAATCGGACATCCGGCTGCTCGAATCCGCGCTGCTGACCGAAGGGACGACGATGGCACTGGCAACACCGGCGGGCAGGATGGACGTAACCCTCCGCCTGCCGGGCCGCCCGAACATCTACAACGCGATGGCCGCAACAGGTTCAGCACTGGCACTGGGCATCAGGGCGGAAGACATTCTCCGGGGCCTCGGATCCGTCGAGGATGTGCCGGGCCGCATGGAACTCGTCAGGGCGGGCCAGCCGTTTTCCGTGATCGTGGACTACGCACACACGCCCGATGCACTCGAAAAACTCCTGGAAACCGTGCGGGCGCTTCCGCACAGGCGCGTGATCACCGTCTTCGGCTGCGGCGGGGACCGGGACAGGACAAAGCGGCCCCTGATGGGAGCCGTGGCGGTCCGGATGAGCGACCATGTGATCGCCACCTCCGACAATCCGCGCAGTGAAGACCCGCTCGTGATCCTCGACGAGATAAGGGTCGGGCTGCAAGAGCGGACGGGCGCCTACGAGATCGTCCCAGACCGCGGGGAGGCAATCGGCCGTGCGATTTCGCTCGCCCGTCCCGGCGATGCGGTTATCATCGCCGGCAAGGGACACGAGGCTTACCAGCTTGTGGGCGACAGGGTGCTTCCCTTTGACGACCGCGTGGTGGCGCGCGAGTGGATCGGGCGGCTTCGGGACCGTCGCCGAGACCGGGGGACCGCGAAGGTACTGTGAGTACGAAGGTGGAATCTGCAAGAACCATGATGGAAGCCGAATCCTCCACGGGAGGAGTGCTGACCTCCGGCTCAAGGTCCGCCGTTTTCAGCGGGGTATCGATCGACTCGCGCACGCTCAAGTCCGGCGACCTCTTCTTCGCCATCCGGGGGCCCAGGAGGGACGGACACGACTTCATCCCCGAAGTGCTGCGCAAGGGAGCCGCCGGGGTGGTCGCCGCATCGGACTACGAACCGGATTTTGAGTATCCAAAGGACCGAGCTCTGATCAGGGTCTCCGACACGCACCAGGCGCTCAAGGACCTCGCAGCCGGAACAAGGAGGCGCTGGCAGGGGAGACTGGTGGGGATCACGGGGAGCATGGGCAAGACAACGGTGAAGGAATTCGCCGCCCACCTGCTCGAGGTCAGGTACGCCGTGTACCGCTCGCCGGGAAACTACAATAACCTCTTCGGACTTCCCCTGGCCCTATGTGGGCTTCTGCCCGAGCACGAGATCGGCATCCTGGAGATGGGGATGAGCGCGCCCGGGGAGATCGCAGAAATGTGCGCGCTGGCGCAGCCCGGCGTGGGCGTCATCACCAACGTGGCGCCCGTGCATCTTGAGTTCTTCCCCGACATCGAGGCGATCGCCCGCGCCAAGGGTGAGCTGGCGCTCGCACTGGGAACGAAAGGAACACTGGTGTATTGCAGCGACGATCCTCTCGTGGCGAATATCGGAGCCCGTTCCGTGGGAAACAAGATCCCGTTCGGGTGCGGAGCCGGAGCCGCGGTGCGTGCGACAGGGATCGAAGTCGTGAGCCTCCGGGAGACACGCTTCCGGCTCGTGACCTCCGAAGGCACTCGTGCGGCCTCGATCCCATTTGCCGGATTCCACTATGTGATGAATGCACTTGCGGCCGTGGCAGTGGGTCTTCACTTCAGTCTCGAAGTGGACACCATCGTGGAGAGCCTCGAGACTCTTCCGCCCAGTCCGATGCGCGGCGAAGTGCTGACCCTTCGGGGCGGCTTGACCCTGATCGACGACTCCTACAACTCAAATCCGTGCGCGCTGAAACGGATGATCGATACGGTCTGCGCCCTTCCCTGCAGTCAGCGGTGCATCGTGGTCGCCGGAGAGATGCTGGAACTGGGGCCGGACACGGGAAGACTTCACTACGAGTGCGGCGCATGGGCTGCCCGTCGCGGCGTGGACATCCTGATCGCAGTCCGGGGAGCGGCGCAGGAGCTGGCGCGGGGCGCCCTCGAGGCAGGCATGCCGCAGGAGAGAGTCCGGTTCTTCGGCGACGTGGACTCCGCCTCCGAGTTCCTGTTACGCACAGCCCGGCCGGGAGACCTCGTTCTGATCAAAGGTTCGCGCGGGGTGCAGCTGGAGCGCATCGTCCGGTCCCTTCGCGATGCACGTGAGAGGCAATAGAACCGATGCTCTATCACCTCCTTTACTGGCTTTACGACGTCTTCACGCCGCTGCGTGTGTTCCGCTATGTCACGTTCCGCACAGCCGTGGCGGGCATCACGGCCATGCTGATCTGCCTGGTGCTGGGGCCCTGGCTGATCCGCCGCCTCCGGGAGTTCCAGATCGGCCAGCAGATCCGCAGCGAGGGTCCCTCGTCGCACAAGAACAAGGCGGGCACTCCTACAATGGGAGGAATACTCATCGTCATCGGAATCGTCGTACCCACGCTCCTGTGGAGCAATCTGACGAATCTCTATACATGGACGGCGGTTGCCGCGACCATCTGCTTTGCCCTGGTGGGCTTCCTCGACGACTACGCGAAGATTTCGCGGAAGCACTCGCTGGGCATGACCGGTCGGATGAAGCTGCTGTACCAGACCCTCATCGCGCTCGCGGTCTGTGTCGGCCTGCACTACCTCGCCGCGGCCGGACTCTACAGCACCCGGCTGAGCGTCCCGTTCTTCAAGAATTTCACCCCGGAGCTGGCGCTCTGGCACCCGCTGGGCCTCCCCGTGGCCCTGCCCCTGGCGCTTTTTGTCGTATTTCTGATCGTCGGCGCCTCCAACGCAGTGAACCTCACGGACGGCCTCGATGGGCTGGCCGCTGGGTGCGTGATCGTCGCCGCTTCGGCTTTGAGCGTCCTCTGTTATGTGAGCGGACACGCCCGTTTCGCCGAATACCTGGACCTCATAAAGAACAACTACGCCTCAGAGCTGACGATCTTCTGCGGATCCATGGTGGGCGCGACCATGGGCTTTCTCTGGTACAACGCCCACCCTGCCCAGATCTTCATGGGGGACGTCGGTTC
>JACADW010000017.1 GCA_013388445.1 Acidobacteriota bacterium | reverse complement strand
TTGAGCCAACTGGCGTGCACTGGGCCGTGGACGGGGACGATATTGGAATTGGCGGCCCGAAGACGTTCGATAGAGGCTTGGCCGCGATCGTGTCGCCGCGCACGGCCAAATCCCCCCTGAACCATGGGGCGCCCGTCCCGTCCGGGGTTCGGGCGTTGCGTATCAGCAGGTCGTAGGGCGGCGGCGCCTGCGCGCACGCCATTACGGCAATTCCAATTAGGATCCCGAGCATCGCAATATCAGAAGGGTCGGACCCCTCCAATCGTTTCAGAAATCACACAACTGCACGGCCGAAATCACGTGAACGAGTCCGCCAATCCCCAGCACCCCACACCTCGGCGCGGCCGCCTATCGTCTTCTGATGGATTGTTCGGCTGCGGCCTGGGACGCGCTGCGATTCCCTCGGCCCCTCACATCAACGAGCGAAGCGAGCTGAGTTCTCGGTTAGTGGGAGAGATCGCTGAGTCTGACGGTCAAGGAATGCACGCTCTCGTTGTTGATGCTTATGATCTGATAGTTCACGGTCGGGTTGGGGCCCGTGAAGTCGAAGGTCAGAAGCCCGAAAGACTGCAACGCGTTATAGCCGAACAAGGCTCCAGGCACAAGCTCGTGCACATGCTCGTTGGTCAGCCGCGCGCTTTCGAACTCGTACAAGGAATATCCGTTGGGTCGGTCGATGCGCCACGCCTCCGAGCGGTGCCGGTCCGAGGAGAGCAGGATCACGCCGTTGATCCTGTTTTCGGCCAGGAAATTGAAAATCTCGTTCCGCTCGTCCCTGAATCCGGCCCAGGTGTCCCTGGCGGCCCCCTTGGCGTCAAAGGTCCATTCGACGGAGGATGCGAGCACCTTGAAGGTTGCCTGCGACTGCCTAACCTTCTCCTTCAGCCACGCTTTCTGCACGGGGCCCAGCATCGTGGGATTCTTGTCATAAGGATTGGTCCGGTAGAAGCGGCATTCCAGCATGAAAAACTCCACCGGGCCGATGGAAAAGTTGAACCAGCAGCCGGGCCATTCGGGGTCCCCGTACGAGGGATTGGCCCAGTTTTCGCGGAATTGATTGAACAGCGGCATCTTCCAGGGCGGCTTGTCCTTGTAGGGTCCCATCCACACGTCATCGATCGCGCAGTCGTGGTCGTCCCAGATGGCGTAGATCGGAGTTGTGGAAACGAGCCTGCGGAACTCCGGCCGTGATTGCCGCTGGTAATACGTATAGTAGTGAAGCCCGTTCGGCATCGTCGGCAGGTCGATATACACATTGTCGCCCAGCGTGAGGAAGGCCTCCGGTTTGTAGCTGCGGATCAGATCCCACATCCTCTCGTTCGCAGGGGTGTAGCCGGCGCACCCGCCGAATGCCACCTGGAAGCTGATCCTGGCGTCCGCCTTCGGGAATGTGCGGAAGGAGGGAAGCGGAGCGCTCAGCGCAGGCTTTCCATCGATGATGATGTCATAGGAGTAGGTTGTTGCGGCCGACAGCCCCTGGACCTCCACGATCGCCGTGTAGTCTCTTGCGGCTTCCGTCTTCCGGACTTCCGACCGGATTGGATTCCGCGGGTCCTGCAGCTTCGTCACCACGGCCTGAACAGGGACCTCATCCTTGGTCCTGACCCAGAAGCGGGCGCTGGTTTCCGTCACGCTCCCCAGCATCGGTCCGTGAAGCAACTGGACGGGCGGGCGGCTGGCGGCATACTTCTTGAACGCCTCGGACTCCGTCAGCGGCTTCAGGACGTCGCGGGGCCCGACGATGAACCGCTCGAAGGGCAAGCCTCTCTCGACCGCGTCCCGGACCGCGCTCATGGCCGCATCGATGTTCCCCAGGTGAGCTTCCGCGACCGCCAGGTTGAAGCGCGACTCCAGGTCGGTGGGATCGTTCGCCAGCAGCTGGCGGCAGTAGGCGGCCGCCTCGGCGGGTTTGCCCTCGATGATATCGAGCATTTGCCGCTGGCCCCGGCGCCCGTAAAGGTTGAGCGCCTTCGTGAAGAAGCGGCGGTCCCACGGGTTTTCGCTCCCGTAGTAGGGGTGCTTGGAACCCTCGAGGTATGCATCGGGAGGCGCGTACTCGCCATACTCTTCAAGCGGATCCTTCCTTGAACAGGCTGACAGGCATGCGACGACCGTCAAGACCGAAATGCAGAACAGCATTTTTGTGTTCACGGCAAATCTCCTTCCGCTCACTGCACAGGCGCGTGACCATAGCGCACATGACATCAGGAGCCATTCTAATTGATCCCGGAGCAGAAACCTTCGAAAACCCGCGGCCTGGTTTTTCAAGCCGGGATTTCCGAAGCCGGATACTTTTCGGTCATTGCCGGCGGCTCCCAAGACATAAAGAACGGTCCAACTTTTTGGACTTCATGCAGGCGGCGGGACTTCCTGGGGGATGCGTCAGATGGCAGATGACCAGGACAAATGCACAGTGCCGGTCGGGTATCGCAAGGAGGCTGGTGCTCCGATTCCGTCCTCGTCCTTTTCCTGTGTGAGATCGATGGGGCCGGGGATCGTCCTGGTTCTCACGTGGCTCGGCGCGGGGGACATCGTGAGCGCCGCGACTTCGGGCGGCAACTACGGCCACGCACTGATGTGGATTTTCGTGGCTTGCATCCTCTTTGGTTGCGTGTTCGTCTCGATCGTGGCGAAGTACCAGATCATGAACGAGCGCCGGGAGACCATCCTGGGAGGATTGGTGCGGCTCCATCGCCTCTTCCCGCCCTTCGTGCTTGTCTCGGCCCTGGTCGTCGGGCATTCGGTGATCACCTTCCTGCTGGCGGGTGCGGGAGCGGCCCTCGGGCGCCTGACGGGATGAGATAACATGCGAGCCTGGGCCCTCGCTCTGTGCCTGGCGGCCTACCACCTCACCTTCAAGCCCGTTTTCGGGCGCATCGAGAAAGCGTTTCTCGTCAAGGCGGGCGTCCTCACTCTCTCCTTCATCGGCTTGGCCGCGTGGGCGAGGCCCTCCGTGCCGGGAATACTGAAGGGGGTGTTCGCCTTTGCGCTCCCGCTGACGGTCGGCTGCCGGGCATCGATTACGCGGATAAGAACGTGGAGCCTGCGGCGGAATACATGCGGGACACGATCGCGAGCGCCAAGCGGTGACGGCAGGAGGCATATCCGGGTGAGGGATCCGTCACCAGGGGCTGAAGCCACGGCCATTGGCCGCAGGACGCTGAAAGGCTCCGCCGTTCCGGCGAGCAGACGGCTTCCCCGTCAAGCGCGAAGAATCTTCGCTGTCGGAATCGGGATCGTAATCGGTATTCCAAATCGTGATTAGGTGACGGACCTCTTGTTTGACGCTGACTCCCGGTCGAACCCGATGTAGACCCCGGTTCCGATCCCGAAGGCAGCGTCGGCGCTCCGCGGCACTGGGCAGGCCAAAGCCACGCCCTCTGGGCGTGGTCGAATACCGATCGACTCTAAGATTCTGGGAAATGTGGCCGGCGAGAAGGCCCATGCACCAGGAAGCTCCTTATTTCTCTGCGGAGATGGATGATGACGACGAACGATATCTTGCCGGGTTGCGGCTGTCACCTCACGCGCCGGGGGTTCCTGGCGGCATCGGCCGGCTACCCCTTGACGAGATAGTCGGGTGAGGGTTGGTACGCCTCGGCCAGGATCTCCTCGATCCGGCGCACAACCTGGGGGTTCGCTCCCGCGACATTATTGATTTCCGACGGATCCCGCTCCAGGTCATACAGGTCGATGGGCGAACCGGTCCCGATGCGCACTCCTTTCCAGTTGCCCCAGCGCGCCGCCTGAAGAAACTTGTCGCGCACATGCCCGTAGTCCCAGTAAAAATATTCGTGCCGGCTCTGAGGGCGACCGGTAAGTTCCGGAACAATCGAGATTCCGTCGGTGCGCTTCGGCGGCGGCAGCCCGGCCAGCTCCGCCGCAGTCGGCAGGAAATCCCAGAACGCCCAGGGGTGATGGCTGACGCTGCCGGCCCGGATCCTATCCGGCCAGCGGACGATCATCGGCACTCGGATGCCGCCTTCGTAGAGGTCGCGCTTCACGCCGCGCAGGGAGCCGGCGCTGCGGAAGAACCGGACGTCATGCCCGTCCCAGGGACCGTTGTCGCTGGTGAAAAACACCAGCGTGTTCTGTTCGAGGCCGTGCTCGCGCAGCTTCGCCATGATCTCGCCGACATGCCGGTCGAGGCGGGTCACCATGGCAGCGTAGTTCTTCTCAAGCTGCGGCCAGTCCCTGGTCGTGTAAGGCTCGTCGGAAGGCACGATCAGCTTGTCGGGGCCCTCCCGGAAGTCGGAGAAGTGGGGTAATGTGGTGGCGAAGTAGAGGAAGAACGGCCGCTCCCGGTTGTCGCCAATGAACCTGAGCGCGCGCTCGGCGAACAGATCTGCCGAATATTGTTTGCGCTGGTTGGCGCGATTGCCCATCAGGAGCATCTCCTGATCGTCGTCCCAAAGAGAGTCGGGGTAGTAGCGGTGGGCCTGGTCCTGGTTGAGCTGGCCGAAATAGGTGTCGAAGCCCTGGTACAGCGGCATGCCCCACGACCCCGCGTTGCCGAGGCTCCACTTGCCGAAGCCGCCGGTGCGGTAGCCGGCCTGCTTCAGCAGTTCCGCGACCGTGAAATCGTCCGGCCGGAGGAAGATGCCGTATGGGATGTTATCGCGCACCCGGCCATGCCCGTTGTGCAGGCCGGTCATGAGGCTGCAGCGCGAGGGCGCGCATACGGTGGAGCCGGCGTAGGCCTGCGTAAACCGCATGCCTTGCTCGGCCAGGCGGTCGATGTTCGGCGTCAGGATCTTCTCCTGTCCGTAACAACCGACGTCGCCGTAGCCGAGATCATCCGCCATGATCCAGACGATGTTCGGCCCGCGGCGCTGCGCCGTGGCGGGACGCGCGAGCATGGCTCCGGCGCCGATGGCGCGCATAAACCCGCGGCGACTGATCCTCATGTCATGTCTCCTTAGGCGGCTGTCCTCTGCGGAGTCACTCGCCGGCCTTCCTTGCGACACTGCTCCGGCGACCGTTCACCTCTTTCTCCCACGAGGCCAGCGTGTCGAGCAGCGCCTTCACTCTTTGGGGCTGCGCGGCTGCCAGATCCCGGCTTTCCCCGAGGTCCTGCTCGAGGTTGTACAGTTGCGGGTCGGCGGCCCCCATCCGGACCAGTTTCCATGGGCCCTGTCGCACGGCCCTGTTTTCGCGCATCCGCCAGAAAAGGGTCCGGGCTTCGAGCGCCTTCCAGTCAAAAAGCAGACGGGTCAGGCTGAGGCCGTCCGGCCGCGGCTGAGATCCCTGCCTTGCAATGCCCGCCAATTCGGCGAAGGTCGGGAACAGGTCGAAGGTCATTACGGTCTGGTTGCACACGCCAGACTTGATGCGGCCGGGCCACCAGGCGATCGCCGGAACGCGATGCCCGCCTTCGTAAACCTCGCCTTTCTGGCCCCGCAGCGGCCCGTTGCTCGAGATGTTGCGGTAGCCGCCGCTGTAAGTGAGATAGCCCCCGTTGTCGGACGTAAAGAAGAGCAGCGTGTTGCGCGCCAAGCCTCGCCTTTCCAGGGCCTCGACGATGCGCCCCACATTCCTGTCGAGATTTTCGACCATGGCTCTCACCTTCGCGCCGACGTCTTTCCCCGGGAGGCTGCCGAGCTTGCTGAGATCATGGTAACTTCGGCCCTCGACCCGGTAACCCTCGTCCTCGGGCCCCTGCCACGGGAAGTGTATCGCCAGGTGTGCCACGTACAAGAAGAACGGTCGGGTCCTGTTGCGATCGATGAATTCGACGGCGTGGCGCGTGACCAGGTCGGCGGTGTAGCCGGACTCCATTTCTATTCGGTCGTTATGCCACCAGTCGCGGCGGCCGGAGCGGTCGATGTGCGAGTGATGATCGCCGTCTCCGCTTGCGAGCCCGCGGAAGTCGTCGAACCCGTGGCTCGCCGGCAGGTACGGCGGGTGGTAGCCCAGATGCCACTTGCCG
>JACADW010000028.1 GCA_013388445.1 Acidobacteriota bacterium | reverse complement strand
TGGCCGGGCTTGCCGGCCAGGGAAGTGCGATACTCGTGGGACGCGGGGCAAATTTCGCACTGTACGGAGAGAAGGGGGGCCTTCACCTGCGGATTGTCGCATCGGACGGGCTGCGTCTGGAGCGACTCCGGCAGCGGTGGAACCTGTCTCTTTCCGAGGCCCTGCGCAGGATGCGCGAAATCGACGCTGAGCGCAGCAATTTCATCCGCCACCATTTCAAGCATGATATAGAGGATCCCAGGTTCTACGATCTGATCCTGAATACGGATTATCTCTCGCCGCAGCAAGCGGTGGCCGCGATCCTCGCCGTCGTCTGACCCGTGACCCGAAAGCCGATCCCTGGAGGTCACTTGCGGCAGGCTGAAACCCGCCCTTTCAGTGGCGTGGCCGGCTCCTTCCCGCCCGGCCTGAGGGCTGCGCCGCGAGGCGCAGGGTAAGACTGCGGTTTCGTCACGTTTGAACGCGCCCGGGATGAATGACGGGCCGACCTCTGGCGTGGCCACGGCGCCTGCCGGCGACTCTTTTTGCCTCTTCACCCTGAAACAGGTATCCTATCAACCTGCCAGCCAGCCGATAAAGGTGAGCATGAAAACCCTCTGGTCGCAACGATACGCCTTACGAACGCACCGCATGCAGAGCTCGATGGTGCGGGAGCTCCTGAAGTTGATCGACCGTCCCGGGCTGATCTCCTTTGCAGGCGGCCTGCCGTCTCCGGAGGTGTTCCCGGTGGAGCACTTCAAGGAGGCTGCAGCGCGCGTCCTGTCAGAGCACGGCGCGCAGGCCCTGCAATACAGCGCCACGGAGGGCTACCCGAAACTGCGTGAGATGCTCGCGCGCCACATGGCACGCTATGGGATAGTCGTGGCCTCCGAGAACATCCTGGTCACGCAGAGTTCCCAGCAGGCGCTCGATCTGATCGGCAAGGTTTTTCTGAATTCGGGTGACCGCATAGCGGTCGAGCGGCCCACGTACCTCGGCGCCCTCCAGGCTTGGAACGCCTATCAGGCCGAGTATGTCGGAATTGCTATTGACAGGGAGGGGATGAAAATCGAGGAGTTGGAGACCGCCCTCAGGTCAGGCCCGAAGTTTCTGTACGCTCTCCCGAATTTCCAGAATCCGTCCGGCGTCACCTTGTCGCTCAGGCGGCGGAAGCGGGTCGTGGAGCTGGCGGATCACTACGGTGTGCCGATCATTGAGGATGATCCCTATGGTCAGCTGAGGTTCTCCGGCGAGCATCTCCCGCCGCTGGCCGCCCTCGACGCCGGGGAGAGGCGCGAGAGGGCCTATTCCGGCAACGTGATCTACATCAGCACCTTTTCCAAAACTCTTGCGCCCGGACTCCGCCTGGGCTGGATCGTGGCGCCGACGGAGGTGTTGCAGCGCCTGGTCCTCGCCAAGCAGGGGACCGATTTGCACACCGGCACCTTCGTACAGATGGTTGCTTACGAGGCGGCTCGGGGAGGTTTCCTTGACCAGCATGTCAAGCGCATAAGAGCTGTCTACCGGGAACGCCGCGACGCAATACTGGATGCGCTGAGGAAATACATGCCGCCGGGCGTGAGCTGGACCGAACCTGAAGGTGGACTTTTCATTTGGGCGATGCTCCCTGATGACTTCGATTCTATGACCCTCCTCCCGGACGCGATCGAGCACGGCGTGGCGTTTGTGCCGGGCGCGGCGTTCTTCGATGATGGGTCCGGCAAGAACACGATGCGGCTGAACTTTTCCTACATGCCGCCCGACAAGATCGAAGAGGGAATCAGGCGACTGGCAGGTGTGATAGCCAGAGTGTCGGATAACGTTCTGCGCCTTGCATAGAGCGCGGCTCGCGCGGACCAGCTTGACAAGCGACACTGTCGCCCGGCATTCGCGGCACGCATATGAGAGTCAGCCTTCTCAAAGACTGCCGTGGTTCTGCATTCTGAATTCTGGCTTTGTTTTTTTCCGCGTACATCCTGACTTGCCGCCCTCGGCTGAAGCGGCGGCCATGCGGCGGTTTCAGGAGGTGATGCACCCTGCCTGGGCACTCGAGATGGCGCCAAGTCAGCACTTGACGATCAGTGTCGGCTCCGGGGTGATTCTCGGGCTTCTCACTCGGTCCTGGATCGCCGGAGTGTCCTGCTCTCTCGTGGGGGTCCTGGTGGACCTCGATCACTTCATAGATTTCTGGCTCAACCGCGGCCTCAGCCTGGACATCCAGGAGTTTTTCGAGTTCAACTATTATGGAAATTCCCGCAGATTCTTCGACTTCCTTCACGGCTACGAGCTCATCCCCCTCCTCTGGTACCTCACCAGCCTGGCAGGATGGCCCAATGCCCGCCTGGGGCTGACTCTCGGCTACGCCATTCACTTGCTCGGCGACCAGTTTTTCAACACCCATCTCAACCGGTGGACCTATTTCCTGGCTTACCGCCTCTACCACGGGTTTGACGCGGTGAGGATCGTCCGGCGCAGGCCGCTCACCGTGCCGGATTTATCTAAGTCCCATCCTGACGAATGACGATAACGCGGACGACCACTCTGGAAGCCATGGGCCAGGTTCGCGGCCGGGAGTCGGCGATCCGGACCGTATGCGCCCCGCAGTGCACACCGTTCCGATCTTGAGATGCGGCCGCAAAGAGTCCGGGAGCGCCGGAACGATATGGAGATTCCGCGAGAGGCGAGGATGGATAGCGGTCTGCGGGACGGTGCAACCATGAGCGAGGTCGGGAAGCACATCCGGGCCCTCGTGCATGAGTTGAACAATCCGCTGGCCGTGATGATGGGATTCACGCAGCTCGTCTTGCTGGACGGTCGATGCGAAGGGCGCATGCGGGCCGACCTGGAAAAGGCGTACTCGGAGATGAAGCGTGCTGCGGGGGTCGTAGAGAAACTGTATGCCTGCGCGCTCTCGCTTGAGCGCGGTTCAGGCAGCGGCAGGTCTGGACCGCAGGAGCCTCCGGGAGATGAACGCGGCCCCCAGGACGAGAGCCGCTGATCGAGGGACCTGCCGGTCCCTCGATCTTCAGATCTGCGCTTTCCCTGCCGGAGAACCTCGACTGATCGTCTGAAGCCCGTGCCGGCTGAGGCCTTAAGGGAAGCTGCAGGTGCGGTCAGCCCTGATTCTTCATAACGCGGCGAGCCGGTCCGTCAAAGGGCCCCAGCGGCTAGGTTCTGACCCCGGTCACCTCGTCAATCGCCCGTGAATTGATGCGGATCTTGCCTGCTTTTTCCAGATCGTCCGTCACCCGTCGGATATAGTCCCGGAAATAGGAGTCGCGGCGCATGCCGAGCATGCGCTCGCGCAGCTCCGCCCTTTGCTTCTTGAAAGCCTCTTCGTCGAACGGCGTTCTGGACTTGACCTGCAGGACCAGGATCTTTCTGCCGTTATCGACGGAGATGGGGGCGCTCACTGAACCGACCGCAAGGTCAAACGAGGCGGCGATGGCCTGCTGTGATGCGGCGATATCAGGATCGGAGGCACCGGTCCGTTTGAAGCTCTTGCTCGTTTGAACGGCGAACCCCCGTCTCTTTGCAGCCGCAGCCAGGCCTGCAGACTTGCCTGCCTCTTCCGTGAGCTTCTTCGCTTCCGCCTGCATCAGCGCTCCGGAACGGTCGTCGATGAGATCCCTCTCAACTGCTGCGCGGGACTCGTTGAAATCCGGCGGCTTGGGGAGACGGGTTTCCAGGAGCTTCGGGACGGCCTGGCCCAGCGGATGGTCGACAGCCTTGCCCACATCGTTGATGGCCTTCAGCCGAAAGATCTCGTCGAGCATGGACTGGGTGATCCCGCTGGCCTGCGGGTCCGCGTTGCTCGCAAGCAGTCCGGTTTCACGGACTTCGGCGGGGACTCCCAGGGACTTGGCGATGGAATTCAGATCCTTGTCGGTCTCTGCGAGCTTGGCGGCCTCGGTTGCTTTTCGCCTGACCAGGTCGGTGGCGCGGTCGAGCTGGACGGAGCGTGTGATACCAGGGCGGGCGTCCTCCAGCGAAGGGACCTCATGATGGAGGACCTTGATGATGTGATAACCGAACTGAGTCCTGACGAGGCCGGATACTTCGCCCGGCTTCAAGGCGAAGGCGGCGTCTTCGAACTCCCGCACCATGCGTCCGCGCGCGAAGGGACCGAGATAACCTCCCTGCTCGGCACTGCCGGTGTCCTCGGAGAACTTCTTGGCCAGCTCGGCGAAATCCGCGCCCGCCTGGATCTGCTTCAGGACTCCCTCGGCCCTGGCCCTCACGTCGGCCTCCTTTGCCCGATCTTCGACCTTGAAAAGGATGTGGCTTGCCTCCACCGTCTCTTCGTGCGATTGCCTGTCCCAGACATCCCGGACATCCTGCTCGGTGACGGTGATTGTGGAAGCGATACTTTCAACGGAGAGGAGCAGGTACTGGGCGCTTCGCTGCTCCTTGATGACATATTTTTCCTTGTTGCTTTCAAACCAGGCCCGGAGTTCGCTCTCGGTCGGCTTTACCTTTTTGCTGAAATCATCCCTCCGAAGGACGACGTACTCGACCTGGGCCTCCTGGTTCTCCCTGCTGAATTCGGCTCGGAGCTCCCTGTCCGAAACGTCTATCGAATCGGCGATCATGTTCTGGAGCTTTCTTGACAGCAGCATGTTGTACAGGCCTTTTTCGAATTCGGTCACGCTGAGATTGTTGGCCGCGAGCAAGGCTTTGTAGCGCTCGACTCCGATGAAGGCATTGCCGTCCCGCAGCGAGGGGTGTGTTTCGATTGCCCTGCGCAGTTCATCCTGCGACACCGAGAGCCCGAGGCGCTTTGCCGCGTACTCTGTGACGCGGCTATTGATGAGCGAGTCGAGCGCCTGCCGTCCCAGGCCGAGGGCCTTGATGGTTTCGGGGTCCAAACGGTTTCTACCGCCTGCGCTATAAGTATCGAGAATGCGCCGATAAGTCTTCCAGTACTCCTGCATGGGTATGGGGTCGCCGTCCACGGTGGCTGCGGAGGTTGCCAGAACACCGCCGCCCACGTTGGTGCCGGGTATGAAAAGGAGGAGCATGCCAAGGGCGAGGCCGACGATGACAAGCCATAGGATGGCTTTGAGCTGTTTCTTGCGGCGCATCAGGTCAAGCATGAGTCGATTTCTCCAGGCTGTTCAAAAAACTCATATTGTAGCACAATGTGCCGGCAGGGACTGGCGTGTACCGCTTGAGTCCGGGGTCACGGCAAGTTCGGGTATGTCATGGGTATGCGGTTGGAGGTCCATGCCAGGGCCCTTCTGGGAGCTGGTCTCAGGGCCCATTCCCCCACAATGGTGGGTAAGAAAAAGTGTGCCGGGCGCCAATTTCGCCCTTCGGCACCCGGCTTTGCCCCGGCTGCGCCCGGTTGCTGTTTGCCTGGATACCTCAGGAGATATTTCTGTTAAAATGAATAGTTTGCGGTGAAGTCTGCAAATGGCGGAATCTATAAAGATCGGAGTCCTCTACAACAAGGCCGTCCCGCAGCTCTTCGACGACCGGCAGGCGGGAGAGGCTCCCTGGCAGATCGAGTTCTTCGACCGTGAGGCACTACTGGCGGGTTCGGCTGCCCCGCGGCCGGATTTCCTCGCCGTCCTCTACCCCGACGACCCGGCCAGCGCAACAGTTTCATCGGATGTAGGACGACTGTTCCCGGGAGCAGAGCGCATCCTTTACGGTACAAACGCGCGGCGGGCCAGCGGCGACAGGCCGGATCCGGGCGATGGGAGCCTTCGAGTCTGCCTGCCGATCCCCTATGCGCTTGCGAGACTGATGATCGAAACGCTCGTGCTCGGCAGGTCGCAACAGTCCGAGCTTTCCGGCCTGCGGACGACCGCGGAGCGCATGGACGACTTCTTTGAGGCGCTCGTTGCCGCAGTCGAGTGCTCCTGGAGCGTCAGTGACCGGCGGTTGGGGATGAATATCCTCATCCACCGGGTACTTGTTCATGTCCCGGCCCAGGAATGCCTGATATTCCTCGCCGGTGAAGACGGGGGAGGTCTGCGCAGAGTATACGGCGGCGACAACATCAAGGACCCGATGGTCTTCGAGTCCGAAGCCAACACATCGATCATCCAGGGTGTGATGAAATCGGGCGCGCCCTACATCAACAACTCGTGCGCGCTCGAGTTCGGCTCGGGATCCGGCGGCGAGACCCTCCTGATCCGCTCGATCCTCTGCTTCCCTCTGGAACTCAGGGGGGAACGGATCGGGGTCGTGGAGCTCGTCAACAAGGCGGACGGCGGTTTCAGTCAGCAAGACGAGAGACTCGTCCGGCTGTTGATCAGGCCCATAACGGTCGCTGTGCGCACGATCCACCTGCTCGAGAACTCTGAGCGTCTGATGGTCACCGACGACCTGACCAAGGTCTTCAACTACCGTTTCCTGATGGAGTTCCTCGAGTCGGAGATCAAGCGTTGCCTGCGGTACAAGAAGACCGTGTCGCTGCTGTTCATAGATGTCGACGGTTTCAAACGCATCAACGATACGTTCGGGCATCTCGTCGGGAGCCGAGCCCTGTCGGAGCTGGCCCAGGTGTTCCGGAAGTTCGTGCGAGAGACGGACATCGTGGGAAGGTACGGGGGAGACGAATTCGTCGTGATACTCCCCGAAACGCCGCTCGGAGGCGCCATGATCATTGCGGAGCGGATCCGCAAGATGGTCGAAGATTACGAGTTTGTCGCGCAGAACAGGGCCGTACGGCTGACCGTCAGCCTGGGTGTGGCGAATTGTCCCCGACATACCCTGACGGCCGAAGGGCTGATCAAGAAGGCGGACGCGGCCATGTACCGCGCCAAGGAGATTTCGAGAAACAGCATCAAGGTGGCCGTCTAGGGGATGGTCCGGCACGGGGGTTTTCATGCTGCTCGCGCTCCGGAGTCACCTGGAGGCCGCGAGTATGCAATCAAGACTGAGGTTTACACGGACCCATGAATTTCCGTTCTCTTTTCGGTTTCTTTTCGAGTGACTTGGCCATAGACCTGGGCACCGCCAACACGCTCGTGTATGCCAAGGGCCGCGGGATCGTCGTCAACGAGCCGTCCATCGTCGCTCTCCAGAAGACCACCAAAAAGGTTCTGGCGGTCGGACACGAGGCAAAGGAGATGCTCGGGAGGACGCCGGCGGATATCGTAGCGGTCAAGCCGATGAAGGACGGCGTGATAGCCGATTTCGACGTGACTGAGGTGATGCTCAAGTACTTCATCAAGCAGGCGCACAGCCGGAACCACCTGCTCAGTCCGTGCATCGTTATCGGAATCCCGGCGGAAATCACGCAGGTCGAGAAGCGCGCGGTGCAGGAGTCCGCCCTGCGTGCCAAGGCGAGTGAGGTCTATCTCGTGGAGCAGGCCATGGTCGCCGCCATCGGGGCGGGGCTGCCGATCACCGAGGCCTGCGGCAACATGATTATCGACATTGGAGGGGGGACGACCGACATCGCAGTCATTTCACTCTCGGGTATCGTTTACAGCCGCTCGGTGCGGGTGGCCGGCAACGAAATGGATGAGGCGATCATCCAGTACATCAAGCGCAAGCACAATCTTCTGATCGGCGAGCGCAGCGCCGAGATGATCAAGATCCAGCTCGGATCCGCCGCGCCGCTGGAACGGCCTCTCACCATGGAGATAAAGGGGCGCAACCTGATCGAAGGCGTCCCCAAGACTGTCACGGTCACGGACGAGGAGATCCGCGAAGCCCTCGGCGAGAGCATCTCCATCATCATCAACGCGATCAAGGTGGCACTCGAGCGTACGCCACCCGAGCTGTCGGCGGACATCATGGACCGGGGAATCGTGCTGACCGGCGGCGGGGCCCTGCTGAAGAAGTTCGACAAGAGGCTTTCCGACGAAACCGGCCTGCCCTGTTTCATTGCCGAAGACCCGCTCTCTTCGGTGGTCCTGGGCACCAGCAAGATGCTCTACGACATGAAGCTGCTGAGGAGGATCTGTGTCCCTTGAGGTAGCCAGGAGGCCCAGAGAGGCACGAGCTACGCTTGTGGTGTTGCCCCTTCTGGTGCTTCACCTGATTCTCATTTCCATCCAGATCGAAGACCCCGGCGGCACCACGCTGTTCCGGAAGGGTGTCCTGATCGCCGTCACGCCTTTTTTGAACGGGTCCGCCGCCGTGGTGCGCGGCGCCGCGCATCTGTGGAGAAACTATCTCTGGCTGGTCGGGGCACGTGCCGAAAACGAACTCCTGAACGAAACCGTGCGCAGACTGAAGCTCCGGGACCAGTCGCTCAGGCAGATGCAGGATGAGAACGAAAGGCTCCGCCGGCTGCTCTCCTTCAGAGAACAGTCAGGCCTGCGCACCATCGGGGCGCGCGTCGTGGGCAGGGTGCCGAACTTTCTCTCGAACGTGATGTACATCGACCGTGGCTTGGCCGATGGCGTGGCGGTGGACATGCCGGTTCTCTCGGGCGAGGGTGTCGTCGGGCGGACCGTGGTGGTCTCACCGCACCAGTCGCAGGTCCAGCTTATCACCAATTCCGACGCTTCCCTGGGCGTGATGCTCGCCGTCAGCCACTCCCCCGGCGTGCTCAGCGGCACCGGCGGAATCGAGCTGCGCCTGGACTATATCAACAACACGGAGAAGGTTGCCGCAGGGGATGTGGTGGTGACCTCCGGCCTGGACAGCGTTTTCCCGAAAGGAATCCCCGTCGGACAGGTCGTGAAGTCTCAGAAGGGTAAGACGGTGTTTCGCGACATACAAGTGCGACCTTTCGCCGGCATGCTCAGAAGCGAGGAGGTCCTGGTGGTTCTGGGCGGAACGATGTCGCCAGGCGAAGGAGGCCCGCAGGGGCCGTGAGGCAAGGTCGGGCCGCCGGCAGCGCACTATTGCCTCCGGCGAGCGGTTGCGGCAGAAATGAAATACCTGTTTCTTGCAATATCCTCGATTCTGATGATCGCGGCCCAGATGGTTGCGGGAAGCAATTTCTTCCTTTTCAACTTCCTTGATTTCTCTCTCCTTCTCATCGCCTACTGGGCGCTGTACCGTAACCGAATCCAGGCGCTGTTCGTCGGGTCGCTGACGGGCGTCCTCCTGGACGCCGTGATTGGCTGGCCGCTGGGGTATAACGGCTTCGGAAAGACGCTCGCCGCATACGTCATCGGCCAGACAGCCAAGCATTTCAATGTGGAGGAAGGCTGGATCCGTTTTGTGCTGCTCGCAGGTTCGTCCTGCGTCAGTTCGTTCAGCATCTTCCTTCTCTTTGCCCTGCTGCAGCGTGGCGCGAGTCCGGTTTTCCTTGGTGCATCTCTGGCGCAGGCGCTGATCACCGGCCTTGTCGGGGTGCTTTTGTTCGCCGCGCACGATTCCTATCAGCACGCGCACTCCGGAAAGGCAAGTTAGCGGACGGAGTGAGCTGACCTGCGGCAGAGGTGGCGAGGGGCCGAGGAACTACCGCGACACCCTGCCGCTTGGCAGGCGCCTCTCACGACGGTGGTGAAGTCACGGGAAAGGCATCATGGGATTCTGAGGAGCATGCGGTGAACCTGCAGACGGATTCAAGCAGACAGCACCTGCAGCAGCGCCTGGCCCTCTTCTACCTGCCTGTCGTCGCCGTCTTCGTCATCTTCGCCGCCCGCCTCTGGCAGCTACAGATCATTGGCGGATCCGACTACGCGCTTCAGGCGGAGCGCAATCGCATCAGGAACATACAGCTGGTTGCACCGCGCGGCACGATCACAGACCGCGACGGAAACCCGCTCGTGGAAAACCGGCCCTCCTTCAACATCCTTCTCTATCGCGAGTCAATCAAGGACATCAATGCCACCACCGCGTTCCTGGCGGCACGCCTGAAGATACATCCGGATGATTTCGCCGAGCTGATTCAGCGCAGCAAGGGCACGGGGCTGTACCGTCCGTTGGTGATCAAGGAGGACGTCGGGATCGATGACATATCCGTCGTTGAAGTCCACAAGCGCGAGCACCCCGAGCTGCAGCTGGGCCCCGAACCGCGGCGGCTGTATCGCCACGGCACGCTCGCGTCCCATGTTCTCGGATATGTCGGCGAGATCTCGGATGACGAGCTGTCGAAGGAGATATTTCCCGGCGCGAGGATCGGCGACCTGGTAGGAAAGTTCGGCGTCGAGCGGACCTACAACAAGCCTCTGACCGGTAGGGACGGCAGGCGCTTCGTCCTCGTCGACAGTGTCGGCCGCGAGGTGGGGCTTCTCGATGAGGTGGATCCCGTCATCGGAGGCGAGCTCAGGCTGACTCTGGACTTGGAGCTGCAGACCGTTGCGGATGAGATGCTCGCCGATAAAATAGGCGCCATTGTCGCGATGGATCCGAGGAACGGGGAGATCCTGGCCATGGCCAGCGCGCCATCCTTTGATCCGAACAGTCTCTCGACGCGCATCTCCCTGCGCGACTGGCAACGCATGGTCGATGACCCCCGGAAGCCTCTTCAGAACCGGGCGATCCAGAATGCATTCCCGCCGGGATCGACCTTCAAATTGATCATGGCAGAGGCAGGCCTGGACGAGGGATTCGTCGACGATTTGACGCGTGTGACCTGTACGGGAGTGGCCCTGTATTACAACCGCCCGTTCCGCTGCGCCCTCAGACAGGGACACGGCACGGTGGACCTGGAGAATGCCATCGCCCGCTCCTGCAATATCTTCTTCTACGAGCTGGGCAGGCGGATGGGAATCTCACTCATCGCCCAGCATGCGCAGGCGCTGGGCTTTGGAGAGCGCAGCGGCATCGATCTCCCGGGAGAGCGCAGCGGCATCATGCCATCGCCCGAGTGGAAACAGCGGGTGCGGGGGACCAAGTGGTTCGGTGGAGAGACGATCTCCGTGTCCATCGGCCAGGGTGCTGTCACTTCAACTCCCCTGCAACTGGTCCGCGCCGTCAGCTGCCTGGCTACCGGTGGGGAGCTGGTCACGCCGCATGTGTTGCTGCGTGCGGAACAACTCCCTGAGGAGTCCGCACTATGGCCTCGCCGCCGTGTCCCCATCGAGGAGATGTCGATGCGGAAGATCCGGGAGGGGATGTGGCAGAGTGTCAATGCATGGGGCACGGGCCACGCTGCCGCTGTGCCGGGTCTTGACATCTGCGGGAAGACCGGCACGGTTCAGGTCATCGGAGCCGAGCGCCGGAAGGACTTCAGCGGCGATGCCAGCATCGTCGAGGACCATTCCTGGTTTGTAGGTTTCGCGAGCAAGGACGACCCTGAGATCGCGGTGGTCGTCTTCGTCGAGCACGGAGGAAAGGGAGGTGTGACGGCTGCTCCGATCGCCAGGGAGGTATTCAGGACGTATTTTGCGAAGAGGAAGAGCCCGACGCTTATCACGGAGGCCGCTCGTACGGCAAGGGCAGGCGGTCAATGACGCAACGGGTATCGGATCGGGATAGCCGTGGGTACGGATGCGTGCGGCGACCCCTGTCGGTAAATCACGCCCGGCAGGAGCTGGCGTCACCGTGCGGCGGCAGAGTGCGACGTCCGTCTTGAGAGCAGCGGAGGTCGGTCAGGTAGCGGAAGGTCGTGCGCCATGATGATGAAAGTCAACCAGAGGCTCTTGGCCAGCTTTGACTGGGTCTGGTTTTTTGCGCTTATCGGCTTGTGTGCGGCCGGATTGATGGAGATCTGGAGCACGACGGGAGGGACTGGCCTGAATTCCTATTTCGGCCGCCAGATGCTTTACCTCGGCATCGCGCTTGTGGTCTTTCTGATCCTTCTTTATTTCGACTATCACATTTTCTCCGACAACATCCCCCTGCTGTATGCCGCCGGAATCCTGGCGCTCACGCTGGTTCTGATCGTCGGTCGCACTGTCCACAGCAACAGGAGCTGGCTCTGCGTGGGAGGGATTGCCGTCCAGCCCTCAGAACTGGTCAAGATCCTGGTCATCATCGCGGTTGCCAGGTACTTCGCCGAATCAGAACGCGACCACCTGCAGTTGAACGAGCTCATCATCGGTGCTCTGATTGCGTTCGTGCCGATGGCGCTGGTCGTCTTTCAGGGGGACCTTGGGACCGCGATCACCTTTGTCCCGATTTACGTCGCGTTGGCTGTGCTGGGAGGCCTCAGGCGCAGACATATCCTGGTGTTTCTGATCGCCGGAGCGATTGCCCTGCCGGCGGGCTGGATGATGCTGAAGGATTACCAGAAGAGCAGGATACAGACGGTCCTCAATCCCTCCACAGATCCGCAGAAGGTGGGTTACCAGACAATTCAGTCCAAGATCGCCGTCGGTTCCGGGAGATTTCTCGGCAAAGGATTCCGACAGGGATCCCAGGGTCAGCTGGGCTTTCTCCCGGCGCGTCACACAGACTTCGTCTTCTCGGCCTGGGCGGAAGAAAGGGGTTTCGCCGGCAGCATCGCCCTCCTCGGACTGTTTCTGGTGGTATGCCTGCGGCTGCTGAAGGGGGCCAGGGAAGCGAAGGACAGGCTGGGAACGATGATCTGCGTGGGAGTCTTGGCGCTACTGTGGTTTCACCTTACGATCAATGTGGGAATGGCTTTGGGCCTGATGCCCGTAGCGGGAATACCACTTCCCTTCGTCAGCGCCGGCGGATCGTCGCTCATATCCTCTTTCGCCGCCATGGGTATCTGCATGAATATCTGGATGCGCCGCTACGTCAATTAAAGCGGCCAGGGTGGACACCGGCGATGCTGCTCAGTCATCGCGCGCAGCGGCGCAACCCAACGACTCCAAGAGGCTGGATCCTGAGGCTGCCCGCTTGGTCGCGTGCCTGCTTGTTGCGCGATCGCTGACCTGCCTGAGCGGCGGCTGCCGCCTGCCAGGTCCTGGCAACCTCCGTCTTTTCAGACCCTTGCGTGCATGCCTATCCGGATCAGGACATGTCTCCGAGAGTCTGAATCTCAACCGCTGGATGTAGTGTTTGCCTTGGCGCGTTAAACAGCGTATCATATAAGAGTTAGGGCCGGCCCTCTGGTGAGAACAACGAGATGCCGGATAACCCTGAATGGGTTGCCGGGAATGGGTGAGGAAGCCTGGGCCGGCAGGGCCTGAGAAATGGCAGGCTGATTGCGAATTGAGATTTAAGAGACGGCTTCTGTATACGAGTTTTTGAATTACTGAAGAGGGACGCTTTAGACCGCGCTTGCCAGCGCACTAGACGGGATGACTGAATCGGATTCGGGTTAGAGACGAAATTTGCCGAGCCCGGCTCGAATCGGAGCGCAGAGACGCAGCGGCAGGCACACCCAGGCACAGGCCGAACAAGGGTTTCCAAAGGCTCGAGCATCGGGTCAGCACATCGACTTTTCAGGTATCGGCCGCGTAGAGTATGCCTATCCGGGCCGTGAGGCACAGAACGATTCCGGAGCTCTCCGGAAAGAACTTCCGCCCCTGACGGACACGGCACGACGCCTCAAATTCAGACTGCCTGCCCCAACCTGGTTCCCGTGTAACCTGCACGCCGGGTCTCTGCCCCGAACCCAACCCTGCATACCGCCGCACCCTCTTCAGCGTTGCGGAGAATCAAATGATCAAGGAGATGATCGTCAGCACAACGGTGCTGGAGACAAAGGTCGCCATACTCGAGGACGACCAGCTGGCTGAACTGTACATCGAACGAAACCGCTACCGGGGGATTCTGGGAAACATATACAAGGGAAAGGTCACCAAGGTCCTTCCGGGCATGCAGTCTGCCTTCGTGAACATCGGGCTGGAAAAGGATGCTTTCCTGTATGTATCCGACTTTATTGAAGATCTGGAGGAATATGACAAGGTCTTTACCGCGGCTGAAGAACAGGTAGCCAAAGTAATGGCCGAGATCGAAGTCCAGGAGAGACCGCAGCGCCGCGACCGAGATCGCGACCGACGGAGCGACCGGGGAAGATGGAGAGAGCGTCGCGAGAAGCAGGAGCCGCCGCGTCTGGTTACTGTCTCATTCCCGAGCCCCGGCGTTCCGGACGGGTGGGTCCTGACGGCCGAGACGGAGAGGCTTGCCTCAGGGATCCCGGAATCGCTGCAGCGTCTTCAACCGGGGGAAATACCCTCCCCAGCCAGGCTGCCGACGTCCTTGCCGATGGATTCTGTCGCGCTGCCCCAGACACAAGAACGAGTGGACGGCTCGCCGGTGTGCGAGAGCACCGATAGTAACGGCGCAGCGCCCGAGGTCGACAGGCCGGTTGCACGCGAGAGCGCGGCTTTGACGGATCGCGGTGAGACGATGGCTTTCAGCGAAAACGAACTGAAGGCCAGGGGTTCATTCAGCGCCCGCCGGCGAGGCCCGGCTGCCAGACGAAAGCGGTACGCCGCCGCGCGACATACCAACAGGACCGAGCGCCAGTCGATCGACGATGTTCTGCGCGAGGGTCAGGAGGTCCTGGTTCAGGTGGCCAAAGAGCCGATCGGGAAGAAAGGGGCTAGGGTCACCAGCCACATCGCACTTCCCGGGCGTTACCTTGTCTATATGCCCACCGTCGACCACATCGGCGTTTCAAGGAAGATAGCCTCCGAAGGGGAGCGCATTCGCCTGAAGGAGATCATCCTGAAGAACCGGGATATCTTCGGCGGCGGAGTCATCGTGAGGACGGCCGCTGAGGATCGAAAGGAAGAGGATCTCAGCAATGACCTCAAGTTCCTTGTACGGTTGTGGGAGGATATCCGGAGCCGGAGCGAAAAAGTGTCGGCCCCTGCCCTGATTCACGGTGAGCTCAACCTCGTCCAGCGCATCCTGCGAGATCATTTCTCTTTCGAGTTTCAGGCGGTGCGTGTGGACGATGAATCCGAGTACCAGAGGATCGTCGAGTTCGTGGACAAGATATACCCCAATATGGTCCACCGGGTCAAGCTGTACACAAAGGAAATCCCCATCTACGATGAATACGGCATCAATGCCGAGATTGACAAGTTGCTTCAGCCCAAGATCTGGCTCAAGTCCGGGGGATACATCGTCATCAATCAGACAGAGGCGCTGGTCAGCATCGACATAAACACGGGCAAGTTCGTGGGGAAGGGAAACAGCCTCGAGGAGACCATCACGCGCACGAATCTCGAAGCGGTGAAGGAGATCGTCAAGCAGATCCGGCTCCGGGACCTCGGCGGCATCATCGTCATCGACTTCATCGACATGGACGAGCGCAAGAACCGCAAGAGAGTCATGGAGGCCCTGTCCCTGGAGTTGAGCCGCGACAAGGCTCCCAGCAAGATACTCGAGTTCAACGAATTCGGCCTGGTCGCCATAACCCGCAAGCGCGTCAAGCAGTCGCTGGAGCGGACGCTGTGCCAGCCCTGCATTTACTGCGGCGGATCAGGCATGGTGAAATCGGTGGCCACGACCTGCTATTCGATCTATCACGAGATCGAGAAGATGAAGGGCACGTTCGACGGCAGTGACGAGATCATGATCCGGGTGCATCCCGAGGTCGCCCGCGCGCTGCGCGAGTCGGAATCTGCCGTGGTCGAGGAAATACGGCACCTGCTGAAAAAGGACGTGGCGATCAAGGCGGATCCTTCCCTGCATATTGAGCACTTCAACATCGTCGCTTGATTCAGAGGAACAGTGGGAATCGACGATTGACGATTGGACAGGGATAGATTCGTGAAGCTGGGTTTGAAGAGTTCTTTCCCGGGCGCTCCTGAGATTCGGAGGTGAGACAGGCGATTTGGAACGCCGGAGTCTAGAAGCAGCGCTAGTGTGGGAGCCCGTTGATCCGGGTGGAACAGCCGGTTCGCCGAGCTCCCGACGCACGAACTCTTGAGGAGCCCGCGGTCCAATCGTCAATCGTCAATCCGCTTGGCTTGTTCCCACAGCGCGTCCATCTCTGCAAGCGAAGCCTCCTTGAGCTCGCGCCCTTGTTCCTTGATTTTTGCCTCTACGTAACGGAAGCGCCGCTCAAACCTGTCGTTGCTCCGGCGCAGGGCGGTCTCCGGGTCGATGCCCAGGAACCGCGCTACATTCACGGCGACGAACAGCAGGTCGCCGACCTCGTCTGCCAGCTTCTGCGCGTCCTTCCGGCTGTGCGCTTCGACGATTTCTTCTGTCTCTTCGCGCAGTTTCCGGAGCACGCCGTGGAGGTCGGGCCAGTCAAAGCCCACGCGCGAGGCCTTGGCCGTCAACTGGTTGGCTCGGTGTATCGCCGGGAGTTTTAAGGGAATCCCGTCGAGGAGGGAGCTCGTCGAGTCCGGGCGCGACGAGGAAGGAGTGCCCTTCTCCGCCGCCTTGATGTCCTCCCAGTTCTTCAGTACGTCTCCCGACGTCCTGAGGTTTGAGTCGCCAAAGACATGAGGGTGCCTGCGGATCATTTTGTCGTGCAGCCGGTCGATGATGTCCGCCAGGTGAAATTCACCCTTTTCCTGGGCGATCTGTGCGTGAAATACAACCTGGAACAGCAGGTCCCCCAGTTCCTCCTTCAGTTCGGCGGGACTTGCCCGGTCGAGGGCGTCGAGCACCTCGTATGCCTCCTCGATGAGCAGCGGTTTGAGGGTCTCCCGCGTCTGTTCTCGGTCCCAGGGACAGCCGTTCTCGCCCCGAAGGCGTTCGACCAGTTCGACCAGTTTCTGGATATCCGCTCTTCTTTCCACGCACAGAGGATAGCAGCGAAATCGGGGCCGGACACGTTTTTTCACCTGAGACACGCCGCCGGCTGAGGGGAGCCCCGGGGCGATCTTGAGCCGCCACTGGCCCGGTGATAGGATTGTGAACTTGCAGCTCATCTATTCGCTTGGGAGTGTGCAATGACGCAAGACCGCAGTGACCAGGGATTTACGGTGACCGACAAGCGGCACTTCACGGCGCAGGGTGAAATCCGCGAGCAGGGTGCGGAAAAGGCTGCCCAGGCTGCCAGCTCCGGCCAGGCCGGCACGGAAGCCAGACCTCCGCGGCAGGAGCCGGAGCAGGCCGGCGCGGAGGAGCACATTGACTTTCCGTCTTACATCCTGACCTACTACACGCAGGGTCTCGTTCTCCTCGGCGAGGTGCCGAATCCATACACCAACAAGAAGGAAGAAAACCTCGACGCCGCGCGGCACACAATCGAGATCCTGGCCATGCTCCAGGGCAAGACACGCGGCAATCTCACGTCAGAAGAGGACCAGCTGCTCGACAACGTGCTGTACGAGCTGCGCATGAAGTTCATGGCAAGGACGAACCGGATAAAGCTGTAGGTACCAATGATTGTCGTCCGCGGATTGGAGCACCTGCCCCCGAGCTGGCTGCGCCCTGTCGTGACCATCGGCAACTTTGACGGCGTCCACATCGGTCACCAGAGCGTCCTGCGCACGCTCGTGGCGCGTTCAGAGAGAATTGGCGGAATTCCGGTGGTGCTGACCTTCGATCCGCACCCCCTTCAGGTACTGGCCCCGGACAATGCGCCGCGCCAGATTCAAACACTGCGCCAGAAGCTTGCTGCGCTTGCCGAACTCGGTGCCGGCGGCGTCGTGGTCCTGCCTTTCACGAGGGACTTGGCCCATATGAGCGCGCGCGATTTCGTGACGGGCGTGCTTCGCGACCGGCTCCATGTACGCGAGGTCCACGTCGGTGCGAGTTTCGCTTTCGGTTACCGCCGCGAGGGAAGCTTCAACCTGCTCAAGGAAATGGGCGACGTCATGGGATTCCACGTGGAGAAGGTTCACCAGGTGCAGTTCCGCGGCAACCGTGTGTCCAGCACGATGGTGCGGCAGGCGCTTATAACCGGACAGGTTTCCCTTGCGCGCCGCCTGCTTGGCCGTCCTTTCTCATTGGAAGGCGAAGTGGTGCATGGCATGGGGATCGGCGCAGGCATCCGCGTGCCCACGGCGAACCTGTCCGCCTCGAATGAGTTGAGGCCAAGGCACGGCGTGTACGTGACCGTGTTCAGGGTGAACGGAAAGAGCTACGAAAGCGTGACCAACATAGGCACGCGCCCGACGGTAACAAGGCAGATGACCGGCCCGGTCACAATCGAGTCCCATATCCTTGATTTCGACGGTGACCTTTACGGTGTCGCGGCCGAGCTTGATTTCCTGCTGCGCGTGCGGGAGGAACGCAGGTTCGCCTCACCCGATGCGCTGGCGTCGAGGATTCAGAGGGATATCACGGTGGCCCGGCGGTATTTCGGATGGGTCCGGCGCATGAAACCGGGGATGCTCCGGGAAGGTGTCGGGATTGCGCCTGCGTGAACGGTGCAGGGAGCAGCACGCTCGGAGGAGGCACAATGCCTATCGACAGGGCGGAAGTGGCACGGATCGCCGAGCTGGCCAGACTGGAATTTCTCGAAGGGGAGCTCGACGACTTCACGGCGCAGTTCCAGCGCATTCTGGATCACATAGAGAAATTAAAGGAGGTGGACGTGGTGGGAGTCGAGCCGACGAGCCATGCCGCACGCGGAGAAGGGCTGGCCGGATCCACCCTTCGCGCCGACGCCGCGCGCGGATCCATACCTGTTGCCGAGGCGCTGTCCAATGCCCCGGATCCGGGAAACGATCACTTTCGTGTCCCCAGGATGATCTGAGGCGCAGGCGCACTCCCCGTCCCTTGGATGCGGAACGGTGTGAATCCGGGCCGAGACCATCCGCCGGACTGCTGCGCATGGTTCGTCGGCGCGTCAAGGATCATCAGATGCACGGAGATTGATCGGGGGAACAACACGTGAAGCTCGATGACGCGTTACAGATCCGCGATGATGTGCTGGCCGGCAGGGTTTCTGCAACCGAAGTGGCGGCGGCGGCGCTCCGGCGCATCGAGGAGGCGGACGGGCTGCTCAGGGCGTTTCTCACCGTGGAGCCTGAGCGGGTGCTGGAGCGAGCGAGAGATGTGGACAGGCAGGTACGCGAAGCGGATGGGAACCTGCCTCTGGCCGGTGTCCCTGTGGCGATCAAAGACAACATCTCTACGAAGGGGCTCAGAACAACCTGCGGATCCAGGATATTAGGCAATTACATCCCCCCTTACACGGCAACCGCCGTGCGCCTGCTGGAAGAAGCCGGCGCCGTCGTCATCGGAAAGACCAACTGTGACGAGTTCGCGATGGGCTCCTCGACGGAGAACTCCGCCTTTCAGGTGACGCGCAACCCTTACGACCTGGATCGGGTGGCAGGGGGCAGCAGCGGCGGGAGCGCCGTGGCTGTCGCTGCAGGCATGGCGACGCTTGCGCTGGGTTCGGACACCGGCGGATCCGTCCGGCAGCCGGCCTCTTTCTGCAATATCGTCGGGCTCAAGCCCACCTATGGTCGCGTCTCGCGCTACGGGCTCGTGGCGTTTGCTTCGTCCCTGGATGTGATCGGCGCCCTGGCTCACAACCCGCGCGATGCGGCACTCCTCCTCTCGGTCATTGCCGGAGAAGATCGCTCCGATTCGACATCGTCGTCGGTGCCGGTTCCGGACTATCTCGGTGCGATTTCAAAGCCTTTGAAGGGATTGAGGATCGGGATCCCGAAGGAGTTTTTTGATCCCGGACTCGACGCCGAAGTCAAGGCAATCATTGACGAAGCCCTGAAGAACGTGTCCACGCTCGGGTGCGACCTGACAGAGGTATCACTACCCCACACTCCCTATGCGATCGCCGACTACTACATCATCGCGCCGGCCGAGGCGAGTTCCAACCTGGCCCGCTATGACGGGGTGAGATACGGCTACCGGTGCGCAAGGCCGGGCGATCTCATGGAGATGTATGTCCGCAGCCGTGCACGGGGATTCGGTGCCGAGGTCAAGCGCCGAATCATGATCGGCACTTTTGCGCTCTCGTCGGGATATTATGAGGCCTATTACGGACGTGCCATGAAGGTTCGCACTCTCGTCCGCGGCGACTACGAACGCGCGTTCGAGGGCGTGGATCTGCTGATAGCTCCCGTCGCTCCGACACCGCCGTTCAGGATTGGTGAAAAGGTGAATGACCCTGTCGCCATGTACCTCTCCGACATCTACACCGTGACGGCCAATCTCGCCGGCATTCCCGCAATATCCGTCCCTTGCGGTTTCAGCGCCTCCGGCCTTCCCATCGGTCTCCAAATCCTCGGGAGACATTTCGAGGAAGACACTGTCCTGCGGGCCGCGGATCAGTATTTTCGTGCGTTCCCCGTTGCTCCCAGGGCGCTCAGGGTTTGACGCGACTCTTGCGAAAATAGGACGCGAGGTAGGCGCCGGACCGGCTTCCCGCCATGCGGGATGTCTGAGAACCGCCACTGGCCCATGAGGGAGCGGGGCTTGTGAATCGTGCGACAAACGGCTCGTCCGTCGAGAACACGCGTGGCTGCCGGACCGGCGGCCCGGCCCACGATTGTCGGCAAGCGGTCGACGCCGGCCGCGTGGGTAAGTCGAGCCCGGTTACCTCCGGTGGCCGTGAGTGTTGAGCTGAGGGATGCGCGGACGGCGCCTTTGTGGAACGAGAACCTCCGTGAGATTTTTCGCTCAAGCGGGCAGATCGCCGTTAGATGATGTGTGAGAACAAACGCTGTCCTGGTTCTTGTGTTCCTGTCGGTCCAGTCAATGGCGGACGTTGCGCGCCGTGAAGCTGAGCGCCGCCTTGAACTCGAGCGGCAGGGGGTAAGCGCAAAGGTCATTGAAGGTGACCCGGCTCAAATGGCGCCATCGGGCAATATCAGCACATCCTCTCCGTCACCGCGTTTTGCCGGGCGGGAGCGTGACAACAAGGAGGAGAATCGAGGTTCCGCCCGCAAATACCGGACGGCGATTCAAAAACTCGACCGCGAGATCCGGTCCCTGGAAGACCGCCTGGGCACGATTCGCGAGCGCATGCAAGCCGAGCGCTGGGCGCTCCCAAAGTCGGGCAGGTCGGGGCGGTCTTCATCCCAGGCAAACTCACGGGAGCAGTTGCAGTGGCAGGCCCGCGACATCGAGCTGAAACTGAAAAGACTGCGCCAGGAGCGAGCTGCCTTGTACGACGAGGGCAGGCGATCGGGGCTTCTCCCCGGGGAACTCGACGGCAAAGGGCAGATGCCTTGACAGCCCGGACGAGCAGCTTGTATCGTCTCCTGTTTCAGGCCCTCGTCCGGCCGGGAGCGCATCGGGCAGGAACATGAAGGCCCTGCGCCGGCTTTGGACTTAGCCGCTTGGGTCCGAAACCCGTGCGTTTTTCGTGAAGCAACTCCGACTGGTCCTTTGAAGGCCATGCCGGCTGCGGCTTTGAGGGGAGTCCAAAGTGCCGTGCTTATTAGCCCAGTTTGACGAGGCTTGGCGCTCCGCCGGGCACGAGCTCGGTGATGAGCAAGCGGCCAGCGGATCGGGCACCGGCAATGGCCGGAAAGCCTCGCGAGCCGCGTGCGCCTCTTGCGGAGGGTGGATCTTTCGGCTCGATCCAAGAGCGGCACGAGGTCATCTTCCTCTTTCTTCGAGCAACTGCCGGTAGGCGTCGCGGCGTGGGATTCCTCGCGCGCGAGCCACTTCTTTCAGGGCTTCCTTTTGGGACATGCTGGTGTTGGAGATCACCTGCGCGAGATGTGCGGTGATTGAATCTTGACGTGGCATTACGGACGGTGCGGCAGCGCCCCGGTCGACCACCAGTGTGATCTCGCCCTGAATAGCGGAGCGATTCGCCATGCTCCCCAGAATGTCGGCAAGCGTTCCGGCCACCCACTCCTCGTGAAGCTTGGTGACTTCGCGAGCCAGGCAGGCCCTGCGGGGACCAAGGATGGAGATCATGTCCCGCAGTGAGGCGAGCAGTCTGTGGGGCGCCTCGTAGATGACCAAGGTGGACCGAACCGGGACAAGCTGTTTCAGCCACTCTCTTCGGGCACCGGCTCGGGCGGGTGGATAGCCTGCAAACAGCCAGGTGTCGGTCGGCAGCCCGGACGCGGACAACGCCGCGACTGCGGCTGACACGCCAGGTATGGGAGTCACCAGGATAGACTCCTTCCGGCATTCGGAGACGAGTCTGTAGCCGGGGTCGGACACCAGCGGCGTGCCGGCATCGCTGACAAGGGCGATGTTCTTCCCTGTCCGCAGCATCGCGAGCAGACGGGGGGTTTTCTGGATCTCGTTGTGCTCGTGGTAGCTCTCCCTCGGTGTCGATATGCCGTAGTGCTGGAGAAGCCTTGACGTGCGGCGGGTATCCTCGCAGGCGATGAGATCGACATCCTTCAGTATGCGAAGCGCGCGCAGGGTAATGTCCTCGAGATTGCCGATCGGTGTCGCCACAATATAGAGCGTGCCCGGCCGGGCGCTGTTCCCTATAAAGGATCTGGATACGCCGATCATGGGCTATGCGCTGCGATATCCCATGGCCTCGAGCATCTCCCGCACGGCACGTTCCATCCCGACCAGAACCGCCCGCGAAATGATGTTGTGGCCGATGTTCAGCTCGACGATCTGAGGGATGTCCGAGATCGGGCGCACGTTGCGATACGTCAGGCCATGGCCTGCGAGCACTTGCAGACCGAGTCCGGCCGCCTGCCTTGCAGCGGCGGCAACCTTAGTAAATTCCTCTGAAAAGGCTCGTCCGGCGGGATCCGGGCTGCGGGGGCAGGTCTCGGAATAGGCCCGGGTGTTCAGCTCCACCATCGGCACGCCTATCCTTGCGGATGCCTCGATGATCTCGGGCCTCGGATCGATGAACAGGCTCACCTGGATTCCCGCTTCGCCCAGTTTCCTGGCCGCCGACTCGATGCGCGCCGCGTTTTGCATCACATCCAGCCCCCCCTCCGTTGTGACCTCGCCCTCCCTTTCGGGTACCAGAGTCGCCTGATCGGGGCGCAGCCGGAGCGCGATGCCGACGATCTCGTCGGTGGGAGCCATCTCCAGATTGAGCCGGGTGGTGACCGACTCGCGCAGTCTGCGGACGTCGTCGTCCTTGATATGACGCCTGTCCTGGCGCAGGTGGACGGTGATCCCGTGTGCGCCGGCCAGTTCGGCGAGCAGGGCAGCCGCCACCGGATCGGGTTCGATCGCCTGCCTGGCCTCCCGGACTGTGGCGACGTGATCGACGTTCACTCCCAGCTTTGTCATTCTTCCCCCCACGATGTGCCGTTCTCGATTATGCACATTCCAAGCCTGGGACGCAAAGGCCGTCGGGATCGCAGGCTGCCAGGCAGACCTCGTTTGCCGCACATTGCCACAGTGGGGGAATCATGGCCGTCCAACAGCTGGCCGCGCCTGGCCACCGCGGCCCCCTCGCGCCCCTCGTTCCAGGTTCTTGGAGGATGATGGCGAGCAGCCGCCGGCGTGTCTCGAGATGATTCTGAACTCGGGGCTTTGAATCTCCAAATCCCATCGTGGAGAGTTGAAGGGGCGAATCGCCTCGGCTAGGATTCTTGTGGCAAAACGGCTCCCCTGTCCGCTAATATTTGATTGATTTTGCCCGAATGAGCGTCGACTGCGGAGAGGTGCTGGAGTGGTCGAACAGGGCTGCCTGCTAAGCAGTTACACTGGCAAAACCGGTGTCGGGGGTTCGAATCCCCCCCTCTCCGCCACCTGAGCCCGTTGCTTCACGGAGATCCCGCCGGCTGTAAGGGCTCCGCAACAGCCTCTGATGTATCGCACCCGCCAGTGTCCGGCGAGTTTCCACGAACAGTCAATCAGGCTTTCAAAAGATGGAGATGAGGGTGTATCTTGGCGGTGCGCGGGTTTGCAGTTCACGGTGCGGATCATGTCGTGTGATTGCTGATCATCCCGCGGGCGAAGGTGAATGACTATGAAACAGGGTGAGATGACGGCCATGCAAGAAATTGATCGTCGAGGTTTTATGGCCAAGGCAGGGACGGCAGCCGGCCTTGTCGTGTTCGGAATGGTTTCTGCAGAAAAAGGTGAAGGGCGGGCCGCAGCGGGAATTCATCTTGCGACAAATGAGTATCCCTGGAGCGTGTTTTACCAGCGGGATGGGCGTGACTTTGCCTCTTCTCTGGAGGCCGTCCTGGGCGAGGTCGCGGCGAGTGGCATCCAAGGTTATGAGCCTCTCGCCGTATCTCCTGCTCAGGTCGATTCTATGGCGCCGCTTCTCAGGAAGCACGGGCTCGAAATGCGCTCTCTCTACGTCAACAGCTTTCTGCACGAGGCCGATCAGGTGGAGAAGAGTGTCAGCCAGGTTCTGGCGATCGCCGGAAGGGCGGTCGAGATCGGGACGAGAATCATCGTCACGAATCCCAGCCCGCTCCGATGGGGAGGGACGGAGAACAAGACTGATGATCAGCTCAGGGTGCAGGCGCATTCCCTCGAGAATCTCGGGAAGCGGTTGCGCACCATGGGCCTCAAGCTGGCCTATCACAACCATCACATTGAACTGCGCGCCGCGGCGCGCGAGTTTCACCACATGATGGCAGGGACCGACCCCGAATGCGTCACGCTTTGCCTCGACGCCCACTGGATCTACCGCGGCTCCGGCAATTCATCGGTAGCCCTTTTCGACATCCTGAAGCTCTATGGGCGCCGGGTGTCGGAACTGCACATAAGGCAGTCCCGGAACCACATCTGGACTGAAGTCTTCGGCGATGGCGATATCGACTATCCTGCCCTGGTCCAATACCTCGTCAGTCTGGGAGTCAAGCCCCACCTCGTTCTCGAGCAAGCAGTAGAGAAAGAAAGCCCCAAGACGCTCGACGCCCTGGAGGCTCATCGGCGCAGCTGTGAATCGGCACGGCGGATTTTCGCGCCCTTCTCGGGATAGAGCAGGGTTACCCCCTGGGATTGCAGGCACCGGGCGGCCAAGGCTGTTCGGGATTATCTTTCCTCAGAGGGCTTTGTGGAGATCGAGACCCCCATGCTTACCCGCAGCACCCCCGAGGGGGCCAGGGACTACCTTGTGCCGAGCCGCATGAATCCGGGCAGCTTCTATGC
>JACADW010000169.1 GCA_013388445.1 Acidobacteriota bacterium | reverse complement strand
GCCTGGGCCAGATGAACCGGAGCCCGGGCGCCGACATGAAACCTGAATCGTCCCGCGACAACAGCCGCCGTTCCCTGCAACGGGGGCAGCTTCCAGCGGGAACAGGAAGCGAGGGGCCGGGCCGAACGGGCTCGTCTTTTGATATTGTTTCTTGCCGCGCCCTGTCATTTATCGAGGGAGAGCATGGATATCGCGGCCACGATCTGCAAGGAGATTGAAACCCGCAAGGACGACATTCTGGATCTGAGCAGGCGGATTCACGGAGACCCCGAACCGGCCTTCCGCGAATTCCGGACTTCGAGCCTGCTTCAGTCCGTACTCTCGGCCGAGGGCTTTGCAGTCTCAGGAGTGACGGAAGCGCTTCCGACGGCCTTCCGGGCCTTTTTCAGAGCCGGTTCCGACCATCCCCGGGTAACCTACACCGCTGAGATGGACGCCCTCCCCGGACTCGGGCATGCCTGCGGCCACAACATCATCGCCGCAGCGGCCACATACGCCGCCATCGTCCTGAAAGCCGTGATCGGCCGGGAGGTCCGCGGCACGATCAAGGTCATCGGAACACCCGCCGAAGAAAAAGGCAGCGGCAAGGTCCGGCTGATCCAGGAGGGTGTTTTTGGAGATTCCGACGTGGTACTCCAGATCCACCCGCACATGGTGGACACGGTCATAGCCCAGGCCAAGGCCAGGCGTACGATGACGATCGAGTACTTCGGAAAGAAGGCCCACGCCGCGGCGGCGCCGCAGGACGGCATCAACGCCCTCGACGCCCTTGTGCTCTTCTATCAATCGGCCGCGCTCCTCCGTTCCAGGCTGCCTAAGGGGTGCCTCCTGAACGGGATCATCGAAGACGGCGGGCATGCGCCGAACGTCATTCCGGACTACGCGCGCGGAAGGTTCTCGCTGCGGGCCGACAGCATCCGGGAACTCGATGGGCTCTTCGAGCAGGTCTCGGCCTGCGCCGGCGCCGCCGCCGCGGCCACAGGATGCAGGTACCGTGTCGAAGAACCCGATCCGGCCGTATCGACCTTCCGCCGAAACCCTGTTTTGGAGGATCTGTTCGCCGGATACTTCGAAGAGCGGGAGCGATCAAATCCCAGGAAAACCCGCGATTCCTACGGATCGACCGACCTGGCCAACGTATCCCAAATCGTCCCGACCATTGAACTGCTGGTAAAGGCCAGCGACTCCCCCATCCACACCGAAGAATTCGCGAGGGATGCCTCGGGAGACGGCGGAGACCGCGCCCTCCTCGACGGCATCTTCTTTCTGGCCCGCGGGGGATACGAGGTCCTGGCGCAGTCCGGCCTCCTCGATCGGATTCGCCAGGCGTTTCTCGAAGGCGAGTAGAAACCCATTGCGGATGGACTCTTGACGAGCCGGCTCCCATGACAAGAATCCTCGAGTTCCTCGCTGGAAAAGACGAATTGCGTGTCGTGATCACGGATTCGGGAGTAGGTGGCCTGTACATCTGCGCCGAGCTCGAAAAACGACTTCGAGGCGCATCCAGGAGCTGCCCTCTCCGTTTGACCTACGTGAACGCCTGGCCTTACACGTATGCGGGGTATAACGACCTTCCGGATCCTGCCTCCCGCGCCCGCGTTCTGGACCGGGCACTCGGACGCATGGCGGCGTTCAGACCCGGCTTGCTCCTCATCGCGTGCAACACCCTCTCCTTGCTTTATGGGACGACCGAATTCAGCCGGGCGCCCTCGGTGCCGGTAATGGGAATCGTCGAGGACGGAGTGGATCTCTTCCATGAACGCATGACAGAAGATCCCGGGGGCTCGCTTGTCCTCTTCGGGACTCGGACCACGATCGAGGCGGGCGAGCACATCCGCAGGCTGGTTCAGAGAGGGATCGAGGGCCGGCGTGTCTTTGCCGCAGCCTGTCACGGTCTGGCTGCAGCCTTCGAAAGAGACCCCGATGATCCCGGCCTCGCCCGCATGGTCGGGGAATGCGTTTGTCAAGCCCTGCAAGGAAAGAGGATCGAGGGTACCCTATACGCAGGGCTTTGTTGCACCCATTATTCCTACCTTCGGGACATCTTCCGGATTTCACTGGGCCGGCAAACCGATGGAAGGATAGAGATCCTGGATCCGGGTGAGCGCCTCGTCAGAAGCCTGACGGACGGCCTCAAAGACAAAGCGCCCGAAGAGCCCGCTGGAGAAATCACCGTGGAAGTCGTCTCCAAGATTGAACTGGATGAAACAAGGCGTCATGCCGTGGCCCGGAGGCTTGAGCCGGCCTCCGCCAGGACAGCCCGCGCGTTGATCGATTACACGCATGTACCCGACCTCTTTTGATGGAGATACGCGATGATCGCCCTTCTGACGGGACCCGGAGGGGACGCCCAAGGATGGGGGGACATGAATGTCACGGAGTCCATCCGCGAAGCCGCCGAGGCCAAAGGCTACCCGACGCGGATTGCCTATGTCGCCGGCGACGGGGAATTCTTCGAATTCCTCGAACGGCGGGACTTCGATATCGTCTGGAGCGCTCTCTACCACGTCACGCCCGAGGAGAAGTATATCGGCCGAAATACGGCCGGAACCTGGGTTGCGGACGAGCTGGACGCTCGAAACATCCCCTACGTCGGTTCCGACAGCCGGAGCATGAGGAACATGATCGACAAATACCGGACGCACGAGATCCTCGCCGCCGCCGGCTTGCCGGTCCCCGGGCATCATCTGGCCCGAGCGGGGGATGATCTCACGCCGATCGCCTACCCGGCATTCGTCAAGCCGGTCGGCGAGTCGCGATCGGTCGGCATCTCCGACGAGAGCGTCGTCCACACGGAGGAGGAACTCAGGCGGCGCGTGGCTTACATCGAACGCGAGTTCGGCCAGCAGGCCCTTGTGGAGGAATTCCTGCCCGGGGCCGAATACACCGTCCTTGTCCTGGGGAACGGCAAGACCAGGGAATGCCTGCCGGGCCTGGTTTCGTGCGCTTCCGGGCACTACGGGAAGTACCAGATTCTGCGGAGCGATTTGCGGGGCGTAGGGCTGACACGGATCAGCCTGGCCGGGGAGAGATCGGAAGAGGCCAAGGAGCTGGCCCGTCAAGCCGCTGAAGCCATGAATTGCCGGGATCACGTCCGCATCGACATGAGAGTCGATAAGGATGGCCGCCTCCGCATCATCGAGGTCAACGGCATCCCCGGGCTCAAACCTCATAAGAGCTGGGCGCCACAGATCTATACCCTCTACCACGCGTCGCCGCTGGGAGAAATGGAGGATTACCGTCTTCTCATCAGAACGATCATCGAATCCGCCTGCAGGCGTGCCGGGCTGTAGCGGCTCAGGAGGGCGCCGTCCTGGTAAACCACTCGTCAATGAGACGAGACATCCAGGCGGGAAAAGGTCTGCTCTTTTCGCTCATGAGGCGGGTCAGGGCGTCCCGCCAGAGCTCGGAGTGCTGGAGCGTCGTCAGCCGGTTGCGGAACATCGCCGCCCCTTTCCGCGGCTCCGTTTCCATCTTTTCCAGGATGCCGAGGACTTCTTTCCTGAAACCCTCCGGCCCGTAGCGGGCGAGGTACGCCTGCCAGGAGGCGTGGACTCCCGAAGCGGATTCGAGGGGTCTGGAAATCAGTCGGATCTTCTCCACAAACTCGAATTCCTCCCGGCGGCTGAGCTTTCGAAGACCCTGTTCCGTAATCCGGTAGGGATCGATTCCGTAGGAAGACAGGCGATCCCGCCGGAAACGGATCGTGAGGCAGAAGCCGGTTCTTCTATAGTAGAGGTCCGTTGGCTGATAGAAGACAAAATTGCCGAGGCTGTAAGCAACCAGGTGGCGGCTACGCATTTCCAGACCCTGCGGGACGTGGGGATGGTGGCCGACAACACAATCGGCGCCGGCCTCGGCCAGCGCCCGGTAGGCTTCGACGACGTAAGGTGGTGGAAACGGAACATACTCTAGGCCCGCGTGTCCGATGGCGATGACAATGTCGCCCAGCTTCTTGAACTTGCGCACGAGGGAGAGAAGCCTGTCGATTTCCCAACCGCACACGCCCGGCCCGCCTCGCGACGCCGTGAGGTCTTCCCCCTCGCTGAAGTTCACGACCGTGATCCGCCTCGCATTCACCCGGACGGTGAGCGGCGACAAAGCCTCTCGAGCGCTGAGGCCCGCACCGACCGTTCGAATTCCATGCCGATGGAGGATATCGAGGGTATCGCGCAAGCCACGGACCCCGTAGTCGAGAACGTGGTTGTTGGCCAAGCAGGCAACCTCGAAGGGGACCCGTGTCAAGCCCTTGATATGAACGGGCGAGGCCTTGAAGACCGAGCCGCTCTTCACCACGGGCCGGTTGGACGCGGTGATCGCGCACTCGCAGTTGACAATCCTGAGGTCGGCACGGCGCAGGACGGGGAGCAAATCCCCGTACACGCAATCGGGAGCCCGCCTGACCGCGGACCCCAGGGCCCGGATGGGCGCCCAATCCGCGGCAATCACGATTGAAACGTCCGGCCTCCGGTTGCCTTTCAAGCGTCCGCGATCCTCCATGCCGCCCGATTCTAATCCTTATCGGGCCAGCATTGACAGATCGTAACGCCGAAGGCACGGCCACGGTAAGGTCGCGTGCGGAAGGGCGAAAAAGATCGCAGATGTTTTCTTCAGCCCCGTCGTTTGGCGAGACGGGTTCTGAAGCTCTCGAAAAAAAGCCCAGGCGCCGATTTCGCGCCGCAACCGCAGCCGTTTGCCGGCCTCCCACATCCCCGTCCACGGGCGGCTGGACCTACCTCCGATGGGAGATACTGTCGCGCGACGGGCCCACGGTTGCATCTCGACAGATAACGCGTCCGTCCGGAGTCATGCCCAACACAGGGCCCGCGATTTCGCGAGCGGAAAAGGACCTGACGATCGCCCCATCGGCAACATTGAGAATCTCATGCCGCAAGATCTCACCCGTCTCACCATTCACCACCGAGTGCAACAATACATTGCCCTCGTTTGAGAAGATGGATAGGACCTTCCGCCCCGGGCCGTTCACACCTTCGAAGTCGTGCGCCTTTGCGAGCGTTCCCTGCCGATATTCATACACTGCATTCGAAAGAAACGGGAACAGCAGGTACACGGCGTCCGCGCCCGCCGCGATCCTGGCGCGCGACAGCTGTTTCCGGCGCGCCTCGAGATCCGATGCACTGCTTCCCAAAAACGGATGGAACGATCTTACGTGCAAGCCCGTCGCCGTAAACTGGTGCGCAACGAGCAGCGGCTCCTGATCCCTCGCGAGTCCAAGGACGTAGATATCTCCCGTTGACGATATGGAAAGGCTCCTGGCCGTTCCGAAGGACAGGCCGAGTCTTACACCGGCCTTCGTGTTCAACCGCGTCACGAAGGTGTCGACCGAGCCGTTACCACGCATGCCGCTCCATAGCACCGTCGGTTCATCGTTCCGATCCACGGCGATGGCATGGAGAATCTCCCTTGTGAATCCGGAATCGGCGACAGCCAGGCTTGGAGCGAGAGTCGTTTCGCTCCGTGCTCCCCCGGCTGTCTGCACTCTCAAGGAGCGTTGCGTGAGAATATAGAGAGTGCCTTTGCTGTCGACGGCGCTGTCAACCGTCGTCTCGGGCAACGCTTCGGTCTGAGCGAGATTCAATTGCATAAAACACAGAATTCCCGACATCGAAGCAATGAGGATTCTCATCGTACATGACCTCCTTTCCGGTGAATCCAGCGCGGCCTAGCACGCATACATCGAGTAATAGATGTAGGGGTAACAGTCGTAACACCCCCCAATGCACCACATGAAGCAGCAGGAGTAGTTGATGGATGTGCTCACTCCGATGCAGAGGTCGGTCTGGTAGGCATAATCGCCATGCCAAAGAATGCATGCCGTATAGGTACCGCAGCTATCGACGATCGCATAGTCATCCACGGGCTCGGTCATCGGACACCATGGCGGACAATCGACCGTGGTGCCGGGCATCGGCAACCCCAAGACAGACACGAACACCAGGGTCGCGCAAATCACTGATCGCATTTTCATGGTCTCCCTTCTGAAGCTGTATAATCGGATCCGCCCGATCAGGGACCCTGTAGGGAGATTGCAAGAGAAAACCGGAACTTCAGGATGCGTCGATGGCGGCAGGAAGCGGAACTCAGCCGGCCAAACTCCCTAGCTATCAAAATATCAAAATTGGCAGCGCTGCGTCAACAGGCGCTCGCCCTGGCTCTGCGTTGAATTGCCGGCGCGGTTTCTCTATGATTCTTCGTCGCTCGTGCCGCTGCGACAGGAGGCGTAGGACCATTCCGACCAAACCCAAACCTGGGACGCTTTCGCTGTTCCCTGTCCGCGAGCCGCCCGTTTCCGCAAAGCCCGGCACGGCTGTACGCCCCAGGCCCAAGGCCGGAAAACCGCAAAGCGCAGAAGACCATCATCCCCGCCAGCTCAGCCTGATAGAGCCTTCATCCCCGGTGCGCCCGGATCGCGCCGTGCAACTCGTCCCGGCTGTCGCGGAGCCGGTCGAAACAGCAGCCGTCGGCAGCGTGGAGGCCCCCGCTGAAAGAGCCGCCCGGCCCGCGCGGCGCCAGACTGCCGAGAGCCTCGCTTCGCGCCAGCGGGAGATCTCCGTCTCGGAGTTTTTCACCAAGAACCGCCACCTCCTCGGATTCGACAATCCGCAGAAAGCTCTCCTCACGGCGATCAAGGAGGCCGTCGACAATTCTCTGGACGCCTGCGAAGAAGCCGGCCTGCTGCCCGTCCTCAAGGTGAACATCGACCAGCTGGCGGAGGACCGCTTCCATATCTCGGTGGAGGACAACGGGCCGGGGATCGTGAAGGCCCAGATCCCCAAGATCTTCGGCAAGCTCCTCTACGGGTCCAAGTTCCACACGCTGAAGCAGGCGCGCGGCCAGCAGGGGATCGGCATCTCGGCGGCCGGCATGTACGGACTGCTGACCACCGGGAAGTCCATCGCCGTCACTTCCCGCACGGGGTCGGGAAAGCCGGCGCATTACTACGAAATCCAGATCGACACCCGCAAGAACACCCCTCAGGTCATCACCGACAAGGCCGTGGATTGGGAACCGGCGCACGGGACTAAGGTCGAGATCGAACTGGTGGGCACCTACAAGCGCGGGCGCCACTCGGTCGACGACTATATCCGGCAGACGGCCATCGCGAACCCCCACGCGGAGATCTTCTACGATTTCCCCGGCGGCGAAGGGAGCATCCATTTCCCCCGGTCGTCGAACGTCCTGCCGCCCGCGCCCAGGGCGATCAAACCCCACCCCTACGGGGTCGAGCTACGCGTCCTGATCAAGATGCTCAAGGAGACGACCGCACGCCGTCTCGACCTGGCGTTGAAGCGCGATTTCTCGCGCGTAAGCGAAATCGTCGCGGAGAAGATCTGCGAAGCGGCGGATTTGCGGCCCAGTTCAAACCCCCACCTGATCGCCGTGCACGAGGCGGAGCGCCTCTACCGCGCCATCAACAGCGTGAAGATCATGAGTCCCCCGACGAACTGCCTGTCGCCGATCGGGGAAGAACAGATCCTCGCGGGGCTGAAGAAGGTGATCCCCGCGTCGTTCTTCACGGCCGTGTCGAGATCGCCTGCGGTCTACAGGGGTAATCCATTCCTGGTCGAGGTGGGCATGGCCTACGGGGGGAGCCTCCCGTCCGAGGATCTCGTGGACCTCTTCCGGTTCGCCAACCGCGTGCCGCTTCAATACCAGCAGTCCGCCTGCGCCATAACCAAGGCCGTGCTGAGCATCGACTGGCGTTCCTACGGTCTCTCCCAGTCCAAGGGAGCCTTGCCCACCGGCCCAGTGGTGCTGTTCGTCCATATCGCGTCGGTGTGGGTGCCGTTCACCTCGGAAAGCAAGGAGGCGATCGCCGCGTATCCCGAGATCATCCGCGAACTGCGGCTCGCCCTCCAGGACTGCGGCCGCAGGCTCGCAACCCATATCCGCGCACATCGGCGGGCCGCCGAGGAAGAAAAGAAGCGCTCCTACATCGAGAGGTACATACCGCACATCGGCATCGCCCTGCGCGAAATCCTGGGACTCGCCAGACCCGCGGAGGAAGAACTGGTCGCGACGCTCAAGGAGGTCCTGGAGCGCAGCCGGTCGCGCGAGCCGATCGAGTGAGGCCTTCATTCGGACAGGTCGGGAGCTACGCAGCATGCCCAAGAAAACGGTCTCAGGTGTCAAACCCTCCGGGTCAAGGCAAAAGGCGGTTCTGACGGCCATAAAGTCTTCGGCCGAGGAGATCCGGCGCAAGATCCTGGCCCGGAAGAAGCCCACGATGAAATTCCCCGTGCGTTCCCTGGCCAATGTCCGGTACCACCCCCAGCGCGGTTTTTTCGAGATCGCGGGCCAGAAGAAGGAACGGACCCTGACAGTCAACACGGTCAAGACGTTCGCGCAGACGCTGCGGATGATCGCCCTTTCCAAGGAACTGGTCGAAACCGACGACATCGCGACCAAGCGGGAGGCGTACTACGTCTCCAAGAACTGGCAGGATGCCCGTTTCGCGGAGCAACCGGAATCGGACACGGTCATGGACGACGTGGAGGCCTTCTTCGGAATGAACCGCGAGCAGCTCGGTTTTATCCCGGAGGAAAAAGGCGGCGACGTCGCCGGAAAACTGGTGGTGATCGACCATGATCGCGACACGGGCAGAGAGATACGCATCGACTGCACGCGGTTCGGCTCGGGCGCCTACAGCATACCGATTTCGGTCGAGCAGCTGCGCTTCGAAACCGACGCCGCCTTCATCCTGGTGATCGAGACGGCGGGGATGTTCCAGAGGCTCGTGAAGCACAATTACTGGAAGAAGGCCGACTGCATCCTCATCAGCATGGGCGGGGTCCCCACGCGGGCCTGCCGCCGCTTCATCCGGCGCCTCGCCGACTACAAGAAGATCCCCGTCTACGTCTTTGTCGACGGCGACCCTTACGGCATCACCAACATCTACCGGACCCTCAAGGTGGGCTCGGGCAACGCCGCCCACCTCAACGAGTTTTTCTGCGTGCCGCAGGCGAAGTTCCTGGGAATCACGCCGAAGGACATCGTCGACTACAAGCTGCCGACCCATCCCCTCAAGGACGTGGACGTCAAGCGCGCCCGCGACGCTCTCAAGAACGACCCCTTTATCCGGCATCACAAGGACTGGATCAGCGCCATCGAGCAGCTGGTGCGCATGGGGGTGCGCGCCGAGCAGCAGGCACTGGCGAAGCACGGCCTGAATTATGTGATGGACACCTATCTTCCGGAGAAGCTCAGGCACCCCGAGCGGTTTCTCCCCTGACCCGAGCGCAGTCGCTCATCCTGCTGTCCGTCAACCAGCGGTATGGAGACGTGCCCGGGCGAGGTGGGTGCCGCCGGCCGGGCGACGCCCCTTATCTTCATCTCCCTGCCTTCTATGCAACGCCAGTCGGGATTCGACTTCGCTGACCGCTCGTCCCGGCGGCAGATCATCGTGCTATGCTTGCGTACAGACTTCATGGAGATACGGGGTCGGCAGGCTAGGAGGAAAGCAAAGATGAGGGGAGCGGTTCTTGTAGTGGGAGCGGGGATTTCGGGAATGCGTGCGTCCGCCTAGCTGCTACAGCAGGGATTCAGGGTCTACCTCTTGGAGGAAAAGCCCACCATCGGCGGTAAGATGGCGCAGATCGACAAGATATTCCCATCCAACGAATGCGCGACCTGCACACAGCTTCCCGAGATGCTCGAGCTCACGAGCAATCCGAGTATGACGATCCTGTCCTTTGCGGAGCTCCTCGATATCGAAGGAGAGCCAGGAGACTTCAAAGTCAGGATCCTCAAGAAGCCCCGGTACGTCGATCCGGTGAAATGCACTGCGTGCACGGACTGCTTTCCCGCCTGCCCTGTGGGCGGCATCCCCATGGAGTTCAACTTGGGGAGGGGAGCGTCCAAGGCAATCTCCTTCTACTCTCCTTTCCCTCCGAGAAAGGCCATCATCAACCCCGAGAAGTGTTCCTACATAGCCACGGGCAAGTGCGGCGAGGGGGCAACCCCCCCATGCGTGGAGGCGTGCCAACCGGGAGCGATCGACTTCCAGCAACAGCCGCAAGTGGTGGAGATAAGCGTCGGAGCTATAATCGTGGCCACGGGCGCAGAGGAGGACAAGGGCGAGACTCTTCGCAGACATGGCTATGGCACACTGCCCAATGTGCTGACCTCGCTCGAGTTCGAGCGACTCCTGTCGGGGCTCGGCCCCACCAGCGGCATCGTAATGCGCGACGACAAGAAGGAGCCTCAAAAGGTGGCGTGGATCGTCTGCGATGACAGTTCCCCAGTGCCGTTCATGTCCGCCTCGGC
>JACADW010000063.1 GCA_013388445.1 Acidobacteriota bacterium | reverse complement strand
GGCCCAAGGCCCGCGACGGGAACGGAACCGGGAACCGGCTTCAACGATGCCAAGCACACAGAGAAACGCCATCAATTATCGCGCCAAAACCACCATCAATTATCGCGCCGATGCTCACATGGGGGACCCGGCCAAAGAGTTGTGGGACGAGTGGGGGGAAGGCTCCGACCAGCCCTTCCCCAGGGGGCTTTCTCTGGAAAGCCTGAACCTCAAAATGGAAGATAACCTCTACGCCGCTGGCGACGGTCACGACATCTTCATCTGGGGCGCCCGTGCAAAAAGTCCCCGGGTTTACAGCTCGCTTGATGCCGTGCGCAAGGAACTGAACCTGGAGCAGGGGAGTGTGCTCGGCGACTTTGCCTGCAGGAATCTCAGCGCCCTTGACTTCCGGGTTCAGGCCGACAGTCCGGCCGTGAAGATGGGCTGCTATCCCAAAGGAACAATTCCGGGAGCAAAGATAGGGATTCTGAGTGACGCCAGGGCAAGACAGGCGTCCGTCCAGAAAGAGCATGTGAAAGAGGCTGCGCACAGTGGCTCGAGTGTCATTTCACAAGACTCGGTTTATGAGGACTTGTCAAGATGATCGTTGCGACAAAAATCCCGATGTATCAGCATGTTGTCCCTCATTGAGAACTGACTTAAGAATGAGCCGAAACTGGCCATGCCACACACACAATCCAGAGGAGGGGCAACGATGAAACAAGCTGTCAAATCGGGGTTGCCGGTGCCTGCTGCACCCATCGAGTGGGCCATTGTCGCCGATGGTGTGATTTATACGGCGCAGATTCCCATCAAGGCCGATGGGACGATCGAGACGGGCGATATCGACAAACAGACCAGGCTGACCCTCGACAATCTCAGGAAGACGCTGAAGGCGGCAGGTGCCACGTTGGCCGATGTGGCGCAGGTTCTGGTCTACCTGCCCGATCTCAAGGACTTTCCGGGCATGAACGCGGTCTATGGCGAATATTTCCCCAAACCCTACCCGAACCGGGCGACGATCGTAGCCCAGCTCATGGCTCCCGGGGCCCGCATCGAGATCGTGGCCTATGCCCATGTGGGCCGCAGACGGGCGAGACCCGCCTCTTGAAAGGCCGCCCGCAAGGCTGGCCGGCGCCGGTGAACATCATGATCGGAGCAGGCCGACATCATGCGATACGGCTCGATCCTCGGAAGCGTGCTGATCGCATACGACGCATCACAGCAACTTCAGAATGGTCAGCGCAATGCACTGTACGGAATACCGGAGGTTTTCCCTTACCGTGGAAATCGAGGCTGGGATGGCCAACCTCCAATCTAATCAGGAACTTGGTGTCGTCAGTCCCCATTTGGAGATCAGGGGATCGTTACGACCAGGGCCGCACATCTGCCCTTCGGGAGGCTGCGATAGCCGTAGGGAACGCCGGAATCGAAATGCATCGAATCGCCGGATTCGAGGACACGCCCATCGGCCTTGATCCTTAGAGCCAGCGAGCCCTTCAGAAGACAGATGAACTGCACATCGCCGTGCTGGCGGGGCTGGCCCGCCGCCCGGGCGACCAGGTAGAATGCGGCGTCGTGGGCGCTCAGCTTGCGCTCCACGGCGGCAAAGTCGAGGCTTTCTAATAAGAGGGCGCGGTTGCGAGTCCCGGCGCGTTATAGATTCGCAAGCCGAGTCCCCAATCAGATTCCGATAGGGCCCACGGCAAGCCAGGTACTTGCGTCGCGGCAGAGGCTCAAGTTGGTCCGTTCAGTGCGTCTGTGGTCCTGCTTCGATGACGATTCGATGGCCGCCGACCTGTATGACCGTGGCCCGGATCTGCGCTCAGAAGCGAAAAGAGATGGATGCAACGGCATAGTGAAACCAGCCAAAAGCAAAGACGTCCTCCGCATCCGCCCCTCCTTCCAGCGTACGGTAGCCGAAACCCAGCGTCCAGTTCCTGGAAAGATCGTATTTCATCTTGAGCGCAACATCAAAAGCTCGCCCCTGAGGGGCAGCCAATCCATCCATGTTGAGGTTCAAACGCCACTTCTGATTCCAGCGGTATTCTCCGTCGAGGTGGAGCAGAGGGACGAATCCGACGTTGTCATCGACTGCCGACAGTCCTCCCTGGTTCAATTCTATCTTGGCGTCGCGGATCTTCCCTGTCGCGCCGATCTTCCAGGTCCATCGATCCCCTTCGTAGAGGCGGTATCGATAGGTGAAGCGATAAGAATTGAACTGATAAACGCCCTCGACAGGCTGATCCGGAGAAAACGTTTCGCCCGCAAACAAGGTGGGCTCTGCCAGCTCTCCGGTCCCTTTCAGCGTGAGTGGCGCTGCCAGAAGGCGCAGCTCATGCTTTGGCAGGAAAGCATAGTCGAAATAAACCCGAGCGGCCGCAAACGGGCCGCTGCCCTGGATGTCGCTCAAGGAGAATTCCGTTCCGGCATCGCTGGGTATGCGGACATCGTTGCGGCTCTGCCAGACGGGTCCGGCTTCGATTTCAAAGCCGAATTTCCTGCTGTTGTCCCCATAAGCGGCCGGGACTGACAGCACTAGTGATGCAACGATTGCCGCAACATATCCTGCAGTTCTGAACATGATTCCTCTCCTCTATCCTCCTGCGCGGCCTGATTCGCCCCTGCCGGCAGAAACGCCCAGGAAGTTACCTTCCCGATGCTCAGGTTGTTGGTCGCCTTGAACACGCCCGGGGCGCCGTTTGCCATAATGCCGGCCAATCTCTTCACCTATGCCGCGGTCTCTTGCGGTCGTTACGGACAGATTGATAACGGCTGACTTACACATAGACAAATAGATAATAGGTGTTGCAATAGGTAGGGGTGTGCCCAAAAGGCGCATCCGGATGCGCGGTGCCTGTGTATAATGCGTCTCGAATTGAGGCGCAGACGTTTCAGTCGACATATCATCTGTTATCAGCAGCTGAGAGAGGGCACGCAGGGAGGCGCGTCGGCGCCCGGATCAGAAGGCTGACTTGCGAGGAGGCAGCTTGAACCTCCTATCCTTAGCCCGGATCAACGCGCTGGCCTTGCTGCACGACTCCTCCCTCTCGCGTTGCGGGGACGAATCGGCCACTATTCCTCCCCCGGCCTGGATGTAAGCAGTGCCGTCCCGGATGACAAGGGTTCGCAGCGCGATGCAGGTGTCGAGGTTGCCGCAGAAATCGATATAGCCGACGGCTCCGCCGTACAACCCCCTGCGGCTGGGCTCCAGCTCTTCAATGATCTCCATCGCCCGCACCTTGGGCGCCCCCGAGAGAGTGCCCGCCGGCAGGCAGGCCGCGAGGGCGTGCAGGCAATCCAGACCCGCGCGCAGCCTCCCTTCGATGCTGCTCACGATATGCATCACGTGGCTGTATTTCTCGATGCGCATCAGGTCGGTGACACGCACGGAGCCGAATTCGCAGACACGGCCGAGGTCGTTGCGGCCGAGGTCCACAAGCATGATGTGCTCGGCCCGCTCCTTCTCGTCGTTGATCAGTTCTTCCGCAAGCCGTCTGTCCTCCTCCAGGGTCCTGCCCCGGGGCCTCGTACCGGCTATGGGGCCATACTCCACGCGCCCGTCTCGAACCTTCACCAGCATCTCGGGAGAGGCTCCCACGAGGTGAAGGTCCTCCATGCGGATGAAAAACATGTAGGGCGAAGGATTGATGAAACGCAGCGCGCGGTAGATGTCGAACGGATCACAGGTGACCGGCATCCGGAACCTCTGCGACAAAACGACCTGGAATATGTCGCCCGCCCGGATATGTTCCTTCGCCTTCCGGACAATGGAATGGTACTGGTCTTCGGTCATGTTGGACTGAACCTCCGGGACGCTCTGCGCCGGAGGAGATACGGGAAGGGACATCGGCGCCGTGAGCCGCGCCTCGGTCTGTTCGATCCGCGACACAGCATCCTGATATTTTGCCTCCAGGCTCTGTGAGCCACGGTCGACCAGTATGTTGGCAACGATGTGGATGCGATGAAGCAGGTGGTCGAACACCAGGATGTCCGAAAAGTACATCAGGTGCAGGTCTTCCATCCCGAGGTCGTCAGTCGCGATTACCGGCAACTTTTCGAACTGGCGCACGAAGTCATAGGCGAAATAGCCGACAGCCCCTCCGAGGAACGGCGGCGCCTCCGGCAGGGATACGGGGCGGTACCTCAGAGCAAGCTGCCTCAGCTTGTCGAACGGATGTACTTTCTCCTGTATCGTTTCTCCCGACTCCTCGATGATGATCGAATCTCCCCTGCCGCGGATCACGAGAAACGGGTCCCAGCCCAGGAACGAGTAGCGAGCCATGCGCTCGCCCCCTTCGACGCTCTCCAGGAGATATGCGCGGCGACGCCCATGGGCGATGCGCAGGAAGGCGGCCGCGGGTGTGAGCAGATCCGCCAGGATGTCCTTGCGGATCGGAATGACGTTTCCCTTCCGGGAGAGCTCTTCAACTTGCTGCAGCACCGGGCTCACTCTGGATTTCATGGCGCACCAAATGAAAAAGCCGTGAACGCCTCGAGTCGTTCACGGCTCTCCTGAATCCCCTCTCGGTCTAGTTTCAGGGAACGGGCAGCGAACGGACTCGGTCGGCCCCGAGCACGCCCCGCCAGTACCAGTAGTTGCCCTGAAACCCTCCAACCATCCTCTGCACCTCGATTCTTTTTAACATATAGCTGCGGCGCACACAATCGGAAACAGGCGGCCATTTCGGATACATGCAGGCTGATCTGCTCCGGAGCCTTCAGCACTCAGCCGCCGGCGGCTACCAGCAGGCCATTGGCTGGAGGCTGTGTCAAGCGGGACACAATCAGCCAGGGGGAATCCAGGCGGATAGGATCGGAAATTACATAAGTATCAATAAAATCAAATGGATATAGAATCCACGCTTAACTGACGGTAAGTGGATCAGTTATTGCTTAAACTCGTTATTCCATAATTTTGGACGGGGGGTGTGTCTCAGGCAGACACACAGCCCCGGGTGGGGAAGCAGAGCACGTATGCTGCCGTTTCAAAGGACGCTCAGGGGCGAGATCAGGCTGGAAGGAACCGGGCTGCACACCGGTTACCCGGTCCATCTGCGCCTTACGCCTGCGCCGACGGGAACGGGGATTATCTTCCGTCGGATGGACCTGAAGGATTTCCAGATCGAGGCTACGAGGGCGCACGTGGCCAGGGTGAGCTACGCCACGACGCTGATGAAAAAAGGAGTCATGATCTCGACGGTAGAGCATCTGCTCTCGGCGCTGTACGGGCTCGGCATAGACAACCTGTACATAGATCTCGATTCCATGGAAGTGCCGATCATGGATGGCAGCGGCAAACGGTTCATCGAGAAGATCGACCGCGTCGGCGTGCAGGAGCAGGAGGCCTTGCGCCAGTACATGGTCATCGAGGAACCCATCGAGGTGCGTCACGGTGACAAGTTCGCGGGTGTCTATCCCAGTCCGGCGATGCGCGCAACCTATATCATCGATTTCGAGCATCCGGCGATCGGTTTGCAACAAGACAGGTGTGTAGAAAAAGCCGGATCCGGGACCCCGGTTTGGCCATACAATGC
>JACADW010000113.1 GCA_013388445.1 Acidobacteriota bacterium | reverse complement strand
TGGGGCCAAATTAAACTTCCGAAAGGGGCCAAATCAGAGTACCGAAATCAGTGATGCCGAACGAGGTTGCATGGAAGGGGGACAGATCATAGCGAAGGTGGTTCAGGGACTGGTGCATGTTCTCAAACCCCGCCCTGAGCTCTCCCCCGTAAAGGAAACCCTTTTGCCAGTTTATGCTCCAGGCGCTCGTGTCGGTGATCAGCGCGGAGGTCCCAGATTGAAATGAATTGACCTGGGGAACCGTTGCATGGTTTTGGGAGAACCTGCCGGAGAGCACGGGGTCCAGTGAAGGCGGCAAGGGGCCTGCGCTCAATTGCGTCTGTCCCGCTACGGAAAGGTTTGTCTCGGGCGCCGGACCGAGCAGCGGGGCCAGCAGGTCCGCGCCGCTGCTGCCGGCGCTCTTGGGGCCCTCGCGCACGCTGAACGGCACCCCGCGCGGCAGGGAGCCGGCCTGCGTGCGCTTGATATCGGTTTCCGCAAATCCCGGACCGATGCGCTGCAACTCGACATCGAGGTTGTTTTCGAGCGCGATTGCAATGGCGTCTTGGAGGGAAAGGTAGAGACTATCGCCACGCACCAGCGAACCGAGACGCGGCGAATCCTCGGGAATCTGACCCGGCAGCGAGGCGCACAGCAGGAAGGGAACAAGAAAGAGCAGTCGCTTCATTTTACCTGACCTCCGGCTCGGGGGGCGGCGGGCTTCGCCGCCGCAACGGATTTCACATGGGTGCCTTCCCTGATTTCGTCCGTCCAGTTCGTGATCAGCTTCTGGCCGGGCCGCAGGCCGTCGATGACTTCCATTTGCGCGCCATAGTCCCGCCCCAGTCGGACGGGTTGCAGGTGGACCGAGCTGTCTTCCTTCAGCACGGCCACCATGGGCCCCTCTTCCGTGTTGCGGAAGGCGGCCGAGGGGATCAGCAACGGGGGACTTGCCCGGCGGATCTTGAAACGCACTGTGGCGTACATGCCTGGCAGCAATGCGCCGTTCCGGTTGACGACCTGAACCTCGGTCAGCAAGGTCCGGGAAGAAGTCTCGAGGGCATTCGCCGTCCGCGTCACTCTCCCCTGGAACTTCTCGTCCCGGTATTCCTCGACCCCCACGCTGCAAGGCATGCCGGGCTTGATACCGGCGACTTCGCTCTGGGGTACGTTGACGAATACCCTCAGAGTATGAGTCTGGGCAAGCCGGAAGAGCTCGCGGAGCGAAGAGCTGCTGCCTGCGCTGACCAGCGAGCCGACATCGATGTTCCGGGCCGTGATCACACCTGCGAACGGCGCCCGCACCTGCCGGAAAGACCGCAACTCGAGGAGGCGCTGGACCGTGGCCTCGTTGGCCGTGACGTTTTCCCGAGCTCCCTGCACGGCGGCTTCAGCGGCCGCGGCATCGGCCTTGCGGGCCTCCAGCGCCGCCCGCTTTTCGTCGCCGTCTTGCTCGGACAGCACGCCCCTGGCCGCCAACCTCAGCCACCGCCGCGCGGTGACTTCCGCCAAGCCGAGGTTGGCCTGTGCCTGGGAGAAAGATGCCTCCGCCTGTCGCAGGCTCGAGCGGGCGCGCTGGAGCGAGGCCTGGGCCTCATGGATCTGCTGGTCCAGTTCGGGGGATTCAATCTCCGCAAGCAGTTGGCCGGTCTTTACCCGGTCTCCGATGTCGACCAACCGTCGCTTGATGTAACCGTCGGCGCGGGCGAAGAGCGCCGTCTCCGTGAGTGCCTGAACATTCCCCGGCAGCTCCAGTTCGGTCTCGGCGGGCGCCTCCTTCACGGGCACAACCGTCACGGCAGGTAGTGCGTGCCGCTCGGCCTGATTGGACGCCGCCAGTTTGCGGGCCCGTGCCGCCCGCGGCCGGTAGCCCAACGCCAGGATACCCGCCAATACCAGGGCCACGGCGACCCAGGCCAGTGTCTTTCGAAGCCGGCTGTTTCTTCTTTCCGGTGCAGCCGGTTCGGTGATTTCCGTCTCTCGTTGATTTTTCATGCCAGCAACTCCAAGTCCTCTTCCGGTGCCTTCCGGCGAGCTTTCTCCCGAAGAAGACGATAAGCCACGGGGACAAAAAAGAGCGTCGCAAGAGTCGCCAGCAGCAATCCACCGATCACGGCCTTGCCGATCGGCGCATTCTGCTCTCCGCCCTCGCCAAACCCGAGCGACATGGGAAGCATGCCCAGAATCATGGCGCCCGCCGTCATCAAGACCGGCCTGAGGCGAGTGGTTCCCGCTGAAAGCGCGGCCTCTCGAATCTCGGTCCCTTCCGCCCGCCGCTGGTTCGCGAAGGTGACGAGCAGGATGCTGTTGGCTGTGGCCACGCCGATGCTCATGATGGCGCCCATCAGGGAGGGGACATTGACGGTGGTCTGCGTGACGTAGAGCGACCAGACGATACCCGAGAACGCTCCGGGTAAGGCGGTCAGGATAATGAACGGGTCGAGCCAGCTCTGGAAGTTGATCACCATTACCAGGTACACCAGCGCCACCGCGAGGATCAGTCCGCCGGCGAGTCCCAGGAAGGACTCCCGCATGGTCTGCATCTGTCCCCGGACCTGGATGAACGAGCCGCGCGGAAGTTTTGCGCCCGCGTCCTTGACGATCTTGTCGACCTCGGCGGCGACAGCGCCGAGATCGCGATCCTGGACGCTCGCGTAGATATCCAGCACGGGCTGCACGTTGTAGTGGCTGGAGGCCATCTGAGAAGTGGCGCGCTCCACGGTCGCGAGATTGCTCAGCAGCTGCGGCCCATTACCCCGTGCTGAAGCCAGCGGCGTGCTGCGTATGCTGTCCACCGAGGCAATGCGATACTCCGGCGTCTGCACTGCGATCAGATAGCTCACGCCGCTGGCCGGGTCGAGCCAGTAATTGGGAGAGACCTGGCCGCTCGAGCTGAGCGAGACGAGCACGCTGCCGGCCACCTCTCTCTGCGTCAGGCCCATCTGGGCGGCGCGCGTGCGGTCGACGTTGATGAGCAACTCCGGCGCGTCCAGTACCTGATGCAAGCGTACGTCCACTGCCCCGGGCACGGCGGCCAACCGCTGTTCAATCTGCTTCGCGATCCGGTAGTTAGCCTGCTGGTTGCGGCCGACGACCTGAATGTTGATCGGCGCCGGGATGCCGAAGTTCAGGATCTGGTTCACCATATCGGCCGGCCGGAAGAAGAAGGTCATCCCGGGAAAGGCCTGCGGCAATTCCTGCCGCAGGCGGCGGGCATACTCCCAGGTCTCCCCGCGCTTCCGGTCCTTGCTCAACGAAATGAGGATTTCGCCATCGGCGGACCCGATGGTGGCCGAATCGGTGTACGCCATGTTTATGGGCAGCACGGGCAGTCCGATGTTGTCGAGGATGGTGTCCAGCTTTTCCTCCGGGATGATCCCGCGGATGCGTTCTTCGACTCGGGCGAAGAGCTCTTCCGTGGTCTCCAGGCGCGAACCCACCGGCGCCCGCACGTGGAGGCGCAACTGCCCGGCGTCCACTTGCGGGAAGAAGTCGGCGCCCAATTGCGTTGCCAGCAATCCCGATCCTGAACAAAAAGCGGCAAACAGCAGCACAACCGTCCAGCGATGATCCAAAGCCCAGGACAGCCCGCGGCCATAGCCGGCGCGGAATCCTTGGAAACCGCGGTTGAATGCGTGGTGAATGCGCCACACAGGACCCTTTCCGACGGCCGCATGTCCCTCGCCCGCACGGTACAGATGCAGCTCCGGCTTGAGCATGTACCGCACCATGGTGGGGATCAGGGTGCGCGAAAGAACGTAGGAAGCGAGCATCGCGAAGACCACGGCCATGGCCAGTGGCTGGAAAAGGTACTTCGCCGTGCCCCGCAGCAACATGACCGGCACGAAGACGATCGAGATTGAAAGCGCGGACACGAAGGCCGGCACCGCGATCTCGCGCGCACCGTCCAGCACCGCACGGATGATCGACTTGCCCATGGCCAGATTCCTGTGGATGTTTTCGATTTCCACGGTGGCCTCGTCGACAAGAATGCCGATGGCGAGCGCGAGGCCGCCCAGCGTCATGACGTTGATCGTCTCGCCGAGCAGGTAGAGCAGGATCAGCGACGTCAGGATGGATAGGGGGATCGAGGTGCAGACAATCAGCGTGCTGCGCCAGCTCCCGATGAACAGCAAGATCATGAGCGAGACCAGCACGCCCGCCAGCAGACCTTCATAGAGCAGCGCTCTGATCGAGGCGCGGACGAACAGCGATTGGTCCAGCAGGAGGCGGACATCGAGTTCCGGAGGGAGCGTGGAGAGGATGCGGGGCAACTCCCTTTTGACGCGTTCGACTATTTCCAGCGTCGACGCCCTCCCCGTCTTGAGAATCGAGAGCAGCGCGCCGCGGCGGCCGTCCTGGCGCACGACGTTCGTCTGAACCGCCCCGCCGTCGCGCACCCGGGCCACGTCGCGGATATAGACCGTGGCGCCTCCCTGCTGGCGGACAGGCATGTCATTCAGGGTCTCGACAACATCCGGGCTGTTGTTCAGGCGGACGTTGTATTCGCGATCCCCGATTTTCGCCGTTCCCGCCGGAAGGATCGGGCTCTGCGCGTTGATGGCCGCCGAGACGTCTGATGGGGTCAGACCCTGCGCATAAAGGGCCCCGGGGTCCAGGTCCACCATGATCTGGCGCGCCTTGCCGCCCGCCGGCTGCAGCACGGAGGCGCCCTGCACCGTCGCCAGCTGCGTCCGAAGGAAGTTCGCTGCGAGGTCGAAGAGGGCCTGCTCAGAGAGTCCCCGGCCGCTGAGGCCCAGCTGCAGTATCGGCACGCTCGAAGCATTGAAGCGGATAATGAGCGGAGGCGTGGTTCCTGGCGGCATCTGCCTCGTCACCGTTTGCGATATGGCGGTCATTTGGGCAACGGCGGCCTCCACAGGCGTGCCGGGGTGAAAGAACACTTTGACGACGCCGAGGCCCGCAAGTGATTGCGATTCGATGTGCTCGATATCGTTGACGGCCGTGGTGAACGATCGTTCGGACGGGATCGTGATGCGCTTTTCCATCTCGTCGGCGGACAACCCACGGTACTGCCAGATGGCGCTCACCACCGGGATGTCGATATTCGGAAGGATGTCCGTCGGCATCCGCGATATCGCGATCCCCCCGAGGATCGCTATCAGGATGGCGGCCACCACGAAGGTGTATGGCCGCCTCAAGGCTAATTTGACTATCCACACGGGCTGTCTCCTCAAGGCCGGGCTGCCGGCGAGCACGTTCTGATCGAGTGTCGGGCTGCACCGTCAAATCTGTCGCCCCATTCCGAGGGCTGGTGCGCCGCGACCTTCCCGAAAGAGTCCAAATGGGAAGGCACGGGCCCGGGCGGCAGAAGGAAGACCGCAGCCGGCTCGGTTTCGAGCCGGAGGATCTCATTCATCCTGCTTGCTGCAGTGGCAATGGACGGCATCGTTCGATCCCTCATCTTGCGGGGTAGCCCAGGGACAGCCGGCGGGCCTGCTCCCCGGCGACGCGCAGCATCTTGCAGCCGGCTTCTCCGAACTCGCAGTGGCCGCAGGCGAGGCAAGCCAGTTCGCCCTTGACGCCCGGGCCGAGCGTGTCGAGTCCCGGGACCAGACGGACTCCGGGCAATATGTCGCGCACACACTTGAGGCCGGCCCCGCAGGAGAGCACGAGGATCTGGTAGTCGCGCTGCGGCGAGGTCGTGAGGGGGACAAGCTTCTCCGCCACCGCCTTCGGATCGCACAGGCCCTCCTCGACAGCGTCGACCAGGCCGGCGGGCTCGCGGATCGCGACTCCCGACGATCGCAGGCGGTCGCGGAGTTCGCGCACCTCCTGGGACCCGCCCGTTTTGCTGACCTTCGCGCACTTGTCGCAACCGAGGACGATCGCGGGAAGGTCTCCGCGCGCCGAGAGCGCCGCCTGAAGTTCGTCGCAACTCTTGCCAACAGTGATCACCGACATGGGTTCCTCCTTGCCTCGCTGTCAAACACAGGGTGGGGCGCCGTCCGCCGGGCGGAGCCAAAGGGGCCGGATCCTGGCCGCGCCAAAGAGTGCCGCGTCCGGCGGCCGGGGCGTACCCCGCCGGGCCATATCTTCGTGCCTCATTGCGTGTGCCTCGGCGCGTGAGGGGATTTTCCAATCGCAGGATCTTCAAGATCATGCGTGGCGGGCACTGGCCCGCCGGCTCAGGCTCTTCCGGCCTTCTGAAGCAGGCTCACTGCGGGGAAACGGCGCCGCGACCCTCGAGCGACAGCGGATGTTCGCGTGCCATTTCCTCCCGGCTCATCCGGCCGTGCAGGAACAAGAGCGATCCCGGAAAACGTCCCGGACGCAGGTGAACGTTATAAACGTGCCATATGACGATCGCCAGGAACGCCAGAAGGGCCTCGTGGGCATGCGCCTCCTTGAAGGCCTCCAAAGCGCGCGGTGCCCAGCTCGGGGCCACGCGCTGAAGCGCTCCCGGGAACCACATGGTCAGGCCGGTGCCGATCATGATGACGCTTCCCCAGAAAACGGCCCAGTAATCGAACTTCTCGAAATAGGTGAATCGCCCGAACTGTGGCGGGGTGGGCCGCGCGCCGAAATACCACCTTATATTATGGATAAGGTCCCGAAAATCCTGAGCCCGCGGCAGCAGCAGACGGAAGTCACGGCGACCCTCCGGATGGATCAGGATGTATATCAGGTGATAGGCGCACACAAAGATGAGCGTTGCCCCGCCGGCTCGATGCACGAACCGCCACAGGTCGACCCCGCCCCAGGCGCCGGCCAGTGCTCCCGCCCACAGGGCGCCCGGGTAGCGCAGCCCCCACAGGAACACACCCGAAATGAACAGGAGCAGCACCCCGATCATCAGGAGCAAGTGCTGCGCAAGGGAGTGGACGTTGAAGCGCTCGATACCTTCGCCCGCTTCGCCGCCGGACCGGACATCGGCATCCTTCGCCCGGCGCCGGCGTGCGGCAAAGTCGAACGCGATGTGCGCAAACAGGGCCGCCAGAACGACGATCGTCAGCCAGCGGAAGAAGGTTGCGGTCGCGCCCGCCGCGCCGCTGTAAACCCTGGGTTGTCCCTCGTAGCCCAGCAGCCGGTGTTGGGGCACCAAGACCTGACGCATATCGCTGTCGAAAGGATACGCGGCAAGATCGGCGAAGAAAAAGGGCGCGTCCTTCCGGTGGCAATCCGTGCAACCCTTGGAACCCAGGGCGGCGCTGGCCGGGTAGATGTCATGGCTGTACTTGTGGACGTTACCGTAGGGCGACGCCTCCCAGGGATGTTTCTCGATCAGCCGATACCGGGTGCCCGACCGGTAAACCCGATCGTTGTATACCCACACGACCCGCTTGCCCTCCATGGGGTAGCGGATGTCGGCCAGCGTCCGGGTAACCGCCTCGATGAGTGCGTCGATCTCGTCGGGCCGGTTCACTTCGACCACGCCGTCGCCGTTATCGTCCGCGATCTTCGCCAGTGACGGGTATTTCGAGGGATCGGCGCGGTGGGTTGTCCACATCCTGTAAATGTCGGACATGCGAGGCTGCATGATCCCGGGGCGTCCTTCCTCCTCGATCCCGGGCCACGCGCTGTGGACGCGATTCACGGGATAGATCTTGCCCTTGTAGAGGGCCAGCGCCGGGCGGAACGGCTCGGTGGGCTTGTCGTCGTATCCCATCATTTCCAGATAGCCGTAATGGTTGCGCCACTTGCCATCCGGACCGTAGAACGTCCAGAGCCTCTTGCTGGACGACAGGATCTTCGGCGCCGGATTGAAGACGTCGCTGGCCTGGAACTGAATAGGCATGACCACCCGTTCCGGGATGTGGCAGGCCTGACACGAGATGCGGTCCAGGTGCAGCGGCGGCAGGCCCTTGTGCCGGGCCCGCGGCGCCCCGAGCCGCCCTGTATCATGGCAATCGAGGCACCGAAGCATGGTGTCGTCCAGGTCGTTGCGCACCAGCCCGCCCGGATCGTCCCCCTTGGCGATCTGGTGCACCTCGCGTCCCTTGATCCGCGGGTCCGCGGCCGAGCTTCCGGCCGGATGGCAGTCCACGCAGCGAAGCCCGGCGCGCAGGTGAACGTCGGTCCGTGCCCGGTAGTTTGCCCCACGTTTTTTCCATCCGGGCTGGGCGTGACAGCTGAGGCAGGCCTCGTTGCGCGGCGAACGCACCATCGGCGGCTCGAACGTCCCGTCCGAGTTGAACCGGGCCTTCTCGTACGTGACTGTGATGGGTTTTCCATCCTTTATCGAACCTGCCACCGAGGCCAGTCGGGCTCCGGCGGTGGCCGCCCAGCGGAAGTTCCAGTTGCCGATCTGTTTCTCCCGTTCGGAATATGCGTAACCAGGCAGGTGGCACAGCAGGCAATCGGCCTCCAGCACGCCGGTCTCGTCCCAGCGGGCCTTGTGGTAGTCGCCGTCGAAGCCGTTGTCGGCGCCGGACTTGAATCCGCTGGCCGGGTCCCGGATCCAAAGGTCGTACCGATGACCCGCGCGGTCGTATTCCGCCGATCCGCCGCCCGGGTGACAGGTGCCGCAGGGGGAAGTGAAAAACGTAAATGCGGTCATGTCCATGGTTGCGGGTGAATCGTTGTGCTTGGGCGAAAGGTAGCGGTACAGCGGGGCGGGCGAACACCAGTTCCCGCCGAAATTGCCGGGGCTCGAAGCCCAGGGGATGCGGGCTTTCTGGTCGGCGGTCGGTTCTTCACCGGCGCCCTGCGTGAAATGGAATCCCTGGGTGATCAGGTTGTAGTTGTGGCAGCCGCTGCGGCCGCAGGTCTGCTTCGGGGAGTACGGAACAGCCGCATTCATCCCCGCCACCGGGTCTATCACGCTGCCGGATTCATCCCGGAGATGAAAAGGCGGGCAAACCCCGGACGGCTGTTTGGTTGCCTGAGCATATGAGTGAGTCGACCCAGCTAACAGGATAAGTGCGCAAAGGATGGTTCGTTTCATGAGAGCTGCACCTCCACCGGAAATGGGCATGAGCTTTCAATCAGAATGCAGAATGCAGAATTCAGAATGCAGAATTCAGAATGCAGAATGCAGAATGCAGAATTCAGAATGCAGAATTCAGAATGCAGAATGCAGAATGCAGAATTCGGAATAGGTGGTCTTGGGCGGGCAGCGTGTCCGGAGCGGGACTCTCTGCTTCGCGCCGTAAGAGTACCGATGGATGCGGCCGTGTCCCGCGATCGCTTCCCACGTATCTCCGCGCCCGATCCTGGCATATCAACTCCGTGATGCATCTCACACAGGAGCAGCCGGGCCCGGTCGCCGCCGTCCGCAGCATGTCTTGATGGCAGCGACGCTTAAGGAAACAGTCCAGCCTGGCATCCTCCGCGTTGAATAGGTGCACGTCTCAAGGTCCGAAGCCCTGTCTGTTTTCGAACATTTACCTAAAGGTCAGGCCTCCGACTCCGCGTGGTCGAACTCGAACCAATGCCGGGTGCGGTTGCAGGCGGCACAGACCGACAGCATGACGGGCACCTCGACGAGAACGCCGACCACCGTCGCGAGCGCCGCGCCGGATCCGGGGCCGAAGAGCGCGATGGCCGTCGCCACGGCAAGCTCGAAGAAATTGCTCGCGCCGATCAGGGCGCCGGGGGCGGCGACCGCATGCCTGACCCTGAACAGCCGCATGAGCCCGTATGTGAGCGACGAGTTGAAATAGACCTGGATCAGAATCGGCACCGCGATCAGGACGACATGGATGAACTTGCCGGTGATATTGTCCGCCTGGAAAGCGAAGATCAGGACCAGGGTGGTCAGCAGCGCCGTGATGCTGACCGGCGCGAACCGGGGCAGGAGCGTGTCCTCGAACCAAATCTTGCCGTGGCGGCGGATGAACCACCGGCGGAGCAGTGTGCCGGCTGCCAGCGGCACAACGATGAAGACGATGACCGAATAAAGCAGGACGCGGAACGGCACCTCGAGCGAGGATGCCCCGCTGACCAGGAACCGCACGATCGGGGCGAACAGAAACAGCATGATGAGGTCGTTCACCGACACCTGGACTAGCGTATAAGCAGGATCCCCGTCCGTCAGGTAGCTCCAGACGAACACCATCGCCGTGCAGGGAGCCGCGGCCAGGATGATGACTCCGGCGATGTACTGGTCCGCCTCGGCGGGGGTTATCCAGGCGGAAAAGACCCAGCGGAAGAAAACCCAGCCGATGAGCGCCATGGAAAAAGGCTTGACGATCCAGTTGACGAAGACCGTCACCATCAGTCCGCGCGGCCGCCGGCCGACGTTCCGGATCGAGGTGAAGTCCACCTTCATCATCATGGGGATGATCATCAGCCATATGAGCACGGCGATGGGCACATTGATCTGGCTCCCCGAGCCGAACTCCATGCCGCGCAAGGCGTCCACGGAGGCGGGCATGAGCTTGCCGAGCAGGATGCCGACCAGCATGCAGACGCCCACCCAGAGGGTCAGGTAGCGCTCAAACAGGTTGAGTCTCTTGGGGGGAATCGCAGGATTCCCCTGTGTGGTCTCTTTCATCGAATTACTCTCTCAGGAAGATCGTCGCCGGTCTTGCGCGGGTTCCTTATTGCGCCTGCGTCACCTTCCTTTCGGCGCCGGAGATCTTCTCGTATGCCGCCTCCAGCGCCGCGCTGAACAGTGCGCAGGCTTCCTCCTCCTTGAGCGTATGCGTTCCTATCATCATCTTCAGGGTGTCGGGGTCTTTGCCGGTCTCAAGCACAAGCTGAGCTGTGCCGAGAACGGTTTGAGAAGCTGCGAAACGAGCATCCTGGTCTGACATTCCCAACCGCCGTGCCGTGTCCTTGAGCGCCTTGATCACCGGAAGGACGTAAGTCGGGCCGACAGCCGTGAGGGCTGTGGCAACGTTCATCAGAGCCTCGTCGATCCGAGTGGTCTCGCCAAACAATGCCAGTATTCTCTCGATCAGCGGCAAGTGCTCGGGTCCGACATGGCTCCCCAGGCAGTGCGGGTTCATTCCCCTCCCGATCAAGGAGGGGGTGTTGGGAATCACGCGCAGGACCGGGTTCGGCTTTTCGAGAGCGTCTTCTATCAGCCGAGTAGGAACCGCGGCGGCCAATGAAACGACAAGTACGTCCGGGCGAACCTGCGATCGCACCTCGGAGAGAACGCTTCTTACGGCGCCTGGTGGAAGGGCTAAGACCAGCACGTCGGCAAATGCGGCGCCCTCCTGATTCTCCACGCTCACCCGGACTCCAAACCGGTTCTTGAGCTCTTCCAGGCGGTCCGCGCGGATGTCGGTCGCGAAGAGCTGCTCCGGCTTCACGTTGCCCGCCTTGAGCAATCTCTCAATGAATACGCCGGCGATGATGCCGCCGCCGAGAAACGTCCACCTCATGCTATTGATGTCGGCATCGAGCATGCCGGTCCTCCTTTCATTCACGTTCAAAGGGTTTCAGGTCGGGCGGAGCCATCCGGTCCGGGCGACGGAGCCCCGCCATACACTCGCCGCGGGCGGACCCCTGAGGCCGCCTCGGAGGCACAGTAATCCCGGTGATGGGAAATCGAGCAGTCATGGGATCCGGAACCGCCCATGCGTATGTCGTCCTCAGGAGAACATCTCGAAAATGTAGACGAGGCAAAAATAGATTCCGACACAGACAAAAATCACTCCTGTGATCGCCCGCGCCCACTTCTCGACTTGAGCGAGCTTGTTGAAGGCCCGACTGACCGATTGCGCACCTGCAGCGATAAGGACCGCGAAGACGAAGACCGGGAGTCCCGTGCCGATCCCGTAAAGCGATGGTAGCGCAATGCTTGAGCTATTTCTAATAGCCAGGGGAATCAGGCTCCCGAAGAAAAGCGCGGCTGAGACCGGACAGAAGGAGAGCGCGAAGATCACACCCAGCAGGCCGGCGCCCCAGATGCCCCACTGTTGCAACCTCTCCTCGACCGCTCCACCGCCGAAAGAGGTGGAGAAGTTCAACTGGAACAGACCGAGGAGGAACATCCCCACCAGGATCAGGATCGGTCCCAGCAGCTTGTTCATGTACTCCTGCAGGAAATTCGAGAGCGCTGGGATCGAAAGGACGCTCGTGACCAGGAGCGCAGCCAGCACCAGGTAGGTCACCATTCGGCCGGCGGTGTAGAAAAGTCCTGTGAGAAAGACCTGCCGCGGCGCCCCCAGGTCCCTGCCGATGTACGAGATCGCCGCGATATTCGTGGCGAGCGGGCACGGGCTGATGGAAGTCAGGATCCCCAACCACAAAGCCGAAAACAGGCCGACGGCAAAACCGTCCATCACTCGCGCTCCAGGAAAGCCCGCACCTCGTCCTGGACGTAGGCTAGGAACGCCTGTCGATTCCAGACCAATTCCCACACCTTCTCCAGGTTCTTCCACTCCACTTGTCTGCCATCCTTCATCCTGGCGATGATGAGCGACTTGGTGAACAGTTGGTAGTCCTGGATGAAGTGGCGGTTCTCCGGGAGCTGCACGTTGACCGGGTGCCATTCCAGCGTTCCGTCTTTCAAGGCATCGGCAAACCCGAGCCTCAGGGCCTCCTCGGAGAGCGCCTCGATCGTCTGGCAGGTGGGACAGCGGTACGTGACGTGGAAGTAGTAGGCAACGATTTTCCGGGAGCGCGCGGGGCGTTCCGGCGCGTCACTCCTCACCGTCACGTTGCCGGCCGGCGCGGCTTCTGCCGGCGCAGGGTCGGCAGCACTCACAGAGTCCGATCGTTTGTGCGACTCCTTTATTGTCAGGAAGCCGAGGCTGATCACGACAAAAATCAACAGGAGACCCTTTAGGGCGGTCTTATAACTCATGCGGCGTTTCTCCTCTCGACCCGGGCTTCACGCCAGCAGGGTTTTCAGCTCCTCGGGTGTCGGAACCCTGCCTTGGACGACCACCTTCCCGTCGACTGCCAGAGCCGGCGTGCGCCTCACCCCAAATCCCGTGATGGCGGTGATGTCGGACACCTTAAAGAGTTGATATTGAATGCCGAGGTCCTTGGCGGCCTTTTCGGTGTTCTCCGCCAGTTTCTTGCAGTTAAAACAACCCGGTCCTAGTATCAGGAATTCTTTCATGGTGTCCTCCTGAGAAACTGAGCGAACCCCACGCGTGACTGCGGCACGTCTGCGGCTTTCATTTGGTTCTCCAGCATGTGCGCAAGCAGCAACTCGATCTGGCGGACAAACCGCAGGACGCGAAAATCGGTGATGCTATAGAAGACTTGAGCGCCACGCTTCTCGTCCCGGACGATTCCTTCCGACTTCAGGATCGAGAGGTGCTTGGACACTGTCGAGATGTCCGAGCCGACCATCTCCGTCAGCTCGCAGACGCACCGCTCCCCTCCCGCCAATTGCTCAATCATGAAGAGACGGGAAGGATGGGCAAGCGCCCGCATGATTCGCGCCCGGGTCTCGAGCTTTGCGTGTGTCTTCGCGTCCATAGCGCCCGCAATCATACCAGTTCTTGGTCGATTGGCCAAGAGGCCAATAATCCATGGGCGCTCAAATCCTGGGTACGGGCGAAGTGCGCAGCCGCTGCGCAGAATCCCGGCACGCCCCGGGCAGGCAATTTCGGCCCGCCAATAACCGCATGGAAGTGGGCTTTACGAGTTCCTCCTGCCTCGTGGTGAAGACTTCCGGTGCCTGGAAGTTCTCGTGTCATCAGGCCCCGCCCGTCTGCAAGCGCTCCGAGCGCTGTGGGCCCGTCGAATCGCACCAGGGTGATCTGAGGCGGCGAGGGATCCTGCTCAGCGTCGTCATCCATGCCGCGATGCAGATCATGGCCCCGGCGAGGTCAGTCCTCGGACATTCGGACTGGATGGCGACGACAGTTTGGCTTCCGTAATTAACCCTTTTGAAATCAAAAGATTAGTGAGATCGACTAGGAAGAATAAGACTATTGATACCTTATGTGCATATCGATATGATATTATGAGTTCGGGGAAACCAATGGAGTTGTTGCACCGGGTTTTCAAGGCGCTGGCCGACACGACGCGGCTGAGGATTTTCAACCTCCTGCTGCATGGTCCGCTCTGCGTCTGCGAACTCGAGAGCTTCCTCGGGGTCTCCCAGCCGTTGATTTCCCGCCATCTGGCTTACCTGCGGAACGCTGGACTGGTGAGGGACCGTCGCCAGGGAATGCGGGTGCAATACTCAGTCGTGCTCGAAACAAAAACGCTGGAGACGCTGGCTGGATTTCTTCGCGACGCGCTGGAATCCGAGGAGGTTTATCGGGAGGATCTATCGAAGTGGAAACAGGCCAACAGCCCGTGCTGTGAACTCTCTCCGGTCTCCCGCTTCCTAACAACAGATGGAGAAATGCGATGAAAGTCAAAGTGCTGATGTGCAACTGCAAAGGCTTGTGCGACTCTTTCAAGAGTACAGATTTCAACACGTTGCCGTTCCAGGTGGAGAGCGAGCTGGACGTGGCCTACGTCTCGCTTCACCCGCAGACCTGCGGCCAGGGAGGCAACGAGTTACTGGCGGACATCATGAAGAACGCCGATAGCGAGACCTATATTCTCAGCGCCGCCTGCGCGCCTGCCGCCCAGGACAAACTCTTTCGCAAGATCATGCGCCAGACGGGCTTCCCGGCCGAGCGCTTCGTTCCGGTGGACATCCGAATGACGGACAACGACGGAGTGCTCGAGCGGATTCGCCAGAAGGTCGGGGAAATGATTGAGTCGGCCAACCCGGCAAAGGCGGAAGTGGTAAACGATCCCGGCCCGTCCTGCTGCTCGGGCTTTGTGCTGGAAGACGAGGAGCAGAAGATCTCTTGAAGGAGTCCGCCATGGCGAATCCCAAGATTCCAAGGGAAAAGGTACCCTGGTTTCCGACAGTAAACTACGACGCTTGCATCCACGACAGGGAGTGCATCAATTTCTGCAAGAACAACGTTTTCGACTGGAATGAAGCGCTGGATGTTCCCGAGGTCGTGAACCCTTACAACTGCGTCCTGGGCTGCGACGCCTGCAAGCAGATCTGCCCATCGGAAGCGATCAGTTTCCCTTCGCGCGAGGAGTTGCGCGCCGTGGTGCGCCGCCTCTCGATGGAGCATCGGGAAGCCGGGGCCGAGGACACAGCTCGCCCATAACCAAGACCCTATGGCACCGCAGAATCAAACAGTTGGTTCGGACGCTGGATGCAGGATCCGCTGGCGAATGATCTCCTCCCAAGTGTTAAGAGGGCGACTCTGCTGGACCGGACTTCCGACTCTCGGTGACAGAGTTGGTGCGATGCTCTCCACCGTGCAGCCGTTCCCCGCTATGGCCTGTCTATCCACAGTTCGCGCCTGATGTGGAGATAAGCTGCGCCGGGTCGAGGCAGAGGTCGTCACGGACGACCTGGTTTACCGATCGAATCAACCCATGCACCTTCAACCTGCTTTCCGAAAAACCCTCTACAAGAGATTCTTGGCCCAGCTGACGCTCCCCGGACTCGTCCGTGTGCGTGTTGCGCCGGCTCTTGTAGCGCGGAACATCTCGATGGCCGCTCGAACAGTCTATGCCGAAACACCAAGGGCCAGGATTTGACTGTGGCAGCGGGCTGGACAAGCCCGCTGCGTCCGGCGACAGAGGCTGCTATGCTGACCTAATGCCTGATGCCGGCTTCAAGCGTATCAACCATCGTTGGCAGCCCCCTTTTCTACGGCATGGTCCGAGCCTGAGGGCGCCCTGTCACGTCGTCTGCCGATGCTTGCCTGAGGCAAATTCGATACTCAAGTCGCTGAGCAAGTCTGTTTCAATATGAGTCACCTCAAGCAGCGGTACAGCGCGGTGGAAATGCTCGGGTTCTTTGAGAATCTTATCGATCATGCCCGGATCCTCGGATTGAAGATGCTTTTGGCTCCGATAACTGCGGATGGCCTTGAGTTTGCGATCGCCGTAGTCTCGAATGTCGATCACCGTGGTCAATGGCCTGGCACGCCCTGAGTTGTCCTGGGCGCAAAACTCAGGGACCGAAGCAGATCTGAGAACGTAGTAAAGACGCGGCGGCCGGAAGGGCGGCGTGTCGTTCCGTCCGTTCGAGAAGTACGCGTGAGCGCCGGCGCCCCAGAATGCGGCGGTGACAATCTTATTCAACGCGACGTGGTCCGGATGACCTGAGATCCCGTCGGGACCGAAGGTTAGGACTGCATCGGGCCTTACCGTGCGGATCGCGCGAACGATCTCATCCCTGGCCGAGTCCCAACAGTCATGCGCCAATCCCCGGTCCGCGCACTCAAGGAACAGCGGAGGACGGATTCCCAGCGCCTGGCAGGCCTGCTCCAATTCCCTCTGGCGCAGAGCGGCAAATTCGCGTGCACTCCGCTTTGTCCGCAGGCGCGCTTATGGAAGGCGTTTGCAGCATATTCGTTGATGGCGCGAGGCGGCGGATTGTCAGAGGGCGAGGCGCGATTGGCGGCGGACTGCTGAAGACGGGAACAAGAGGTTTGTCCCGATCGCACATCTCTCCCCGGATCAATGATTCAGTGGGCAGCCATCAGGTTGCCGGTCTACTTCAAAGATAATCTCTCCCCACCCGACGCGGTTCACGACCGATAGAACCGATACGACCTCCTCTACCTCAAGACGCGCCATGGCAAGCTCATGGGCATAGTTGAGGAAATTGCGGCAGGACGAGAAGTTCAGTTCCAGATGAATCTCGGCGCCGTCCAGGCTGCCACCGGGATCCGTCTGGATACGAAGGCGTATGCGTGGCGAACACCCATCGCGCTTGCAGGCTTCGCAGCGCCGGGACCGTTCCCCCTCGACGCCGTCATCGTTCGAACACACGACGCGCCCGCCGCGGAAGAGCTTGCGGACAAGTTTCCAGCCTCGGATTGTGCCCCGCAGCACGGGGCAGGTCTGCTCGCCAACCACAAAGCCGGCGGGCAGGACGCGGGCGAAACGGCGCGGGGTGTGCTGGAAGGCCTCCTCAAGGAGTTTGATGTCGTCTCTCACGATTCCACCTCCTGAGCGGCCTGTGCCACGATCTCGGCGTCGATTTCCTTCTTCTTTCCCTCCAGGGCGATCAGTAGCGAGACCTCCCCGACCCGGTCGATGAGCCGGGGGACGCCGTGGCTGGCGCGCACGAGGCCTTCGATGCCGTCCGGGGTGAACAGCGGTGCGGTTCTTCCGGCGAGCTGGAGGCGGTGAGCGAGGTACTGCTCGACTTGGCCGCGGTCCAGGGGGGCGAGGCGGACGCGCAGGACGATGCGCTGTGCGAGTGCCTCGTTGATGCCGAGCCGCAGACTGGTTTCCAGCTGAGGCTGGCCGGAAAGCAGCAGCATCATCTCATCGGGGGCGTCCGCGCCGAAGTCGGCCAGGATGCGAAGTTCGTCGAAGAAGGTCCGGTTGAGCAGGTGGGCCTCGTCGCAGATGAGCACGGGGCAGATCTTTCGGCCGGCGACGGCCGGCAGGCGCTCCTGGATCCGGCGCAGGAGGTCGGATTTGCGGAAGGCGGGATCGATGCCGAAGGCGCGGGCGATGGCGCGATAGAGGTCGAGAATGCCGCAGGTGGCCTCGGGGACGTAGGCGACCAGGAAGGAGGTCCTGCCCAGAGACTCGATGAAGGCGCGCAGCAGGGTGGACTTACCCACGCCGGCTCCGGCGACCAATACGGCCATGCCGCGGCGATCCGCGACGTAGCGAAGCTTCCTCAAACCTTCCTCGAATGCGGGATGGAGGAAGAAATCGCCGTGGATTTCGGGGGTGAAGGGAATGCGCTGGAGCCCGAAGGCGCTCTTGAGACGCGAGGCAAGGCGATCCATCTATTCCTCCTTCTTGCTCGGGGGGTGGCGCGGGTGGGACAGCTTCTCAGCCTCATCGGCAAGACGCTCCAGGGATCGGAGCGGCACGTCGCTCGGAGGAGCAGGATCACGGTTCGGCGCGCGGCGGACGATGCGGTTGCCCTCCAAGTCCACCGGGAAGGCTTCACGCTCGCCGTCTGCGCCGTCCCGGGCAGTCCAGACGCGGCGTAGATCGAAGGGATCAAAGCGGACGGAGATCTTCAGGCCGATGAAGCCCACGCCGGCCTCGAAAGTGCGGCCCTGTAAGGTGAAGGTGCCGTCCTTGCGTACGCGCCGCGAGACGCGGGCGAGGAAGAGACGTTCCAGGTCGAGGTCCGGGGGTGCGGGCCGGATATGTTCTGCCAGGCGCAACCACTTGTCCAAGGGGGGCTCGCCGATCCCGCGGTGGCAGGCGAGGTGGTACTCCCCTTCGATCCAGGCCCACAGGAGCCGGTTGAGGCGGTCGATTGATTCGATCCTCTGAAGGTCGAGCC
>JACADW010000147.1 GCA_013388445.1 Acidobacteriota bacterium | reverse complement strand
TGCCTGCCTCGATTGCATTGCGCCGCGGAGGGCGCGCCCGCGCGGCGCGCGACAGGGCTGGGAGTTTTTTCATGACCGGCTTCGTTCAGATCAGGATCTACGGATGCTCCAAGGAGCCTGTGAAGCATGCAGCAGACAACCCATGATGTCATCATCCTTGGTACGGGACTCGCCGGCTTGCGCGCCGCAGTGGAAATCTGTATCAGGGCGCGGGGAAATGCCGACATTGGAATCGTATCGAAAGTGCAGATCATGCGTTCGCACTCCGTGTGCGCGGAAGGAGGCACGGGTGCGGTCATGCGCCCCGAGGAGGGAGACAGCTTCGATCTTCACGCCTGGGACACCGTGAAAGGGTCCGATTTCCTTGCGGATCAGGACACCGTGGACCGTTTCGTGCGGACTTCCCCGGACGAGATACGCTTGCTGGAGCACTGGGGAGTGCCCTGGTCGCGGCGGGAAGACGGCCGGATCATGCAGAGGCCCTTCGGAGGACACTCTTTCCCGCGTGCCTGCATGGCGGCCGACAAGACCGGTTTCTTCGAGATGCAGGCGCTGTACGACACGCTCCTCAAGTACGGCAACTTCAGGCGCTATGACGAATGCTTCGTGACGTCGATCCTCTTGGAGGGCGGGCGTTTCGCGGGACTCACGCTCATCGACGCGCCCACCGGCGAATTCTATATCCTGCGCGGCAAGGCCCTCCTGATCGCGTCCGGGGGGTTGGGGAACCTGTATGGATTCACGACCTATTCTCAGACCGTTACCGGGGACGGGCAGGCCATTGCCTATCGTGCGGGCCTGGCCCTCGAAGACACCGAGTTCCTCCAGTTCCACCCGACTGGCCTGATACCCTCGGGAATCCTCATGACCGAGGGGTGCCGCGGCGAGGGCGGCTACCTGCGCAACAACAAGGGCGAGCGCTTCATGGAGAAGTACGCGCCCAAGATGATGGAGCTTGCGCCGCGGGACATCGTCTCGCGGTCGGAAATGACCGAGATCCTCGAAGGGCGCGGCTTCCCGGGACCCGACGGGCTGGATTACATCCATCTCGACCTTACCCACCTCGGCGCCGAGCGGATCAACAAGCGCCTTCCCCTGATACGCGAGGTCTGCATCAAGTTCCTCGGCCTCGATCCGATCACGCAGCCTATCCCGATCCGCCCGGTTGCTCACTATTCCATGGGTGGCATAGAAGCGGATATCAACGGTGCGACGAAGATCGAAAACGTCTGGGCCGCGGGCGAGGTGGCCTGTCACTCGATGCATGGCGCCAACAGGCTGGGGTGCAACTCGACGGCCGAATGCCTCGTGTGGGGCGGGATCACGGGGGCTGAAATCGTCAAGTACCTGGCCCAGGGCCCCAAGCTCAGCGATGTGCCCGAAGCGGATGCCCGTGAGGAGCAGAAAAGGATTTTCGACGGTCTGCTCAAGCGCAACGGACCGGAGAATCCCGCCCAAATCCGCCGTGAGCTCCGCGCGCTCATGGACAGACACGCCGGAGTCTACCGCAGCGGCGAGTCCATGCAGCAGGGGCTGGACAAGATCGCCGAGCTCAAGCAGCGCTTCGGCAACATCCGCATCCAGGACAAGAGCCGGATCTACAACACCAACCTCATACAGGTGCTGGAGACCGAGAACATGCTCGAATTGGCCGAGGTGCTGCTTTTCGCAGGCCTGGCCCGCGAGGAGTCGCGGGGGGCGCACGCGCGTACGGATATTCCCAAGCGGGACGACGAGAAATACCTGGCCCATTCGTTGGTTTACTTCACAGGCGGCAAGCCGAGGCTTGAATACAAGCCTGTTACGATCACGAACTGGAAGCCGGTAGAGCGCAAGTACTGAGATGGCGGATTGCCTGAATACCCGAAATATCCAAGCAGACTGTCTGGCCAATTTTGAATTCAAGATTTGAGATTTGACATTTCCAGGGAGGTGGCATGGCCGAGATCAGGAGACACGACAATCGGCTGGGGCTCTGGGGGTGGCTCGGAGGCGGGCGTTGGGGCGTGGAGCGCTACGCCTACATTCTTCACCGTCTCACAGGCCTGGGCATTCTTTTGTATTTCCTGATACACATCGTCGTCACAAGCCTGCGTGCCGCCGGAATCTACCTGTGGGTCGAAGGCGAATTCCTGCACCAGCCGATCTTCAGGTTTGGCGAGTTTCTGGTTTTTGCGGCCTTCGCATACCACGCCTTCAACGGCGTCCGTCTGGTGCTCGTGGAGCTCGGCATCGCGGTCGGCAGGCCGATAGAGCCGGTCTATCCGTACAGGACTTCTCTCAACGTGCAGCGTCCCCTGCTGATCATCATGATGATCCTGGCCGCGGCATTCCTGGTAGCCGGGGGATACGACTTCCTTGGACTCGGGAAGTAGGAGGAGAAAATGCGTGAAACGAAATACTGGACCTGGCACATGGCTGCCGGTGTAGTGATCCTTTTCCTGCTCGGACTCCACATGCTCATCATGCACCTGGGCGGCATCACTCAGCTGTTTGCCCCTCACGCCGGCGAAGCCGTATCGAAAGAGAACAGCCTGTTCCGTGATGGGAAGCTGTTCTTCACTGTCACCTACATTCTCCTCCTGGGAGTTGCCCTCTACCACGGTCTCTACGGCCTCCGGACCATATTGTTCGAGCTGACCCTGAAGCCGGGGGCAGAGAAGGCGATCACCATAATCCTCTTGATCGTCGGGTTGGGGCTGTTCGGGTTGGGCACCTGGGCGGCTGTCACGGCACATTCAATCGCCATCGCGGGAGCAAGGGGGTAGGCATGCCAGATAGCAGTACGGTCGTGCGACAGATCAGGTTTCACATCACCCGCTACAACCCTGAACTCGACCGCGTGCCCTATGTGAAGACCTATGCGATCCCGGTGCGCGAGGGCATGACGGTGCTCGAGGGACTGCACTATATCAAGGACAACATGGATTCTTCGTTGGCTTGGCGTTACTCGTGCCGCATGGGCGTCTGCGGGTCCTGCGGCATGCTGCTCAACGGGCATCCGACGCTGGCCTGCAATACCCAGATCCTGCACATTGCGGATAGAGAACTTACGGTAGGGCCTCTGCCCAACTTCAACATAATCCGCGACCTGGTTCCCGATCTGACGCCCATGTTCGACAAACACCGGTCCGTCAAGCCGTTCGTGATCCGTGCGGATGAGACCGAGGTCAACGAACCGGCGGGGGAGTTCTACCAGTCGCCGGAGGAGCTCGAGGCTTATCTGCAGTTCACCTACTGCATCAAGTGCGGCTGTTGTATGGCTGCGTGCCCGACACTGGCGACCGACGTGCGCTACCTCGGTCCGATGCCCCTGGCCGCGGCGCAGCGCTACAATGTTGACAGCCGCGACGACGGGAGGCGCGCTCGCAACCAGGTGACGGGTGCCGCACAGGGAGCATTCCGGTGCCACTATGCGGGCGAGTGCTCTCGTGCGTGTCCCAAAGGAGTGGATCCAGCCAAGGCGATTCAACATCTCAAGCGGCGATTGGTGCTGGACTATCTGCGTCTGGCACGGCGGAAGAAGCCTTGTCAGAAACTGCACGGCCCGGGCGAAGGCAAGCCGTTGCCAAACATCCCGGCCGCGCCGGGGAAAACGGTGCCAGGCGACTCTTTCCCCAATTTGCCCGAACGCTCGCCTTAGTCGCCGCGTGGTGACCCGGATCCGGCCGGATTGGGTATATGGCGCCGCTACGAAAGTCGCTACGAGGTGTTCCGCGCTTGTCACGGCAGGCTGCGATCCGGGATCGCGGGTCGAGGCCTCCGGCTACCACAGGCGTGTGCCAGGATGATTCCGAATTCTGCACTCGAAATTCTCAGACGCCGGCGCGCGAGGAACCGCCGCTCTTGATTGAGGCGGGAGACATGCGGGGATATCGGTGGGCGAAGTCATTTGCTTCGTCAGCTGTCACTGAAGTTACTCTTCCGATCGATGCAGCGATCTGGTGACCTGGACGCCGGGCTCGTCTCTTTGGCGTGACTCCGGAATTCCCTATCCTGGCTCTCGACGTCGACGTGGACCCGGTCGTGGACGCGCAATAAATCGAGCATGATCCTCCAGGTCGCATGTCTGCTGGAAGTCATTTCGAAGCTGATTGGCGCCGTCGATGTCCAAGTCCGCGTCGAAGTCCAGGTCGCCAAACGGCGTATCGGTTGGAATAGCGTGTTTTGCGATAGATGCCGGCTCGGATACAAGCTTTGTGGGAATGATGTCTAGAGGACCATCTTCCGTCCTGGAGCTCCCACGACCAGATCCACGGCGAGGTCCGGATCCGGCACCAACGGCTCTGGAGCTTCGCAACCGACGGTGAGTACTTGCCAGGCACCTTTACTATGAAACTCGACAGGATCATCAGGAAGGCGCGTACCATCTCCGAGCGTTATTGCGTCACCGATGGGGGGAAATTCGATCTCGGGAGGATCGATCCGGGCGACACCGGCGGCCTGAAAGCCGAAGACAAACCGCGCGCCCGCGAGGCGCTGCAGAGCGGCGTCCAGGCGCTTGCGGCCCTGCAGGACATGCTGTATGCGCAGGACCGATGGGCGGTGCTGCTCATCTTTCAGGCGATGGATGCCGCCGGCAAGGACAGCGCCATCAAGCACGTCATGTCCGGCGTCAATCCCCAGGGCTGCCAGGTCACCTCCTTCAAGGTGCCCTCGGCCGAGGAACTGGACCACGACTACCTCTGGCGCTGCCAGAAAGGCCTGCCCGAGCGCGGACGCATCGGCATCTTCAACAGGTCTTACTATGAAGAGGTCCTCGTGGTCCGTGTGCACCCCGAGCTGCTGGAGCGACAGAAGCTCCCCGCCGGGCTCGTGGGGCGGAAGATCTGGGAACATCGCTACGAAGACATCCGCAACTTTGAGCGCTACCTGAGCCGCAACGGGACGCTGATCAGAAAGTTCTTCCTTCACGTGTCAAAGCAGGAACAGAAGCGCCGGTTCCTCGAACGCCTGGAGAAGCCGGAAAAGAACTGGAAGTTCTCCGCGGCCGACGTCAAGGAACGGGACTACTGGGACGACTACATGGAGGCGTACGAGGACATGGTCCGGCAGACAGCGGCCGGGCACGCGCCGTGGTACGTGGTGCCGGCGGACAACAAGTGGTTCACGCGCATCGTGGTGTCCGCGGTTGTGATCGAGGCGCTGGGTTCGCTTGACCTGAAATACCCCGAGGCGGCCAAAGAAAAAATCGCCGAGCTTGTCGCTGCCAGAAGGGCACTGATGGCTCAGAAGTGATCCCGATCCGCGTCCTGGACACGGAGGGAGTCACTCCTACACTGTTCCGAAGGTAGGATGGCAAGCGGGTATGCGGGAGAACGTCGAAGCCGACGGTCCAGCGGCGCCAAATGGGTACAATCATAGCCATTCCAAAGATGGCCCCGTCTGAAGGTCTGGACGGGGTACTAACCTACCGCACCCGCAAGGAGGTGCTCGGCGCTGAACGGACGCTCTTGGTCGTCTGCAATCCCGAGCTCTTCCTCGCTCAGTGCGCCACGATCCTGCGGGAGATCCGCAAGCGGACGCGAAAACTGAAGGAACTCCAGCTTCACCTCGCCCACCCGCCGAAACGCGGCAAACCGCTCACGATCGAGTCGGTCCATAAGCAGGTGCGGGCGATTCTCTCAGGTCGCCACATGAAACAGCTCATCCAGGCTGAGGTCACGCAGAAACATAGCGGGGCGCGTCTCAGTTACCGCTTGGATCAGGTAGCGTGGCAGCAACTGCAGCATACCCTCCTGGGCAAAACCATTCTGTTCACCGACCAGGATTCCTGGAGTGATGAAGAGATCGTGCTCGGTTATCGGGGCCAGTACCATATCGAAGACGCATTCAAGAGAATGAAGAACCCTCACTTCGTCAGCTGGCGGCCGCTGCACCACTGGACCGA
>JACADW010000168.1 GCA_013388445.1 Acidobacteriota bacterium | reverse complement strand
GTTGCCCGTGCCGCCGGTCGCCAGCAGCGTCACGCGCGAAAGGATCGTCCTTATGACGAGCGTCCGGAGATCAAGGGCATAAGCACCGTAGCACTCGATATCGGTATCGGTGTGGCGCACTTCCCTTCCAAGCTGGTGCTGCGTCAGGAGGTCGATGGCAAAATGATGTTCCATCAACCGGATATTCGGGTGGCTGCGTGCTCGCGCCGTGAGGGCTTCCTGGATCTCCAGGCCTGTGCTGTCCCTGTAGTGCAGGACGCGATGTTCCGAGTGCCCGCCCTCCCGCGCGAGATCATATGAACCGTCGGGTTTCCGGTCGAAACGGGCTCCCCACTCCACCAGGTCGCGGATGGCCCTCGGAGCCTCTGCGACCACCATTCGCACAGTCGCCTCGTTGCACAGACCGGCGCCCGCTCTTAAGGTATCCTGCACATGCTTTTCCGCGCTGTCGGCGCTGTGGACAGCCGCGGCAATGCCACCCTGAGCGTAGCGGGTGTTGGTCTCCTCGACGGCGGCTTTGCTGATCACCGTTACTCTGCCGTGCTCGGCTGCCTTGAGTGCAAAGGCAAGCCCGGCGATGCCGGAACCTATGACGAGGAAGTCGGTCCTGACCCTCGTCCCTTCGTACGCCTTCGGCATTCTCATCCTCCGGTATCAGCCATGCCCCGCCCGGCTGGCGTCCCTTCCCATCGGACATCACCCGCCCTTCGATCGGGCCCGCTCGTCCGAATCTTACATCCTGGGAACAGGGCGGCGAAGAACAACCGGCCAAGGCTCGCCCTGCGTGTCGCTTCCGAAACAGCCGCTTCCGCGCGGGACCGCACCGAGCCGAATGACGACGAAGCGTCTGCAGGGAATCCACAGCCCTGCCCTCATCAGTGTCCTGCGGCCTTCGAGCCGCAGAACCAGACTGTGGCAGGCCGCAAAGGAAATCACGGGGGGTGTCTTCGAAGCACGTCGTGCGCGGGAGTTTCACCCAAACAGACTATGTTCTGCGCGGGCGGAGCAGGCCGCGGCTGCCAGACGCGGCAGCAGGTCGCGCCGAGGCACGGCCAATCTGGCCTGGCTGAGGGATCTTCCCTATCGGGCTCCGTCTGGCAACCGGAGCCTGCTTCGTTGCCCATGCCTGCTTGCCGCCCTGTTTTCGTGGCAGGGCAACATCGCGTTGGATTCCGTCACCCCTTCTCGCGTAGAATGCAAACCGGTCTATTGACGAGAGAGGTGACCTTTTATGAACCAGAAGCCTGATTGCGCTTTGGATCGGCGGCAGTTCCTCATGCAGGCAGGATCTGTCGTGACTTCTTTTGCCATTCCGGGTCTTTCCGGCCTTCTCCGGGCATACGACGCGGAGACTTCGATAGTGCTCCCTCCCTTGCCTTACGCCCAGGCGGCGCTGGCACCATCGATTTCCGAAAACACAATCTCATTTCACTACGGAAAGCATCATCAGGGCTATGTCAACAATGCCGTCAAGCTGGTCGCCGGGACGGAGTATGAGAAGATGCCGCTCGAGGAGATCGTCAGGAAGACGGCCGGGAAGCCGGACCTGGCGGGCATTTTTAACAACACGGCTCAGGTGTTCAACCACACCTTTTACTGGAAGAGCATGAAACCCGGCGGCGGCGGCAAGCCTTCGGGCCGCATCGGCGAGGCAATCGTACAGTCATTCGGCGGCTACCAGAAATTCGTCGAGGCATTTTCGACTGCGGCCACGACGCAATTTGCCAGCGGCTGGGCATGGCTGGTGCTGGACAGCAGCAAGCTGCGGGTGATCAAGACTCCCAACGCCGAAACACCGCTGACCATGTCGCTGCGTCCTCTTATTACGATTGACGTATGGGAGCATGCTTACTATCTGGACTATCAGAACCGGCGTCCTGACTACGTCAAGGCTTTCGTCGACAATCTGCTCAACTGGGACTTCGCCGAGCAGAACATGGCCTGAGAAACGACTCGCCTTCCCGTCTCTACCCGAGCGGCGGTTGCGGAGAGGGAAGTCATTTCGCGCAAGGCACGAGCGGGGCAGTCTCACCCGCTCTCGCCCGCAACGCGGGAGATCTGCAGCAGGTAAAAGCGCAGCCGGTCCTGTTGGTCGGCGGTCAGGGCTTGTTCCTCGATTGCTGCTATCCGTTCGATCTCCTTCATCGCACGGATGATGTTTGCCGGTACTTCGACCATCCCTTCCGATGCCACGGTCAGGTATTCGATGGCGGCAGCCAGGAATTCGCGCATCTCGTCTCCGGCCTGCGTCATCCGGAAGAAATGAGCCAGGCTGGACGAAAGCTTCGGTCCCCGCCCCGGCGGGAGCAATTCCGTTGATAGAGAGCGCGAGGCGATCGTCGAGAGCGAGACCGCCAGCTCCACGAAGCTCTGGACCCGCTGGAACACGGGCCGTTCCAGCAGAGACCACGCGCTCACGCGCCACCGGCCGATCTCCTCGCGGGCGGAGAGCAGTCCGCGCATCGCCTCGAGCCAGGAGCGTTCGAGCGAACCCCCTATCGACTCCCGCAGCCGCTCGAGATTCGTATTGAAGATGTCCGGTTGCAGCAAGACGGCCAGGTCCGGGCGCAACGTAGGGAGCAGCGCCGGAATGAACCGTCCGCCATCGAAGAAATCGCTCACCTCGATACCGTGTCGGCGCAGCAATTCCTGCTGGAACAGGGGGATGTATCTTCCCATGGCGTCGATGTCCTCCCGAAGCGCGAGGAACGCGGAATTCCCCGCCGGGAACGCGCGCTCCATCGCGTTCAGTTGATGAAGACTGGCGTCGTGATAAAGGCGCAGGCTCTGCAGCATCTCAAGGACCGGAAGATGGGGCAGGATGCGATCGGCCAGGTAGGTCTCAGGGTCTCCCTCCATGGACTTACCGCCCGAAAATGCGTCGAGTGCTCGGAAGAGCCCGGTCGTCAGCTGGTTGATTCCCAGCACGGCCGTCTGCGCATGGTTGTGCGCAATCGCACGCAGCAGGCTGCCGTAGCGGGACAGGGGAATGGTCTGGGCGATACGCTCCAATATCCTGCTCCCCGCATCCTTGCCGTCATGGCTGGGTCGCACGGTCGGCCGGTCCCGCAGCGATGGCGTTGTGCGCGCGATGAAATACGAGATTATATGCAGACCCACCACGTCTTCTTCACGCCCATAGAGGATCTGCCGGAAGTTCTCCGTGAATACCTTCAGGAAATCCTCGAACGCCGGTTCGCGCGCGCCTAAGGTGAGTCGCTCCAGCGCCTGCTCGCCGTGCCTGCTGCTCGGAGAGCGGCTCTCGGCAAGTTCCTCGCTCGCCCGGGCCAGGTCGCGCTGATGCGTACGCTGAGCGGCGTCCATATGATAGAGGAGCTGGGCGAATTTTTCCGCGGGGAGATGGCGCACTTTCTCGGAGATTGCGCTTTGAAGCGTGCGGAGGTCGCCGCCTGAAAATACGCCGAGCATGGGCGTCACCGCGTAGACGGTGCTCCGCCGTGTCGATTCGCGAAGATGCGCTGCAAAGCGCCGGGGAGAATCCCCGCCCGTCAGAAACGCCGGCTCGCCGCTGCCCAGTTTCAATCGCACCTGCTGCGCCAGGCCCCGCTCGGCCAGCCACCGCATAATCCCGTGCTTCGCCTGACGGTAAAGAAACGCGCCGGCCGGCTGGCCCACCTGCTGGCTCAGGTCGGATCCCGCGATGAAGATCTCCCCGATCACCTCGCCGAAGCGCTCCCGGGTGTCCTGGTTCAGGCGACGGCTCTGAAGCGCGTACTCCCAGAGCTTGCCGAGGTAATCCGTTATGCCCCGCACGGCGTCGGCATTTTCAAACAGTGGGATGAGCCACACCGCAGGGAGATCGGTGCCGGGGTGGTCCCGGAGCACGTGCTCGCGGCGGGCGCGCATCTTCCGTTCAAGCGAGATCAGCGCCTCCGGCCTGGTCGCCATGCTCACCTGAAGACCAAGAACCATGCCGGGATTGCCGAACCGGGCGCCGATTTCGTTGATCTCATGGATGTTGATGACCGTCGTGTCGATCGCGAACGGATCGAGCGCAGTAATCAGAAGCTGGTTGATCCTCGGCGTGACGACGAATCGCTGCAAGAGGTCGCGGTAGAGGGCAGCCTCGTGGAGCAGGGCGCGGTGATGAACATTGCGCTGGATATCGGGAATGAGCCGGTGCAGTTCCTTACGCAGCCGCTTGTTCAAGGCGAAATAATACTCCAGCGCCTCCCTTCGCCTTCGCCTCAGATCGAGCATGTGACGCTCCAGCCGGTCGTTGTGACGCCACAGAGAGGTCACAGGGTCACGCGCCAGGTGCAGGGCCATGCCGATGCGCCGCAACGGACGGGGAGTGGCGCGAAACGGGAGGATCCCGCGATACCGCGCTTCGAGCTGGTGTGTGAGCGCAGTGATCTGGTTGAGGAGGTCGATAAACCGCCGTGTGTTGCGAGGCAGCCGCTCGATCTCAGAGAGGAGATCCGGACTCGTCCGGACTGTCGTGTCGCACTGGACGAGCAACTGCAGGATGCGAGTGAGCCTGTTTACATTTTCGATCAGCACCGATGCCACAAGACGGTGACCCTGGCCCGACGGCCGGTTGCTTCCGTCCCAGTCACCCCAGAACGACAGGAAAGTCCGGGGAAGGCCCGCCCCCTGGAGTTCGCCCCAGAGCTCGGCAGATATGTGCGCGCTCAGATCGATGATGATTTCATCGCTCTCGTCGCTCGAGCTGATCGCTACGTTCAAGCCCAGGAACTCTCGAACCAACTCGCGCGCCGCCTCCGAGATGAGCCCCTGCGGAGGCGGTCCGCCCCGGAGCATCGACGCAATGATCGCGTCAAAGGCTGCCTCTGTCCGAATCGACCACATTTGGGTGGGGTGAACCGTCCGGTCAAAAAGCCGCAGGCGGAATGCCTGCTCGCGGCGCGCGAGGTCATCCTTGTAGAATTCTCTCTCCAGCATGCGGCCGAGATTCCTGCCGCCGTTCGCAGCGGCTGCCGGGGTTATTTCCTGCACAATCAGTGAGCGGTCGAGAAAGCGCTGTCTGAAAACCGCGAGCCTGTCCCTGAGGAAGTCCCCCGTCAGCGATCGCGCGATCCTCTCGTCGCGCAATTCACCCTTCATGGGCAGCCGCGCGCCACCTGCAAGCGCCAGCACGCTCTCGCGTACGTCACGCTCGACGGACGACCACGCGTTCAATGAATCTCCGCGCAGCTGAAGCACGCGGGCGGAGGTGAATCGACGACGGCTGTAATTCGCCCCTTCCTCGGCCAGGAGGCGGTTGAGATCGATGAGGAGGCGGCGTGTTTTCGACGGCAGAACCGCGGCCCCATCCGCGCCTCCCAGAGTCAGACGGAAAGACTTCCGCGCGTCCTCGAAGCCCTTCTCCGTGCGCGCAAAAGTCGACAACGGAATCATGCCGATGCCCTGCCGCGCCAGCCCAGAGGCGATCCACTCGAGAGAAAGTCCGGCCGGTAACCCCTCGATCTCCATCAAGGGATACATGCTGCCCCGCGGGGGCCGTATGCGGATTCCATGCGGATTGCGGTCGGCAGGCAGGCTGGAGAGAGCCTCCGTCAATGCGCACATGCGCTCGGAAAGAATGAGGTTGCGCAGACGCCAGTAGCCGCGGGCCACCTCAAGGGAGTTGCGATAGAAGAGATAGGCCAGCAGAATAGCGCCCACGTTCGGCTTGACGGTCTCATTGAGCGCACTGAACCGCTCGAACAGATCCTCGCGCCTTATTTCGACGACCGCCAACCTCGCGCCCGCCAGGCAATCGGTCTTCGAGATTGAGTGCACCGTGACGACGCAACTGGCCCGTGCCGAATCGATGTATCCGCTCCGCACCAGATCGTCGGCAAGCTGACGGACCGTGGGGATGTCCGGCAAGTCGTCGGCAGGAACGACGTTCTGATAGGCCAGGTCATCGATCACGGTGATGCCCCGTTCGAGCAGCCACCGAATCAGACGTCGGACGCGCTCCGCTTCAAACACACCCCCCGTGGCGTTGTGCGGGTTGTTGAGGACGACCGCGCCGTACTCGGCCCATTTCGGATCGTCGGCGATCCTGTCCCGCACCGCCGCGATCATGGCATCGGCATCGAGTTCCAGCGAAGCCGTCAGTGGGACGGCCAGCACGGACGGGAAGCAGTGCTCGTATGACCAGCTCAGATCCGGAATGGCCACTTCCTTGATGCCGCAGTGAAAGCCGAGCAGGCTCAATGCAGTCCGGGCCGAGCCGCTTACCACCACGCACCGGGAAAGCTCATATTCCGGGTGGTGCTTCGTGAACGCCGCAAGAAAGCTTGTGGACAGGTCCCGGATCCAATCCCTTGCATCAGAGAGTCCTCCGAGCTCATGAATCAGCTCCGCCGCGTTCTTGGACTCGAACCTGTCGGGGACGGCGAGCAGCCCCCGTGGCTGCAACCGGGAAGCGATCCGCGTGATACGTGACTCGATAGCGGCCGTGACCGCCCCGGCGCGCTCTTCCGCCGGCGCAAGCGCTGCCGCAAGACGGCGCTCTGCAAGCGAGGCCCGGCGCGCCGCCGTCCCCTCAGCGTGGAGGCCGAATCCCACATTTTCGATGGGCGCCTCGACGGCGAGCGCCCTGGCCCTTTCCTGGTCAAAGCCGTCTGACGGCGCTCTCTCTAGGAAGTAGGTCAGTAATTCGACTTCGGAGGCGGAAGGAGTGCCCTTCAACTGAAAGTGGATCGTCTCCAGGTGCGACAGGTACTCGGCGTTACCCGCGATGAAAACTAGGGACAAATCACGGAATCGTGGTGACAGGATTGCCGGTGTCAAGAACCGGATCACGCGGTCCACCAGCGTCGCCTCGCGTGCGAGCGAGCGGTGATTGGGGGCGTCGTTGATCTCGAGGAAAAAGAGGGGGTGGCGCGCGCTGAGGGAAAGGAGTGACCGCCGCGTCTGCTCGCTGGTCGGCGCACCGAGGACCACGAAGGTCGGCACTGCCGGCTCACCTTCCAGTATCGATCGCGTCCTTGGGAGCGCGGACGCCTCGTCGGTCGGCAAGCATTCAAATCGCAGCCGGTCAAACGACACGATATGGTTAGGCAAGGCGGCCCGGAAAAGCAGAACGCGCGCGGGAATCCTTGCCAGGTAGACCGAGAGGGTATGGAAGAAGACCCGCAGGGCTTCATGGGTCCCCCCCGAGGACAAGATAATTTCACGGCGCCCGGAGCTCGTTCCGAGATCGTAGGTGAGGGGTTCCTGCTGTTTGTTCAGCCACGAACTGAAAGCTTGAACGAGAGGCGAGGGCGCAGTGCGTGCAAAACCGCCTCGGGGGAGGTAGGGCGCACTCCTGCGAATGAGCTCCGCGAAAAGCTCGACGATTGGACGTTCGTCTTCCCTCCACCCGAGCGCATGGAGAAGGCCATCGTAGTCCTCATCGGCGAGAGATTCTTCGCGGATATCCAATCCCAGCGCGGCACGCAGGTAAGCGGCCGAGAGGCTCTTCTCCTGAACCGGGTTGCCGATGTGAAAATTCACCCGCTCGCCGGGCGGCACCGCGGATGAAGCCGTCGCTTCACTGATCTCTGAAACCTTCGCCGCCCGCGTGGGCTTGAGGCGGAAGTATTCCCGGAAGTCCATATCCCCTTTTCCAACGCCCACCGCTCAGCTCAACTGCAATCTAACCGATCCCGACGGCACGTGGTTCGCGAAGCAGCCGTTCGCGCACGGGCCGCGAATTTGAATGCACCAGAATATAGCGGGCCAAGCAGGACGCGGTTGCCGGACGCGGCCATCTGCGGGACGGCGATTGCTCTGCCCCTGTGGCGCCGTCGGGCCGCAGGCGCCTTTCTCGCCCATCCCCGCTTGCCATCCTATCTTCGGAACAGTCCCTCATGCGCCAGCGCACACCCGATGACGCATGAGAATATGCCCGGGAGAAGTGCGGCGCCACGGCCGAGCGCGCCGGCTGCCATTGCCGTGAATCGTCGGCCGGTGGCGCTTTCCAGCCATCCCGCATGCCGGCCGGCGCCGGTCCGGCACCCACGGAGCATCCTATTCTCGAAAGTGATCCGGGTTGGAGCAAGCGGCCCGCAGAAGTCACTGGTCGGTCCGCTTCCTCCAGGCGTCAAGGGCGTTCTTCAGAAAGGACTGAAACACTCCCATCAGCTCCGAGCCCTGCGCCACCTCCGACGGTGACAGGGATACGACCGTGCGCGCGTTTTTCAAAGACTGGCTCGCCTCTGCCAGGCGCGCCGCCTGCGGAGTCAACAGCAGCAACTCCGGGCTCTCCTTCAGCATCCGCAGCTCTTTCTCCTCGAACTCGAGCTGCATTTGCTTCAAACGCAGTTCCTGATCGGCCCGGCCTGCATTCAGTTCCCACTCCTTCTCGAGCTGAGCCCGTTTGAGATCGCTCTTCTTCAGCTCGAGCTCATTCTCCATGATCGCGATCTCCTCGTCGGCTTTCAGGCGGGCTCTCGCGGCCGCGATTCGCGCCTGCTGGCTGACCGTTTCTGCCTGGTCCAGAATCCGTGCGTGCTCCTGCTGCCGCATGGCCTCGGCGATCTGGGGGTTGACCGGCTCGAACGAGGCGATCGTGAGCGCGATGATCTCCAGCCCAAGCGCTGTCCTGCATTCGCTCAGGCGCTGCAGGAGGTACTGACGGATGGATTCGGAGGACAGCTCTTCGATCTCCTTTCGCTCGGTGTACTCCTTCACATGGCCAAGCAGCATGACCTCAAGTTCCTTGGCGGCCTTCGAGACGGCATCGGCGGACCAGCCGCCGACCCGCACGAGTACGCCAAGGTTTTCGAACGAAGCGGCGACCGTTACGGCAAGCTTCACGCGGATATCCAGATTCCCCCTCGCCGAAGCATCGATCGTCTGCACGAAGGAATGTGTCGTCCGGGAGAGCGCGAGGCTGAAATGACGAGGATATAAACGCATCCTGCGAATCCCGAGGCCATCCCGCTTTTCGTAGACCACGATCTGATCGGGCTTGCGAAAGCGGTATTCATACAGCAGCAGCGCCAGCAGCACGGCTGCAACAATCAGCAGGTATTGCATCGGCACCTCCCCGCGCACCGTGGGCCAGGATGCGCTCCGCCAAAAACTACCGTAATTCCATATCCGATCAAAGGCATCTTTTTTGCGCGCCTCGATCCGGCGATATGCTAGCCTGAGCCCGTCTTATAAGGAGGGCAATCATGAGGCAAGAGAATCGCCGCTCTTTCATGAGGAAAGCCGGTCTGGCATCCGCTCTGGCGGCTGCGGATTTCACCAACCTGAATCCCTGGGCAAAAGGCGCCAACGAAAAGATAACTCTAGGGCTGATCGGCGGCCGGAACCAGGGACGCGCCGTGGCCCTCAACGCCATAAAGGACGGGGCGGAGATCAAGACCTTCTGCGACATCGACGACGAGATCCTCAGAAAGGTGGGAGCTCAGATCGAAGCGGCACAGAAGCGATCGCCGGCGACATGCAAGGATTTCCGAAAGCTCCTCGACGACAAGGACATCGACGCCGTAATCATCGCAACGCCCGACCACTGGCACGCGATCCAGACCATCCTCGCGTGCCAGGCCGGCAAGGATGTCTACATAGAGAAGCCTTTGTCTCAGACGATCCATGAAGGCCAGCGAATGCGGGATGCCGCGCGCAAATACAAGCGCGTGGTCCAGGTCGGCACCCAGCGGCGGAGCGCCACGCACATCCGGAATGCAATCGAGTTCGCGACATCCGGGAAGCTGGGCAAGATCTGCCTCATAAAAGCATGGATCACCCAGCTCCGAGAGAGCATCGGCAATCCCCCTGATGGCACACCGCCACCAGGCGTCGACTACGATATGTGGCTCGGCCCGGCGCCGCTGCGGCCTTTCAACCCGGTCCGGTTCCACTACAACTGGCGTTTTTTCTGGGACTACGGAAACAGCGAACTCGGCAATCAGGGCGTCCACATGCTCAATGTGGCGATGTGGGCCATAGAAAAGATGCGCGGTCTGCGAGACTGCCTGCCCCGGCGTGTCTCCAGCAACGGCGGCATCTACTGGCTCGACGACGCCAAGGAAGTGCCCGACACCCAGGTGGTGACCTACGACTACGGCGAGATGATGCTGGTGTGGGAGATGCACAGCTTCCAGAGATACCACCGCCTCGAAGGATCGTCGGCGGGCACGGCGTTCTACGGAACTGAGGGGACGCTGATTGTCGATGGCGACGGCTGGAACGTGACTTTCAAGAGCGGAGAGCCGGGACCGGGCGAGAAGGAATCCGGGGGATCGCATGCCGCTGATTTTCTGGCATGCATCAAGAGCCGCCGGCAGCCCAATGCAGACGTGGAGATCGGCCGGCTCAGCACCACGCTCTGCCACCTCGGCAACATCTCGCACCGGCTGGGGCGGGACGTCATTTTCGACCCTCGGACCGAAACCTTTGGCGATGACAAGGCTGCCAACAGCTACCTGACCAAGGAGTATCGCGCCCCTTACACGTTGCCGGCGGTTTGAACCGGGGTGCCCCTATTGGCCCGCCGCTCCGGCAAGAAAGGGCGGATTTGTTTCGCGCAGCCGGGAAGTATCGGGCTGGCGAGCTCGGCAGTAGGCTGTCGAGTCAGCGACTCATGCGGGGAGGAGGAGGAAGGGTGCCCGCGGGCAACGCCGCATGAGCCCGGATTATTTGGTAGACGGCCTGGAAGATCTTCTGGCCACATGCCCTTCGGCAGGAGGGACGACGATTGTGATTGAACTCTCAAGTCCCCACGTGCTCGATATATCATCTTCCCCTGAATATGCTAAGGGGCACGTTGTGATTTCGAGGGAGGCGTGGCCTCGGATGGATTTGGCTTGTTCGTTGGTCTTTGGGAGGTGACGCGATGAAAGTACTCGTCAATGTCCTCGTGTGGCTGGCAGTCCTCGCGTTCGTCGTCGGCGCGGCGACACGCTTCCTGTTCGGCGGCGCGTGGCTCGGCCAGGAGGCGGTGGTCTACTGGCGCGGGGCGATCGGATTCCTGGCCTTCGCCAGCACGCTGACGCTCATACAGATCCGGGACAAGTAGACAGTTCCGGTCGGCACCCTTACGCGCTTCTTGACCGGCTGCTGTGGAAACCGCACCGTCTCGGGGACTACTCGAATATCGCGGCAGTCGCTGCGGGAAGATGGAAACCTGCTCGCCCGCACCGCCGAGATGCGGCTTCGTCACGCACGGCAATCCCGGACTGTCCGGCGCGATCCGCTTCCTCACACTCGATTGTTCCTGGGCCGGTGCTGTGGTTTCGCAGCCTCGTTGCGGCGGGCATCAGTCAATTTATGCCCGGAGCCTTGGCGGGAATCACGGGGATGGCGGTGAAGAGACCCTTGTTCTGCACCAGCGCCACAACGCAGAACCTCTGCCCCGGCGAAGCAATCAGGACCATGGAACCCCTGAAGGTCAGTTGTTCCTTCGCGTCCTCGTGAACGAATCGCGCGACCTGGT
>JACADW010000027.1 GCA_013388445.1 Acidobacteriota bacterium | reverse complement strand
GAAGTAGGCAGAATACGTTCGTCAATCATCCCTCCATAACCACAAAGCAAGAAAGGAATTACAGCCCTTCTTCCACTCAAACGCGGAGGGAAGATCCGTCAGATCGGAGGTCGGCGTTTGTGCCAGCCGGTGGCGTTCTGGTATGCGAGAGCGACGCGCATCGCGGCGCCTTCGTCGAAGAGGTTGCTCACGAAAACGAGTCCGAGCGGCAACCCCTGGCGGAATCCGCAGGGGACGACCACTGTCGGATGCCCGGTCAGGTTGGTCATGATCAAGGACCGGTACGCACCGGTGCGGGAACGGGACGCTGCGGGGTTTGGCGGAGCGGGTGTCTCAGGCGGCGGCGTTCCTACCGGGCGAGGGATCCCCGGGTCCGCCGGCGCGACGAAGACGTCGAGCGTGGCCATGAGCTTCGCGGCGTCGCTCATCAGCATCGAACGCACCCGCTGGGCCCTGATGTAATCGACCGCGGGAACGAGGGCGTAACTGCGGAACGTGTTGGGCCAGTCGCCGCGCCCCTGGTTGACCAGCTGCTCAAGTTTGCCGCTGCGCGTGAGTTCGTCGAATGCCGCCGCCGCCTCGCACGACAGGATCGCACGCAGTCCTTGATAGGGGTAGTCCGGCAGCTCTATGGGTTCGTGCCGGATGCCCAGTCTTTCGAGCACGTCCAACGCCTCGGCGTAGACCTTTCCGGCCTCCTGGTCCTGCACGGCGTCAAACTCCGCCCGGACCACTCCCAGGCGCATCTTCTCCACCGGTCGGGCGGGATTCCAGCGGAACGGCACGTCGGCCACTGTAGGGTCATGGCCGTCGGGGCCGCAAATCGCGCCGAGGACGGTTGCGCAATCCTCCACCGAACGGCAGATCGGGCCGATCTTGTCCATGCTCCAGCAGAGCGCCATGGCCCCGTGCCGGCTGACGCGGCCGAAGGTCGGGCGCAGCCCGGTCACGCCGCAAGTGGAGGCAGGCGAGACGATCGATCCCAGCGTTTCCGTTCCGATCGAAAACCCGACCAGTCCCGCAGCGGTTGCAGAGGCGGAGCCGGCCGAGGAACCGCTTGATGGTCGCGAAGCATCCCACGGGTTCCGTGTCGTTTCGCGGAACCAGCGGGGTCCCTGGGCCAGCTCGCCCATCGAGAGCTTGGCGATGAGGACGGCTCCGGCGCGGTGGAGCCGCTCGACCACAGTCGCGTCGTAGTCAAAGACCTGGTTCTCGTATGGCTTGGCTCCCCAGGTCGTCGGTATCCCCTGGGTGGCCAGGAGATCCTTGGCGCCCCATGGAATGCCATGGAGCGGGCCGCGGTACTTGCCCTTCGCGATCTCAGCCTCGGCCTGCCGCGCCTGTTTGATCGCCAGTTCCTCCGTGAAGGTGATCACGCAGCGCAGCTTGGGATCGTACTTCCGGCACCTTTCCAGGAAGAGCTGGGCCAGCTCGACGGGCGATACGCGCCGCAGGCGCACCAGTTCCGATAGCTGACTGACCGGCAGAAACGCGAGCTCGTCGTCGGACGGCCTGGAAGGCTTTGGGGTCTGCATCGTCACGCCTCCCCGTGTTTCGGGTGTCTCGGCGTCCAGGCTCCGTCCACATCCGCAATGAAGTGCGTCGCCGGAGCCACTAGAGGAGGGACCGGCATCGCCCGGACCGCCTGCATGTTCTGGACGTAGCTCTGAAGGACCGGGAGGATCATTTCACGCTGGGCCTCGGTGAAAGAGAGGCCGGCGATTCGCTCGGCCTGAACGATCGTCTCCCGCGAAAGCGTCCCCTGCTCCTGGGCTAATGCGGCTGCCGCGGTACCCAGGGCGGTCCCACCGGCAGTCAGAGCCGTGACAAACTGTATGAATTCCCTTCGTCGCATTGGTTGCCTCCCGGCGCCTGCGCGCAACCTCGCGGCGGCGCCTCCGACCGTGGGATCACTGCGACTTGCGCACGCGCACCGGATACGGTGGTCGCTTATGCTGCGGCGGCGGATTGTTCTTCAACTCCTCCATCACGAGTTCAATCGCCTTTTCCAGCTGCGGGTCGCGGCCGGCAATGACATCGGCGGGGGTCTGCTCCACCTCGATATCGGGGGGCACGCCCTCGTTTTCCACGACCCATCCCCCGTCGGGGACCCAGATGGCCAGGTTTGGTGCCGTCACAAATCCGCCGTCCATCAGGACGGGGAAGCCGAGGGTGCCGACCAGGCCACCCCAAGTCCTCTTGCCCACCAGCTTGCCGAGACCCAGCTTCCGGAACATCCATGGGAGCAGGTCGCCGCCTGAGCCTGCCGTCTCGTCGATCAGCATGACCTTGGGGCCCTGGATCGAAGCGCCGGGGGTCTTGAGGTCCACGCCGTAGCGCATGGCCCAGTAGCTGATGAACGGTCTCCTCAAGTGGTCGATGTAGTAGTCGGCCACCTGTCCGCCGCCGTTGAAGCGTTCGTCGACGATGATCGCATCCTTGTAGGCCTGAGGGTAGAAATACCGCTTGAAGTACTCGTGCCCCAGCGTCGTCGTGTTCGGGACATAGACGTAGGCGACCCGGCCGCCTGTCGCCTGATCCACCTTCCGAAGGTTTCCTTCTACCCAGTCGCGGTTGCGCAGCGCCCCCTCGT
>JACADW010000047.1 GCA_013388445.1 Acidobacteriota bacterium | reverse complement strand
GCCGGCGGCGGCCGGTGAGGAACTGCGCGAGATGGTTCATGCCACCTTCGATCGCATGTCGGACAAGCAGAGGGAGGTCGTGCGTCTCCATGACATGGAGGGGCATACCATTCAGGAAATCGCAAGGATAATCCGTTGCCCGGCCGGCACCGTGAAGTCCAGACTGTTTTACGGCCGGCAGGAATTCAAGGCCATCTTTCGTCAGCTCGCCTCCAAAGGACTGGCCCCTGCAACCGTGCATTGAGGTCGTTCATCGGTTTCCAGGCTCGACTGGCGGATACCGTTCCCGACTGTGCACCTCGGATTGCAGTACCGTTGGCTGATCAGATCCGCAGATACCCTGCTGCGCCCAAGCCTTTTCCTCGTCTATCAGAGACAGCTCAGGAGCGGTTGTGTTGGCGTCTAACATTCCGACGGAATTGGTGTGGAAGCCGTGCCATCCCCGCTTCACTCCGGACCCTGCCGGCCGGGATCCAGCGGTCGTAGCCAGGTCGTGTTAGAATGCTTCTCCGGTTTATGTCTCAAGACAAAGTAGGTTCTGATCGGCGAGCGGGCGTTGTCGCCGTCTCGATTCCTCAAAGGTTTCTTCAGGCCTGCTCGGGCCCGACGGCAGAGTATGCTCCGCGGTTCTATCTCGAGGCCAAGATAGACATCGCGGATGTCCGCTCGGGTTTCCGGGAGAGCCTCAGTGTCAACAGGGCGCTGGATATCGTCCCTCTCGAGGAAGATGCTCTCTGGACCGAGGACATGGTCCATGATGTCAGCCCGGAGATGATGGCGGACATGCCGCCGCCGGGCGCGAAGGTTCTTCCGCTCCCGGCCTTCGTGAACCGTGAGCACATCCGGCGGGTCGAGCGCCAGTTTCTATCCTATCTCCTCCGGCATTTCGAAATCCGTATCTATCGCAACCCTGCCCTGAACCTGTACTCGGCCGCCGGCGAGTCCCGGGGGGATTTCGAGGCCAGGTGTCTGGAATCGCTCGAGGGGAGCTTCCGGCAGGATCTGGATGGTCTGCGCGAGGTCTTCGAGCGCCGGGTCGAGAAGATAAAGGAAGGCAGTCTGCGCGCCGAACGGTGGACCGATCCCGAGCCGGATAAGCTCACGACCCAGGTGCGCAACCGGATCCACCAGGCCTCGGAGCGAATTGTGGATCTGTTCCTGCGCGCGGAGCTCAGACAGAACCCGCCGGCCCATGCCCGCCCCGGAAATCTTGGAGATGATCTGGACGACCGTCTTGCGTGGATAGAGCTGGAGGCGTCAGAGGCCGTGCGCCGGCTGATGGAGGAATATCTCGGCAGGGCCGGCGATCTGGACGAATACGTGGTGCGTCCGAGCCTGAAGGACGTTCACGTAGGGGCCGTGACGATCCTCTGGGTGCCCGTGGAGGCATGCCGATGACTTCGGCGCTGCGGGTGGCAGTGGCGATGAGCGGAGGGGTGGACAGCTCGACCGCGGCGGCCATCCTGAGTGAACGCGGGTTCGACCTGGTCGGTTTTTCGATGCAGCTCTGGGACCAGCGGCGAGGCCGTGGAGAAGGCGGAGCCGCGGGCGGACGGTGCTGTTCCCTTGAGGATTTCCATGACGCCCGTGCCGTCGCGGCGCGCCTGGGCATTCCATTTTACGTCGTCAACTTCCAGAGAGAGTTCGAGCGCGCCGTCGTCAGGCCCTTCGTTCAGAGCTATCTATCGGGATTGACTCCTTCCCCCTGCGTCTTGTGCAACTCCCGTCTGAAGTTCGACCATCTCCTGAGGCTGGCGGCCGATGTGCATGCCTCCGCCGTTGCCACCGGGCACTATGCGCGTGTGGTCCACGACGAGGCAAGCGGGCGTTATCAACTACTGCGGGCGCGGTGCCTCGAGAAGGACCAGTCCTACTTTCTCTTCGAGCTTGGACAGGAACAGCTGGCGCGGGCCATGTTTCCTCTCGGGGAGCTCAGGAAGCAGGAGGTCCGCGCCATAGCGCGCCGCCACGGCCTCGGTGTCGCCGACAAGCAGGAGAGCCAGGAGATCTGCTTTGTCCCGGACGGGAACTACGCGGCGTTTGTCGAGAGGTATCACGCAGACCTCGGCGCCGATGGAAACGGGGCGAAACCCTGCACTCCGGGCCAGATTGTCGATGTGTCAGGCCGTGTACGGGGAACCCACGGCGGAATTTACCGCTACACCATCGGCCAGAGGCGAGGTCTCGGAATCGCAAATCCGAAGCCGCTGTATGTAGTTGCCTTGGACCCCGACCAGCAGAGGGTTGTGGTTGGCGAGCGAAGGGAGCTCGCTCGAAAAGAGTGCCGGGTAGTTCGGCCCAACTGGATCTCGTTTGACACGCTCTCCCGGCCTCTCCGGATCAGCGCGAAGATCCGGTCCAGGCATGCGGAAGCTCCTGGATTCATCGAACCACTCCCCGACGGCTCTGTCCGGGTCATATTTGACGAGCCCCAGCAGGCCGTCACTCCCGGCCAAGCCTGTGTATTCTACCAAGGTGATGCAGTCGTCGGGGGCGGGTGGATCTCCCGGAACTGACGTGATGTGAAAACAGGATCTCACGCAGGTGCCGCCTGCGCTTCCTAGTCATTCCGCGCAAGCGGAGTCCCGAGAGGTGCGATGACGATCGGTCCAGCCGGGACGCTCGCACGCAGCGGTTGGCCGGATCGGCGATCAGGCTCAAGGGGATCAGGGCGAGAGGATTGTGTTCGGACGGCTCCTCCGTAGGGAACAAAATGGGGAGTGCGAGCTTAGCGCTTGTACTCCAACGTGCCGGCGGGAGGCCTGCTCCCTGAGCAGCAACGGGCGCCGAGTCGCTTTTCAGCCCGGCCGCCTGGCGGGGCGGCGCGACGAGGCTGGACGGAGTGGATCGAGCCATGCTCGCTCTGGCCGCGTTGCCGTTCCGCGGGGCGCTCCATCCGCTTCACCGGCAACTGCAGCCTGCTTGGCACGGGCATGCGCTGCGGCGCTTCCCGCCATGGAAGTGATTTCGGGGAAGGGACGGCCTGAAAGCTACGGCGCCGGGGGAATCAGTGACAATGCCGCGAGTGCTTGGTGAATCCACAACCGTCCTGATCGTGGCGGGCGAAGCGTCGGCAGACCGATATGCTGCGCGAGTGGTTGAAAGGCTCCGCGAAAGGGTTTCGGCACGCCGGCTGCGCTTCGTGGGCACAGGCGGGGATCATCTGCAGACAACCGGTGTCGAGCTCATAGCCCATGTGCGCGAACTCGCCAGCATCGGACCGCGTGAAGCGGTTTCGAAGCTTCTCAAGTACTTCGAGACATATCGCAACGTGGTCCGGGAAGTGATGGAGCGAAGGCCTGCCGCGGCTCTGCTTCTCGATTTTCCCGAGTTCAACCTGCGGCTGGCGGCGCGGCTCAAGCGAGCCGGGATCCCGGTGATTTACTACGTCAGCCCCCAAATCTGGGCCTGGCGGCGCTACCGGGTCCGCGCAATCCGCGCCCATGTCGACAGGATGCTGGTCATACTGCCATTCGAAACCGAGTTTTATCGCCGGCACGGAATCCACGCCGAATTTGTCGGGCATCCTTTGCTTGAGGATTTTGGACCCAGGCGGGAGCGGAGTATGTTCCTCAGGAGTCTTGGCCTCGATCCCGGGCGGACGACGCTCGCGCTGATGCCCGGCAGCCGCCGCAAGGAAGTGGATTACATCCTCCCGTTGCTTGTCGGCGCCGCGGCCGAGATCGGCAGGGAAATGCGTGTGCAGTGCATGATCTCGGTCGCTCCGACCATTGCGCCCGAGCAGGTCCGGGGTATTCTCGCCCGCACCGCGGTGCCATCTGAATCGCATCCCGACCTGCGTGTTGTCACGGCTGACTCCCGGGACGTCCTCGCGAGCGCCGACTTTGCACTCGTCAAGAGCGGGACCAGCACGCTGGAAGCCGCGCTGGCCTGCACACCGCATCTGGTCACCTATCGGATCTCGCCAATCAGCTGGTTCGCAGGTAAGATATTGATTCGTAGCCGGTTCAAGGGATTGGCGAACCTTATAGCCGACGAGGGGATCGTTCCCGAGTTGCTTCAGAATGAGGCCACGCCCGCCCGGCTGTCGGCGGCGGCTCTTGGGTATCTGCGCGACTCGAGTAAGTTGGAGGGCATGAAGTCCCGGCTCAGGTACATCAGGGAACGGCTCGGCGAGCAGAGGGCGTCGGCTGCGGTAGCGGATGTACTGGCTGGATACTTGGACGCATGAGGTCAGGATGAAAAGTCTGAGCGGGAGTGAGTTTCTCACTGGGCTGGTCATGCTCGTCGCATGCGGTTCAGTCTGTGCACAAGCCAGGCGTGCGCCGTCGGCGGCACCGAGGATCGATGTGGAGGATTATGTTACCCAGGTGACGCTGAACCCCGACGCTCATGAGCTGTCCGCCACAACGACAGTCAGATTCAAGCCGCTCGAGGAGACCGCAGTTGTTGTCTTCGAGCTGAGCGAGAACGTCTCGGTCCAGAAGATCCTGGATCCCAACGGGATCGAAGTGGAATTCGGGCAGGACGAGGCCGGTCCCGGACTGCTTGCTGTCCGCTTCAGAAGGCCGCTCGAGGCGGGCCAGAGCCTGACGATCAAGGTGGAGAGCACCGGGGGGTTCGACCGCGACCGCTTCAGCAGGCTCTATACGCGAGACGAATCCAGTGCCTACATCGGGCCCGAAACCACTTACCTCCTTTACTCCTCCAAGTGGTTCCCGCTGCACGGATTCCTCTCCGACCGCGCATCCGCCAGGATAGAGGTGAATGTGCCCCTGGGTCTGACCGTGATCGGCCCGGGAAGCCAGCTTCCGGTCGTGACAAGGGGGATAACGGAAACGTTCAGCTGGACTGCTTCCCAACCCATTCTGCCGAATTCGATTGTCGCCGGGCAGTATTTTGAGAAGAAGGTGCAGGCTGGTGCCTTCACGATCGACTGCTTTGCGAGCGAAAAGAAGCTGGCTTCGATTGAGCGCAGCGCCCAGGCCTTGGGCCAAATCCTCGATTTCTATCAGAAAACGTTCGGGGTCCCGGCATCCGGAAACAACATGCGCCTGGTCGAGGTGGACGACCGGCTGGGACGGCACAGCGGCTTCCTGGAAACAATCTTTGTGACGAGCAGGGAACTCGAGCAGGAGCGTCCTGCCATCGGGCCGCTCAGCCGCCGCGCCGCTTACCAATGGTGGGGAGAGACCGTCGGTGTAGCGAGCGCCGAGGACCTATGGCTGGAGGACGGCCTGGCCTACTATTCGTCCGCCCTTTATGCCGCAGAATCGGGCGGTGCCGAAGGATTCAGGACGGAGATGGATAACCTCGCCGTGCTCGGGCTGAAATTCGAGAGCAAAAGCGCGGTGCGCGGTGCGATCGGCCTTGGGTACCGGTCGGAAGCCTACGAGTCCATCGTTGCCGGAAAGGGCGCATGGATCGTGCACATGCTGCGCTCAGTCATGGGCGATCAGCCGTTTGCCAGGTTACTGAAGAAATACCTGGACGACTTCCGCGGGCAGGGCGGCGCGACGACTCGCGCCTTTCAGCGACTGGCGGAGGAGCTTTACGGAAAGGAACTGAGCTGGTTTTTCGGCCAGTGGCTGGACAGCATCGGCGTGCCCAATCTCCAGACCGACTACGTCATTTACAAAACGCCCGCCGGCTTCCGGGTGGCGGGCACCGTGAAGCAGGATCGCGATCTGTTCAGGATGCCGCTCGACATCGAAGTGACGACGACCGACAAGCCCGAGACAACGACCATCGAGCTCAGCGGGAAATCGACCTCCTACGACGTGGCGACATTCAGCGCGCCAAGGCAGGTGGTGATCGACCCGAAGTTCAAGATCCTGCGCGACTCCAAAGAACTGCAGCTGGCGGTGCAGCTGTCCCTCGGCGCAGACCTGAAGGACAGAGGGCAATATGTGGAAGCGATTCGCGCCTACGAGGCCGCGCTGAAGATCAATCCCAGGAAATCTCTGGTGCATTTCCGCCTGGCCGAGGTCTTCTTTGAACAATTCAATCTTCAGTCTGCAGCCAATTCATTTCGCGACGCGTTGAACGGCGACAGGGATCCCAAGTGGATCGAGGTATGGTCGTACATCTACCTGGGCAAGATCTACGACATCCTGGGCCAGAGGCAGCGCGCGATGGCGGAGTACAACAAAGCACTCAACACGAAAGACGACACATTCGGGGCGCAGGAAGAAGCCAAGAAATGGCTGGCGGGCCCCTTCACGCGCGAGCGCACGGTCATGGATGGGGAAAAGGATACGAAACCGCAGCAATAGCTTCGGAGATGGACGGATGCGCTAGATCCGAGCCGGTCTGTGCGAGTCCGTGCCCGAGTGTCTTCAGTGCACGGGCTCCATCCGCAGAGCGTGCTGATGAAAAGCCGCCGATTTCGCGTCTCTGGGGTGGTCTTTTGTATTGGCCATGGCTGCGCCGTGCCTCGTGGAGTGACTTCAGCCGATGCGATCCTGGAGAAAGCTCGCTCAGAAGCTAAGGGTTCCGGTGGGCACCCTTCTGGGTGTCGTGTTTCTGCTAATGATGCACCCGTCCAACCGGTCGCTGCTGCTCGGCGGTTCGGTCGCGGCAGCCGGTGCGGCGTTCAGAGTATGGGCGGCGGGACACATCGAGAAGGGAAAGGTTCTGACGCAGGGCGGACCGTATGCTCTGACCCGCAATCCGCTCTACCTCGGTTCCCTCCTCATGGCTCTGGGAATTCTCATGGCCGGCCAGGGTTACTGGCTTCTCATGCCTTTTGGCCTGTTCTTCGCGGTTTTCTATTATCCCGTCATGAAGGCGGAAGAAGAGGAGCTCCTGCAGGGCTACGGCGAGTCGTTTCTCGACTATGCGAAGAGGGTACCACTCTTCGTGCCGCGATTCCGCGCGGCTCCAGAGAATGCTTCGGTTTTCCTCTGGTCGCGTGTCATCAGAAACCGAGAACACCGAACCGTTGCCGGATTGATTGTGGTCGGGATGTTCCTGATTGTGATCAAAATAGTTGGCTGAGCCCCTGTACGGAGCTGCCTTCCAGCTGTAAAATCGAGTGCTTACGCGGCCATAGAAAGAGCTCAGGCCGCCAGACCCGGTAAAGCTTGTCCGGCGGTCGAGCAGAGCCTCGCGAGCCTGAGGACCGCTCCAGAGACCGGAGGGATGCAGCTGAATGTACACGGATCACTTGCTCCGCAATGAAGGCCGCGGGAGTCTGCTCGGCAACTGGACCGGTTCATCCTTGGTCACGCGGATCTCCGATCTGGCCTGGCGGGCCTTCCAGGCCGTGAACACCAGGCTTACCGAGGGTGAACTGCCGCACCCAAATTGGGCGCCGCGCAAGATACTGAAGAGCTACGAGCGGTCCGCCCCGCCGCTGGGGTTCCCACGGGTAACCGAGTCGCTCTGTCCCCGGTGTGTCCCCGAACTTCGAAACGCGATCATCCGGGGCGAAGCTGATCTGGCGACCCTGACCTCCGGGCACCCGGCGGAGATCCAGGCACAACTGGTCGAAGAGAACGGTCGCATCCTGATACGGAAGGTGTGTGAAAAGCACGGTCCCTTCGAGGATGTCCTGTCGACAAATCCTGCGTTTACCAAGCGGATCGAGAGGCTCTTCTTCGGCCGCGATTTCCGGACTGCCGGGGACGAGGCCGTCCACAAGCACGGATCTTCCACGGTCCGATACGGCCGCGGCGCGGTCCTCACCGTCGACCTGACCAACCGCTGCAACATGATGTGCAGCCCGTGCTTCATGGACGCCAACCAGGTAGGCTATGTGCATGAGCCTTCCTTCGACGAAATCAGGGCGATTCTGGACCGTGCCGTGTCGTTTAAGCCGCGCCGACAGATCATCGTTCTCCTGTCGGGCGGCGAACCGACCCTGTCTCCCTTTTTCCTTGAGGCGGTCGCCTACGCCAAGAAGATCGGTTTCTATCGCGTCATCGCGGCCACGAACGGCATACGCTTCGCTCAGAGCGAGGAGTTCACGCGTCAGGCGCGGGATGCGGGGCTGCACGGCGCCTATCTCCAGTTCGATGGCACGACGGACGAAAAGAATGCCCACCGCGGCGTTGCGAATCTGCTGGAGGTTAAGTTCCGGGCCATCGAGAACATGGCCAGAGCCGGAATGAAGACGACGCTGGTGACCACGATCGTCAACGGCATCAACAACGATGCCGTCGGGGCGATCGTGGACTTCGCCGTCCGGAACGTGGACAAGGTGCAGACGGTCGCGTTTCAGCCCGTATCCTTCTCGGGGCGCGACGAGGAAATCGATGACGAAACCCGCTATGCGCAGCGCTACACGCTGTCCCAGATGGTCGAAGACCTGCGGATCCAGACAGGCGCAGACTGGGACCCCATGCGCGACTGGTTTCCCCTCTCCACCTATTCCGCATTCACGAGCCTCATGGATATTATCCAGGGGCCCGACGCCCCGTGGGGATGGAGCGCGTGCAACTGCCATCCGGACTGCGGGGTTTTCACCCTGCTGGTTGTCAACCGCCGGACCAACGATTGGGCCCCGCTCTTTAGGTTCTTCAATTACGAACGGTTCATCCGGGATGTCGCGCTCATCACGGACACCGCGCGCGGGCGCACCCTTACCACGGCGCAGCTGGCGCTTTCCATCATCCGCAACTTCAGGCCCGACCTCGCCCCAAAGGGATTCCCGGTTTCGCAGATCGTCAGCCTTTTCAAGCCCAGTTCGGAGCGCTCGGACAGCGACCGCAACGACCGTATGAAGGCGCTATCCGACAAGGATGACTGGCGCGTCCTCGCGGTCGAGGGCATGTGGTTCCAGGATCTGTGGACTTACGATTTCCGCCGTACGGAAATGTGCGTTATCCCTTATGGGACGGAGGAAGGGGAAGTCTCATTCTGCGCCTACAACACCGGAATCGGCTGGCGGCAGATCATCGAGAACATGCACCGGACCGCAACGCTTGCCGAGTGGCACAGGACCAGGGGCAGGCACGAGATCTTCGCCAGAGGGAAAACCGTCCCGATGAGCTCTACTGACCACGAGCTTCTCCTGCCGGTGCTGGGTGGCGGTCCCGGATCCCGCTGCGACCAGGCCGCCCCGCGCGCTCCTGACGAGGAACAGAAAGCATTGCAGGCGGTCCCGCCACGTGAATAGCCTCTGGAACAGTCGATCGCCTCGGCTGAAAACGCGCGCAAGTGTGCCCAGGACTGGGGCATTCTGCACGGTCACGCTGTGAACTGCGCTCTGAACGCCCATGCTGTTGCAGATTCAAGAACGATCCGGACGGGTGATCCATCTGCAATCTACAATCTGCAAACTACAATCTCGTGTCTTCCGGTCTCTTCTGACGAGAACCTATCCCGTCATCCAGACTCGGCGGTCAAAGCGAACACGGAGGTGATGAATGCCCATCACGGTTTCTGAACTTGCAGGCCTGCTCGGCCTCTGTTTCCAGGGGACCGGCTCGCGCGAGCTGCGCCGGATTTCCAGCTGGGAAGCCGCCGACGACCATAGCCTGGTCTTTTACGATCGTGTCGGAAAGGGGCCGATCCGAGACGACCAGCTCCGGGCCGGGTGTGTGATCGCACCGCGCGACTTGGTGCCGCCAGGGGCCACGGCCATCCATTCACACGCGCCGAAGCTCGATTTCGCCCGCGCCGCCGCATTTCTGGCGCCGGCGCCGCGGGGCACAGGATGGCGGCACACCAGCGCCGTGGTTTCGTCCGCTGCCGAGATAGATGCAGATGTCGATCTCGGACCCTGTTGCGTCGTGGGTGCCGGCGCGGTCATCGGGCGTGGTTCGATCCTGCATGCCGGCGTTGTGGTCGGCGAGGGGTGCAGCATCGGTGCGGATTGTATTCTGCATCCGCGAGTGATCCTCTATCCGGGGACGACTCTCGGTGACCGGGTCGTCCTGCATGCCGGGGCCGTGATCGGCGGCGACGGCTTTGGTTACGTCTTTGACGGACAGGCCCAGGTCAAGTTCCCGCAGGCGGGCTCGGTTGTCATCGAAGACGACGTCGAAATCGGATGCAACACCACAGTCGACAGAGGCTCCCTCGGCGTCACGCGAATATGCGCGGGAGCCAAGATCGACAACCTGGTCCAAATTGCCCACAACGTCCAGGTGGGTCGCAGCGTCGTGATCGCCGCACAGACGGGCATATCCGGGAGCACGGTGATCGAGGACTACGCCGTGATCGGCGGACAGGTCGGTTTCGGCGACCACGCCCGCGTGGAGCGGGGTGCCGTCATAGGCTCCAAAGCGGGCGTCCTCCCCGGCAAGATTGTCCGGGGCGGCGAGACCTATTGGGGCGTCCCGGTGCGTCCGCTCAGCGAATACAAGCGCTTGAATGCCCTGTTCGGGCGCCTTCCTGAAATGAAATCGGACATCGACTCGCTCAAGAAGGCCGTTGAAGAAATCCGAGCCGGGAAACTCCCGTGAAGACCGGAAACCACAGTCCTCAGAGAGATACCGTGTCACGAGCAGCCGGAATGCAATCGACTTCCAGGTTCGATCCGCTCGCGGCGGCCACAGACGCCTCGAGCGCCACCTCCAACACCGAGCTGGAACGGATATGCCGATTGGCCCTGCGTTCGAGGTTCCCCGAGTTGCGGGAGGGCGGGATCAAGGCTTCCTTCTACCCCTATATCGGGTTGACGCATACGATCCGCCGCCGCCGTGAGGCATGGATTCTGCGCATCAGCGATCACTGCCGGAGCGCTCCACACTGCGTTTTGGAGTCGATCGCGATCATCCTTGGCTGTAAGGTGCTCCGGAAACGACCGCCCGCGGAGCACATGCGGATCTATGAACACTTCCGGCACGATCCTGCCGTGGAGGCCATGGTCCGAGAAAGGCGCCGGCGCCGGGGCAGGAAGGTGATACGCCCGGCCGGCAGATACCATGACCTGCGCCTTTACTATGAGGAAGTCAACCGTCAGTTTTTCAACTCGCAGGTAGAACTGCGCGCGATCGGGTGGAGCGCACGGAGCAGCTGGTCGAGGCTTGGGCATTTCGACCCGGTGCACCGCACGGTCACGATCAGCCCTGTTCTGGACTCGCCCGCGCTGGCCGCTATGGTACTGAAATATTTGGTGTATCACGAGCTGCTGCACGCCGTTTTGGACGACGAGCGGGGCGGAACGCGCGTGAACTGTCACACGCGGGCTTTTCGGAACGCTGAGCACGCCTACCCTGACTATGCCGAGGCCAAGAGGCTGCTGGATGAGTTCTGTCGCTCGAGCGGCATGAGATAGGCCAGGCGATTCCTTCGGCAGGCGTACCGACGGTCCAGGAAAGCGGGATGCCGGATCGGAGGTGTGGTGCCGGCTGTTCATGATCTTCCGGCAAGCCCGGCGGGCTTTGCGTTCCCGCCACACGAACGGTATAAAGACCGGTCTTTTGCGACGGTAGGTCCCCATGAAGTGCGTCGTGTGCAACGAGCGGAAAGGTAAGAGGGACTGCCCGGCCAAGGGCGCCCTCATCTGCGCCAGGTGCTGCGGGGAAAAGAGGATTCTCGAAATCGACTGCTCCGAGACCTGCGAGTATCTGAAAGAGGGACGGGCGCGCGAGGTTTCGCAGAACTACATGCGGCGTCTGCGCCCCCAGGACCCTGCGAAGGCGCTGCGCTATCAGCACGTCTTCGAGAATCTGGAGGAATTGATCTCGCACATCGAATACGTGATCGCGGAGGAGAGGCGCGACTCGCGGCACCTCACGGACCGGGATGTCGGGGAGGTGGTGGACCTTCTCCTCGAGACTCTTCGAACCGAGGAGAAGGGAATTATCTACGAACACACGTCGAATAACCTGCGGACCGAACCGCTCCGGCGCCGGCTAAGGGAGGTCATCCAGAGCCACCGCCATCCCAGGCGCGAGGACATCCAGCGAATCAGGCTGGCCGATGCCATTGACTGCCTGGAACTGATCCGCGACTTGATTGAAAGTCATGCAAAAGCTGCATCGTCCGCGACGGCCTATGTCGATCTTCTGAGGCGCATGCTGCCGGCCCGGGGCCGGGTCGCGCACGGTGGTTCTTCACTCATCATCCCAGGCCGGTAATTTGTCAGACTCCCGGGTGGGTGCGGACAGGACCGGGATAGGTTGCGGACGCTTCGACGGCCCTCTCCCGCAGTCGAAGGCGCTTCACCCCCAGACGCACCGGGTGTCACAGGTACTGCACGGAGACAAGGGAACACTAGGTTGCTCCGAACGCATGGACATTATGCGCTACGGGGCCCGTTTTTCTCAGGGCTGAACGAGGGATGAATCAGCGTATGGTCCTTTCACGATTCAACTGCGACTCCCGCCTCCTGGCTGCCGCAGTGCGTGAGTTTTCCGACAAACAAATCCCGGTTATCGGCGATCTCATGCTCGATCGTTACGTATGGGGAACCGTGAACCGGATCAGCCCCGAGGCACCGGTGCCGGTTGTCGAGGTGCCGGGAGGCGCAGGAGTATCTGCGCCGCCCGGCGCGCGCAAACGATAGCCGGAGTTAGGATTCTATTTTCAGCCCGAACTGGAGATCCCGGTTGTCCGCAAGCGTGCTTGTGATCTTCCCGACCGTGGGCGACCCTATGCTCGCGTTAGGGAAACAAAAGACCGGCGTGTTGAACAGGTTGAAAGTATCCAGGCGGAAATGAACTCTCGCCTGCTCCGTGATCCTGAAGTACTTTACAAATGAGAGATCGGATCCGACTTGGCCGGGACCATAGAGCACCCCGCGCGCAACATTTCCGTAAGTGTTTGCGGGAGGTGCCGCGAAGGTCGCGGGGTCAAACCAGCGGTCAGGCGTGGGATTGTCCAGCCGGCCGTCGCCGATCCGGTTCGGCCAGCTTGGCGCGCCATTGGTGACACCCGTGGCCAGACCTACGTTGAGCGGCCACCGCGCCGGGTGGCTCGAATGCGCCGGCGGTGCAGACATCGGCCGGGCCTGTCCTCATACCCTCGGTTGCGCACCGCGCGCTTCGGCGTTCACACGCTCGAGGAGCGCCTTCATGTAGCCGACGGTGAAGGCCGTTCCGGTTCTCCCTCCCACCATCGCCGGAACGTGATCGGCGATAACGGCCCCGTCGAAATTCACTTCGCGCAGCGCCTTCATTACCTTGTACATGTCCATGTAACCGTCGTCTACGAATGTCTCGACAAAGTGCGGCAGCGGAGCATTCACGTTACGGAAGTGGATCTTGAAGAGTTTTCCCTGTCTGCCGAAATACCGGATCGTTTCCACCACGTCCTTCCCCATGAGTTTTCCGCCTTCGAGCCAGCAACCGACGCAGAGACACATGCCCACGTTGGGACTGTCGGCGATTTCAAACGCTTTCCTGTAGCCATCGAAACTGCTGAATATGCACCTCGGAACCCCTCCCAGCTCGGGTACCGGCGGATCATCCGGATGAATGCCGATGCGAATTCCGAGTTCCTCCGCCACGGGGGTCACGGCTTTGATGAAGTGCGTGTAGTTGTCCCAGATCTCCTGCTTTGAATAGACGCGGCCGTGGGTGAGTGTGCCTCTGAAAACCTTTCCGGCCCAGACGCCCCTGTCTGCCTTCGACAGATCGAACGCTCGGGCAGAGGCGCCTCCCCGCGTGAGCTCGCGGTCCGTACTCCAGATGCCATTGCCCATATGGGCGTAGGTGGTGTAGTGGATGCCGGCCTTTGCCAGGTTCCGCAAATAGGACTTGTACTCCTCTATTTTCCGGTCGCGCCCCGGAAGGTTCAGTGTGACTTCTTCCATGTTGTGAACGTTGCTGTTGCCGATGTTCCAGACCTTCAGGCCGGCCGCCTCGACCTTCTGCCGGAGGCGCAGGAAGTTCTCGTAGGTAGCCATGTCGCCGCCCGTAGGGATATTCACGTATCCCACACCCAGTTGCTTCACGAATTGAAGGTCTTCGCCGCTGGGATCCGTCGGTAGCTGGACCGAGAGCTTGATGCCTGCATCGTTCCGCTCCGTCTGTGGCGTCCCGCCGAATGACGCCGGAGCGAGCATCGCCGCGGCTCCCGTCAGGGCACGCACGCCGAATTCCCGGCGTCCGATTGTGTTGCCGAATCCGCTGTCGTGTTCCATGACGATTCTTCCTCCTATGTCTCTTGTCCCGCGGGGGCAAGCGCCCCGCCTTAGCCTGATGCGAGCCATCTTATCAGCGTTTTGCCGTTTCAGAACAGGCGCCGAACGCCGCCACAAGGTACAGATCCTCAGCCCTGACTATTCTTGGTCGCGTCCGGCAGCCGCGATTTACGCCGCGACCCACCCCGGCCCGCCGCAAGAACGCGGCTTCAATCCTGTCGACGCCGGCCGAGGAGCCGTCGGCAGGCATCCATCACCTGCTCAACCGTGATGTCCAGGACACAGCGTGGCTCGCCGTAGACGGCGCAGCGATAGCCGGGGCAGGGAATACAGGGAAGGTCGGATCGCACCAATTCATAGTCCTCCGTCCCCCAGGGTCGCCAGGCTGCGGGGTTCGACGAACCCCAGATTGCCACCACCGGCTTTCTCAGGGCGGCCGCCGAGTGTGTCGGGCCGCTGTCGTTGGCGACAAAGACGCGGCATGCTTCGATCAGCGCGAACAATTCATCCAGGGACAGGTCAGCCCAGTAGTAATGCTTTCGCCTGGCACTCTGCCCCACATTCACCAGGGTTTGCGTTTCGTTCGAACCTGCCGTGAAGACTACCGGCAGGCCCGTCTCTTCGGTGAGCATATCGCCCAGGCGGGCGAATCTCCCTTCGGGCCACTGCTTGGTATTGAGCGTGGCGGTCGGCTGAAGATGGAAATAGGACCCCGGCATGATCCCGGCCTGCTGGAACCTGGCGTGGATCCGGCTTCGTGCCTCGGCGCCGACCCGGAGGCCGTGCCGGAACGCGGTCGGAACCGGCAGTCCAAGCCAGCGGATGAGCGAGAGCTGATGCTCCACGGTGTGAAGATCGGATCTTCCCCATATCTCGCTCGAAGGCGGCAAATGAACATTGTAGAGGCGGGCCTGCCGGAAGGTCCCCTGGCCGATGCGGAGACGGGCGCCGCTCGCGGCGGTAAACAGGGCCGATGTCGGACCGCCGTGCAGATTCAAGACGGCCGGATAGCGGCGCCGGAAGATCCGCAGGAGCGTCGCAGCCCTCGACAGTTCCGCGGCGACTTTGCCCCTTCCTTCCTCAAGAGCCCACACCTCATGAACTGCAGGATGCCTGGTAAAGACCGGCGCGAACGTCGACTCGATCAGCATATCCAGTTTGAGGCCCGGACGCCAGTCGTGCAGGGCTTCGAGGAGTGGGAGTGTAAGGATCGAATCGCCCAGCGACCGCAGACGGATCAGGAGAAGGCGATCGACCTTCTCCAGCCTCCGCCGCAGCGATTCGGGGGCACTCGAGTCGTGCTGTTCGGAAGCCGGCCCGGTCATTCCTCTTCGATCTTCGCTTCGTCGATGAGCATGATCGGGATGTCGTCGCGGATCGGGTAAACCCGATGACACTTGACGCACTTCAGGCCATTGCCGTCCGAGGTGAGCCTGACCTCCTCCTTGCAGAGCGGACAGGCGAGGATCTCAAGCAGTTCCTTGCTGATTGGCATCAATACCTCCGCGGGCTGCCTGTTTCTGGCGGTTTCCGAGAGCGAACCTGTTCTCGGTACCCCTCAGGAGCCTCCGGATGTTCTCGTGGTGCTTGACGATGATTACGATGCATCCGGCCACTCCCCAGAGCACCACTGCGATCGGTTCGCCGTACAGCAGAGCCCACAGCGGGAAGGCGGCTGTAGCCAGGACCGAGGCCAGGGATATGTATCTGGTGATGAGCACGACCGCAGAGAAAAGCGCGAGCGTGGTGACCACTGCCGCGGGGCAGACGGCGAGGTAGGAACCTGCTCCGGTCGCCACTCCCTTGCCTCCCTTGAACTGAAGCCACACGGTGAAAACGTGCCCCAGTATGGCCCCCAAAGCGGCGATGGCCTTCCAGGCGGGGTCGGCACCCATCCAGCCCGCGATGGAAACCGCCAAGTAGCCCTTGCCGCCGTCCAGCAGCAAGGTCAGGATACCCGCCCAGCGGCTCTTTCTGAAGACGTTGGTTGCACCGATGTTGCCGCTCCCCTGCTTCCGGATGTCGGTTCCCTGTGTCACACGGACGAGGAGATATCCGAAGGGGATCGACCCCAGCAGATATGCGATCAGAAAAATCAGGATACCGGATTTCATACCGGCTCAACCGCCCGGTCTCCCTGTGAGCGTCCCCGGCTGGCGGCGCAGGTCAAGAATGAGCGCCGAGCTCGACAGCATCCATGACGTCGTAGACTGCTCCCCTGGGAGTCAGTGTGCTCCTATAAATGCAATAACGCGCGACTTCGAACTCGCAACCGCAGGTGGCTGCGATTCTAATATAGTCGATCGCCGGCGGCAAATTCCTTCTTCCCTGAACGCGCCCCAGCGTCAGATGCGGCTTGAAGGGCCGGTCCTCCGGCGCCAAACCCGTCCTGACGCAGGCGCGCTCAACCTCCGCCTGGAGCGCCGAGAGCGCCGTCAGATTACCTCCCAGACCGCACCAGATCACCCGCGGTCTCCTCAGATCCGGGAACACACCGAGGCCATCCAGACTCAGCGTGAACCTCTCCGCGACTGCCGAAGACCGTAGCGCCTGGCTCAGATCGGGGAGAAGCGCCGGGTTGATCTCCCCAAGGAACTTCAAGGTAATGTGAATGGAAGAGATCGCCGTCCATCGCACGTCCGATACTGATTCTCGCAGGGCTGCCTGCATTTCCGACAGCACCCTCCTGCATTCCGCAGTCAATGGTATTGCTATGAAGGTCCTCATTTTCTTTACACCCATACCGCCGCGGGCCGCCCCGCCGTCACTGGGGCGTTTCAGGCAACGTCGCCCTGCAGTCTTCCGCCCGGGTGCCGGGTGCGCCGCGGGACTCATCCAGCAGATAACGGCGCAGATGGGCCAGCGCGTATGTCGCCGCCCTCTCGCGGACCGACTCGCGGTCGCCCGGAATGACGCGCCTTTCGCTCCAGGACATGCGCTCATCTGCCAGGCCGATATAGACCAGTCCAACGGGCTTTTCAACGGTCCCACCCCCCGGTCCCGCAACCCCTGGGATCGAGAGGCCCAGCGAGGATTTGCATCCCCGGCGGACGCCGCCGGCCAGCGCCTCTGCGACTTCCGCGCTCACCGCACCGTGGCTGTCCAGGAGGGCGGCCGGCACGCCGCAGAGCTCCCGTTTGACGATGTTGCTGT
>JACADW010000134.1 GCA_013388445.1 Acidobacteriota bacterium | reverse complement strand
GTGCTGGTCAAGCAGGAGTTCCTCCTCCCGATGATCGGGGGAGTGTTCGTGCTTGAGGCGCTTTCGGTCATTCTCCAGGTCGCCTCGTTCAGGCTTACCGGCAGGCGCATTTTCCGCATGGCGCCGTTGCATCACCACTTTGAACTGGCCGGCTGGACTGAGAGTCAGGTCGTGATCCGGTTCTGGCTCATTGCAGTCTTTTTCGCGCTCTCCAGCCTCTCGACTTTGAAACTGCGTTGACAGAGATGATCGAACGCGATTATTCGGGAAAAAGAGCACTGGTGGTCGGGGCGGCCCGCAGCGGCATCGCCGCCGCCGAGTTCCTCCTCTCCAGAGGTGCGTCCGTGATTCTCACGGACCTGAAATCGATCGAAGAGCTCCCGGCAGCTGTGACCTCCCTGGGCGGCACGGCGCCCGAAGGGAGGCTGGTGCTCGAGCTGGGCGGACATCGGGCGGAGAGCTTCGCCGATTGCGACCTTGTCGTGGTGAGTCCCGGCGTGCCCTGGTCTCTCCATTTCCTCGAGATCAGCCGGCGCTCGGGAATCCCGGTCATGACGGAGGTGGAACTCGCGTTCAGGCACATCCGAGGGCGGATCATCGGGATCACGGGGTCCAACGGGAAAACGACGACAACCGTACTTGTCGACGAAATGCTGCGAAACACCGGCCTCGAATGCCATGCGGCAGGAAATGTCGGAACGCCGCTGATCAGCTTCGCGACCTCATCGACGGAGGAATCCTTCTATTCGGTCGAGCTTTCGAGTTTTCAGCTGGAGGGGATCGACCGCTTCAGACCGGGAATAGCGGCGCTGCTGAACCTGACCCCGGATCACATGGATCGCTATCCCGGGTTTGATGCCTATGTCGAAGCCAAGTGCAGGATCTTTGTGAACCAGGGCCCCGCAGAATTTGCCGTGCTGAACGCCGATGATCCTTCAACCAGGGCCGCGGCCTCGCGGGTGAAATCGACGGCGTTCTATTTCAGCCGGGCCGCCAGCCCTGACCTGGGAGCCTTCGTCAGATGCGGGCGAGTCATATACCGCGACGGAACCAGGGAAAGGGAGCTCTTCCCTGTCGAGGATATCCAGCTCAAGGGGGAACACAACCTCGAGAACGTGCTCGCAGCATCGACGATCGCAATGCTTGCCGGCGCCGCGCGCGAGAAGCTTCGCGAGGCGGTGCGGCGTTTCAAGGGCGTCGAGCATCGTCTCGAATGGGTGGCAGAGATCGATGGGGTCCAGTACTACAACGACTCCAAGGCGACGAACGTGGACGCAACGGTGAGGTCCCTGCGGGCTTTCTCCGGTGGTGTCCACCTGATCGCAGGCGGCCGCGACAAGGGCGCCGACTTCACTGCGCTCAGGGATCCGGTTCGGGAAAGAACCCGGCAGATTGTGCTCATAGGCGAGGCAGCGCCCAAGATACGGGAGGCCCTCGCCGGAACGGTACCCACTATCCAGGCATCCGGCCTTGCCGAGGCCGTCGATATCTGCAGGAAAAGCGCAACGGCCGGCGAGGTCGTCCTTTTGGCTCCCGCCTGCGCGAGTTTTGACATGTTCGAGAACTATGAGCATCGGGGAAGGGTTTTCAAGGAGATGGTCAGGACACTCGCCGCCGGCATCTGAGGGAGGGAAAGCATGGCCTACAAGCCGACCAGCGACAAGATTCTCTTCATCGTCACAGCTCTTCTGACGATCTTCGGACTCGTCATGGTCCATAGCGCCTCGTCCATGGTCGCCTCGTTCAGGTATGGGATGTCCTCGTACTACCTCCTCCGCCAGCTCGCATTCGCCGCGCTGGGATTCACGCTCATGATCACGCTGATGAACGTCGACTATCACACCTGGCAGAGGAAGAGGCCCCTCAAGTGGATCCTCGTCGTATGCGCCATCATGCTCGTCTTGGTCTTCTTGCAGCCCCCCATCAACGGTTCGCACCGCTGGATCCGCTACGGTCCCCTGTCGTTCCAGCCCTCGGAGTTCGCCAAGCTGGCGCTGCTGATGTTCCTGGCAACGTACTTGAATCGGCATGATTCAGAAATCAACATGCTCCGCATGCGACTCCTTCCCTGCATGTGTCTTGTGGGGATCTACGCGGCGCTCATTGCACGTGAAGAGGATCTCGGCCAGGCAGCCTGCGTGATCGCGATCACCGCGCTGATGCTCTTCATCGCCGGGCTCAGCTGGTTGTACGTGGCGGGAACGGTCGCGCTGGGGGCCGCCGCTTTCTACTTCTTCGTGGTGTGCGTACCGTGGCGCTGGGAACGGATCCTCGTCTTCCTCAGGCCCTTTCACGATCCGCTCGGAGCCGGATGGCAAGTGTCGCAATCGCTCACTGCGGTGGGCAGCGGAGGGATCCTGGGACTGGGCCTGGGAGCAAGCAGGCAGAAGCTCTTCTTTCTGCCCACGGCGCACAGCGACTCGATCTATGCGGTGATATCGGAGGAACTCGGACTTGTCGGAGCAGCCGCCGTGCTGTTGCTCTTCGCGATCTTCTTCCATCGTGGACTCAAGATCGCTTCCCGGGCACCAGACAGGTTTGGCTTCTACCTTGGGCTGGGCATTACGATGCTGGTGGTTCTGCAGGCGCTGGTCAACATCTCGATGGTCCTGGCGCTGCTCCCCACCAAAGGCATCGCCCTCCCGTTCATCAGCCAGGGAGGAAGTTCTCTGCTCCTGAACCTGGTGGCGACCGGGATATTGCTGAATATTTCGCAGTATGGGGAAAAAACCCTGGCGCATGACGATTGACGAATGGCGGCGGGCGGGACCGGTCAGCCACGCAAATGTCCATCGTCAATGCAAGGGCTGGACTGGCGGCTGTGGAGGAAGAGCCTGGTGATTGATAAGTGATGAATGACGAATCACTTCGAGCGAAACCAGTCAGCCGCCCAATCGTCAATCGTCAATTCCCGATGGGGTTCGTTTTGAAGGTTGTTTTCGCAGGCGGAGGTACTGGCGGCCATGTCTTTCTGGGTATCGCGTTGGCTCGCGAGCTGCTCCGCCGCGATCCGGAACACGAGTTCCTGTTCATCGGAACGGCACGCGGCATGGAATCGCAGATCGTGCCAAGGGAAGGATTCAAGGTGGAGTACATCGACGCCGGCGGCCTGAAGAGAGTCGGCCCGGTCAGCTTCTTGCGCAACCTGCTTCGGGTGCCGCGCGCCATCCTGCAGTCGAGGCGCCTGCTATCCGAGTTCAAGCCGCACGTCGTTGTCGGCGTCGGCGGCTATTCTTCCGGCCCGGTGGTCCTGGCGGGCCGGTGGCACCGCATCCCTACCTTGATCGTCGAACCGAATGCGGTGCCGGGATTCACGAACCGCATCCTGGCGCGTTTTGTCGACCGGGCGGCACTCGCGATGCCTGAAGCCTCCGGCTATTTCGGCGCCAAGAGCGTGGTCACCGGCATCCCGGTCCGCGCCGAATTCGGAGACATGCCGTCCCGCGATCCCCGCGCGCCGGTTTTCACGGTGCTCGTCTACGGGGGAAGCCGGGGCAGCCGCGCATTGAACACGATCGTCTGCTCCGCCCTCCCGCTTCTAAAGGATCTGGGTCCCAGGCTGCGCATCATTCACCAGACGGGAAAGCAGGGGCTCGAATGTGTGCGCGCGGCATACGCACAGGCCGGAGTCGAAGGCTGCGTCCAACCTTTTTTTGAAAGGATATATGAGCAATTTGCTCAGGCGGATCTGATTGTGGCACGCGCGGGCGCGGGAACAGTGGCGGAGATCACAGCCGCTGGACGCGGGGCGATCCTCGTCCCTTTCCCGGGAGCAGCGGACGACCATCAAACAAGAAACGCCCGGGCGTTGGAGAGTGAAGGCGCCGCACGCATGATTCCCGAGCGGGACCTGCAACCGAGCCGCCTGGTAGAGGAGATACGCCGATACATGTACCGTCCGGAGGAACTCGCACAGATGGAGGACGCTTCCAGGAGATTGGGTAGACCGGATGCGGCCTCGAAGATTGCAGATCTCATTGAATCACTGGCTGCACGCCGGCAATCGGGCCGACAGGTCATTGCACAGCAGCACTGAGATTCTTTTCTGCGGCATTTCCAAGGCCCCGAAGAGACGATTCTGGATTCTGAATCTTCCGCGTTTTCGCGAAGACATGGACTTACAGGGAATCATCGCCTTGGCCAAGTTCTAGACACTGACATGTTCGGAAAGGTACGCAAGATACATTTCGTGGGGATCGGCGGAATCGGTATGAGCGGTATCGCCGAGCTCCTGCTGAACCTCGGCTTTGGCGTCTCAGGTTCGGACATCAGGCAAAGCCCGCTGACGGATCGGCTATCCACACTGGGCGGACGTATCTACATCGGTCACTCGGCGGAAAACGTCCTTGATGCCAATGTAGTCGTCGTGTCGTCTGCGGTGCGTGCGGACAACGTGGAATTGGTGGAAGCCAGGCGACGCCAGATTCCGGTGATTCCAAGGGGAGAGATGCTGGCCGAGCTTATGAGGCTCAAGTACAGCATCGCGATCGCGGGCGCCCACGGCAAGACGAGCACCACTTCGATGGTGGCGACCGTACTGGTCCATGCGGGCTACGACCCGACGGCGATCATCGGGGGAAGGCTCAACGCCCTCGGCAGCAACGCCAAGCTGGGCGCAGGCGAGTTTATCGTCGCCGAAGCGGATGAAAGCGATGGCTCGTTCCTCAAGCTGAGCCCGACCCTGGCGGTAGTGACGAGCATCGACCGCGAGCACCTCGACCACTACGGGGACCTTGCGGCGATTCAGGATGCCTTCGTCGCCTTCATCAACAAGGTTCCGTTCTACGGCGCGGCTATCCTCTGTCTTGACGACGCCAACATCCAGGCGATTATCCCGCGTGTCGAGCGCCGCATGATCACATACGGCACCAGCACCCAGGCCGACCTGGTGGCTTCCCGGGTGTGGTTCGAGGGGTTCGGCTCGACCTTCGAAATCCGGTCGGCAAAGGGTCTCTTGGGAACCGTTAGTCTTTGTGTTCCAGGCCAGCATAGTGTCCTCAATGCACTGGCCGCCGTGGCCGTGGGGCTCGAACTGGAGATTCCCTTCCAGAAAATATCGTCGGCGCTGGCCGGGTTCCAAAACGCAGACAGGCGGTTCCAGATACTGGGCGAACGAGGCGGGGTCCTGGTCGTGGACGATTACGGACACCATCCCACCGAGATCGCTGCCACGCTAACCGCTGCACGCCGTGCTTGCGACCGGCGTATTGTGGCCGTCTTTCAGCCGCACCGATTCACCAGGACGGCCTACCTCGAAGAGGAATTCGGCCGCGCTTTCTACGATGCGGACATCCTGGTGGTGGTGCCTATCTATCCAGCAGGCGAGGACCCGATACCCGGCATCACCGCCGAACGGCTCGTGGCCCAGATCGCCAAGTTCGGGCACCGTGACGTGCTGTGCGCCGCGGATCTGGCGGAGGCCGAGAAAATGCTCTGCGAAAGGCTCAGGCCGGGGGATCTGCTCATAACGCTGGGCGCGGGGGATGTCTGGAAAGTCGGCGAGCGGATCCTTGCGGCTCTCGGGGCCCCCGCGCCGAAAGATCCGAAGGGCGTGGAGCGCGCACCTGCGGAGGGCAAGCCGTGAATCCTGTCGGGAGGCGATTCTGCCGCACAGCGAAAGAATGAAGAGAGGCTGCCATGGAGATACGCACCAGGCACGATGATCGGACGGCACGGGAAGCCGCTCCGGCGCCGGTACCGGAGGGAAGCAGATATCTGCGCAGAAAGCCCGTACAGAAGGTACGGCGTTCGCGTCTGACAATGGGAACGCTGTTGAGGGGGCTGCGATTGTTCGCAAGAGCCGCGGCGGCAGGGGCCCTCACCGCCGGCATTGTCGTGGCTGTCGCATATGTCTTCTCCTCGGATAACTTCTCACTGAAAGAGGTGAAGATCACCGGTTGCCAGTGGTCTGATCCGTCCGCTGTCGAGGCGGTGGTTCGGAGGGAGTTCCCTCGCCATCTGTTGAAGATCCGGCTCCGCGATGTGAGGGACCGGCTTGAGCGGGAAACGTGGGTCCGGCAGGCGGATATCCGTCGCGTCCTGCCCTCAACTCTGGTGGTCCATATCACTGAACGAGTGCCGGCCGTGATCTTCGAGTTTAACGGGCAACTCATGGTCGCCGACCGCGAGGCAGTCCTGCTGGACCGCTATAAGCCCGTCTATGGAAAACTCGACGTTCCGGTCTTCAGGGGGCTGGCGAACAGCGGTCGTCCTGCCTCGCACGGCCTCGGCGCCGAAGACACGGCACGTCTCAGGCTCGGGATCAGGCTTCTCGAGGAGCTCGAATCGGGATCGCCTGCGCTGGCGCGCAACATTTCCGAAGTGGACCTCTCCGATCCCGCCAACGCGAAGGTGCTGCTGGTGGATGACACCGCGGAGATATTCCTCGGTGACCGCGACTTCCTGAAGCGTTTCGGGACGTTCATGGCCAACCTCCCGCATTACAAGGAGCTGAAATCCCAGTATCAGGAGATCGCATCCGTGGATATGCGGTATGAGGGTCAGATCATCTATCGTCCAGTGCTCGATGCCGAGCAACCGATGGCAGAAGACGTCACCGCCTCCAATTCGGCGCCTCAGCGGTGATCGGAGTCCGGGGCAGGGCAGGATCGGCAGGCGGCACCCGCCGGTTCCGAAGGAGGAAGGGTCGGAGCGGATGGTTTGAGTGAGGAGGGCGCAGCTCATTTCAACGGAAGGGAATCGTGAGCAAGAAAGATCGCATCGTCTGTGGGTTGGATCCCGGCAGCACCAAGATCTGCCTCATCGTGGCGCGGTTGCGTGACAGCGGCAGTCTCGAAATCCTGGGTGTAGGGCACGCCGAATCAGCAGGCTTCAAGCGCGGCGTCGTGGTCGATCTCGAACAGGCGGCCGAGTGCATCCGGAAGGCGGTGGCAGAGGCGGAAACGAAAGCCGGCGTCTCAGTGGATTGGGTTGCGGTGGGCCTGTCCGGCGAGGGGGTCCAGAGTTTCAATTGCCGCGGAGCCGTCCCGATCGAAGGGAAGAACCACGAAGTCACGCACGAGGACATGGCCAAGGTGGTGAGGGCCGCACAGTCCGTCCCTGTTCCGGGTAACCGGCAGTTGATCCATGTGCTGCCGCAGGAGTTCTTTCTCGACGACTGGGGAGACATTCGGAATCCGGTGGGTTTGACCGGATCGCGCCTGGATGCCGACGTCCACGTCGTCAGTGTCGACGCGAGCCTCGTGCAGAACCTGATCAATACCGTCAACCACGCGGCGATGCGCGTCCGCCGGGTCATCCTGCAGATCCTGGCGAGCGCCGAATCGGTTCTGACACCCGAGGAGCGGGAGATAGGCACGGCTGTGGTCGACATCGGAGGGGGAACGACCGATATCGCCATTCTGTTCAGGAACGCGATCCGCTTCACCTCGGTCATTCCCGTGGGCGGGTCGCTTTTCTCGCGAGATCTCGCGATCGGCCTGCGTACACCGATCGAGGATGCCGAGTGCCTGAAGACCACGGTCGGTACGCTCCTGACCGATACGGTTGTTGAGGACGAGATGATCGATGTCCCCGAAATCGGCACCCGAAACACCCGGCAGTTGCCGAGAAAGGCCGCCTGCCGGATTTTGCGGGATCGCGCGACAGAGCTGATGGAGCTTATCAGGGCTCAGATTGACCGTGGCTGCGAACGGGGGCAGCTGCTGGGCGGGGTCGTGTTGACCGGCGGCGGCAGCCTCCTCCCCGGCATGGTTGAGCTTGCAGAGCAGGTCCTCGAAGTGCCTGCGCGGCTGGGCTTTCCGCTCGGTGTCCAGGGGCTGACGGACGAATTGAACCACCCGGCCTATGCCTGCGTGATCGGCCTCGCGGTGTTGAGTACACGCCCGGACATCGACCCTCGGAAGTTTTCGGAAAACCCGGGCCACTTGCCGCCATTGATAAGTCGTGTGTTGTCATGGGTGGAAAGCTGATGAGGTCAGAGAGTCGGGCGGGCAGCATCGCATCCGGGAGGTACTCCGGGCCGTTCTGCCCGCGTCGCCTCAAAAGGGAAACATGCCGGCATCTTCTGACCTCCGAGTTCTGTGTTCTCCACAGAGGGCGCGCGAACAAGGATTTCACGAAGCACATTCTCTTGGCAGGAACTTGACCCACAGGAGGTTCAAATGCAGAGTGGAAAATTGCAGTTCAGCGAAGTGGCACCGCGGTTCACTTTCGACGAAGACCACCAACCGCCGGCCAAGATCAAGGTGATTGGCATTGGCGGTGCCGGTGGGAATGCGGTCAACCGCATGATCCAGTCGAGGATAGAGGGCGTCGAATTCATCTCCGCCAACACCGACCAGCAGGCTCTCAGGAACTCCCTGGCGCAGGTCAAGCTGCAGATCGGAGCCAAGTTGACCAACGGCCTCGGATGCGGCGCCATCCCGGAGCGGGGCCGGCAGGCGGCGCTGGAGGATACCGAGCGCATCATCGAGGTCCTCGACGGCTCGGACATGGTCTTTGTGACCTGCGGCATGGGCGGCGGTACGGGCACCGGTGCGGCTCCCATCGTCGCCAGCCTGGCGACGGAGCTGAACGCGCTCACCGTCGGTGTCGTCACGAAGCCGTTCAACTTCGAGGGCAAGAAGCGGATGATGCACGCTGAAGAAGGAATCCGCGAGCTCAAGGAAGTCGTCGACACCCTGATCACCATCCCCAACGAGCGGTTGCTTCATGCCATGGGGGCCGATGCTCTCCTCGAAGAATCCTTTCGCTACGCAGACGACGTGCTCTGTCAGGCCGTACAGGGAATCTCGGATATCATCACGATGCCCGGAATCGTCAATGTGGATTTCGCAGACGTGAAGACGATCATGGCCGGCAAGGGTATGGCACTGATGGGAACCGGGACGGCCGAGGGCCATAATCGCGCCGTGGAGGCAGCTCAGCGCGCGATTTCTAGCCCACTGCTCGAGGAGACTTCCATCCGCGGGGCGAAGGGCGTCCTGATCAACATCACGGCCACACGCAACAGCCTTCGCCTGCACGAGGTCGATGCAGCTGCGAAGATCGTTGAAGAGGTGTCCAATCCAGAGGACACAATCTTCGGCGCCGTTTACGACGATACGATGGGCGACAGGATCAAGATCACCGTGATCGCCACGGGCTTCAGCCACGGGACGGGCGAGCGCGCGGCAGGCGCCGGCGACATGAAACGCGGGCCCGCCGGTGTTGTCTCGCTCGCGCACTCGGCGGAACCGTCCCCGCGGGTTCAGGAGATCGATCGGCGGACCGCGGACGCCCGTCCAGGTTCCTTCCGGGAAGATCTGGATGAGCCCGCCTTCCGGCGCCGCCGCTGCGACTGACGGTACCGTGCCGCGGGGGCGCAGGCCGCCGCCGGAGGTCTTTGCGTCCCCGGGGCACACGGATTATTCCGCCCATCCGCGCGTGCGCTCGACGGCGCGGCGCCATCCCGCGTAGAGTCGCTCCCGCTCCGCACTTCGCATCCGGGGCTCAAAGCGCCTTTGGACACTGTGGTTCCGGGATATCTCGGCGGTTCCGGACCAAAAACCTGTGGCGATGCCGGCCAGATAGGCAGCCCCGAGGGCGGTGGTTTCGGCTACCGCGGGCCGCTCGGCCGAGACCCCCAGGATGTCAGCCTGGAACTGGCACAGCAGGTCGTTCGCCGCTGCGCCTACGTCCACTCCGAGCGCCGCCAGTCTGATGCCGGAATCACGCTCCATGGATTCGAGGACATCCCGCGTCTGGTAGGCAATCGCCTCAAGCGCTGCCCGCACGATATGGGCCCGCCCTGCGCCGCGGGTCAAACCGACGATGGCACCGCGGGCATATGAATCCCAGTACGGGGCGCCGAGCCCCACGAACGCCGGCACGAAGTAGACCCCGTTCGAATCCGGGACCGACGAGGCCAGCCGCTCACTCTCTTGAGCGCTCGCGATAATGCCCAGCTCGTCGCGAAGCCATTGAATCACGGCCCCGGCGATGAAGACGCTGCCTTCGAGCGCGTAGGTGACGGCGCCGTCCACTCCCCAGGCGACGGTCGTCAGGAGGTCCTTCGACGGGACAACCTCACAGCCCGTGTTCATGAGCATGAAGCAGCCGGTTCCGTACGTGTTCTTTGCCTGTCCCGCCTGAAAACAGGTCTGACCGAAGAGCGCCGCCTGCTGATCGCCCGCGATACCTGCGATCGTGATCCCTGTTCCCAAGAGGCCCGGGTCGGTCTCGCCCAGGATTCCGCTGGACGGCACGGCGGCAGGCAGCATGGATAGCGGTATGCGAAACATCGCCGCGATCTCCTCATCCCAGACGAGACGGCGGATGTCGAAGAGCAGCGTCCGCGACGCATTGGAATAATCGGTCACATGAACACGCCCGCCTGTCAGCCGGTAGACGAGCCAGGAGTCCACGTTGCCGAAACGCAACCTTCCGCTTTCGGCGAGCGCGCGGCTGCCCGTCACGTTCTCCAATATCCACTCTATCTTCGTGGCGCTGAAGTATGCGTCCGTGACCAGGCCGGTGCGCTCTTTGAGCCATCTGTCGACTCCCTTCCCCTTGAGTTCCTGGCACCTGTCCGCAGTCCTCCGGCATTGCCATACGATGGCGTTATAAAGGGGCTTGCCGGTCTCGGCGTCCCAGACGATGGCCGTCTCGCGCTGGTTGGTGATCCCGATGGCAGTGATCTCAGCCGGGGAGGCTCCGGACCGGTCGATGACTTCGCGTGCCGCCTCGAGCTGGCTCGACCATATCTCCTCAGGATCATGCTCAACCCAGCCTGGACGAGGGTAGATCTGCCGGAAATCGCGCCCGGCCTGCGCAACGACCCTGCCCTCTCGGTTGAAAAGGAAGGCCTTCGAACTTGACGTCCCCTGGTCCAGAGCCAGTATGTACTTGCCGCTTCTCATGCCCTGTCTCCCCGTTTCACGCCTGGAGCAGCTCCCCTCCGCACCGCGCGTTCTGGATGTTTAAGAGACCGCGGGCCCCTTGTTGACGCGAGTGTGCTCCCGAATGCTCATCCCGCGACCGCCTGGCATTCCTCTTCCGCCCTCCTGTCTCCGCATTCTGTCCGTTCAGTGAACTGTCGGCCCCTTCTTCTCCTCGTCTATCTTGCGCCGAATATCTCCGTAATAGACCTCAAACTGTCGTTTGAGCATCTCCCTGCGCCGGCGTTCGCGATATTCCGCAAGGCGGACTATCCACCGTTTTCCTCGCAGCATCAGCAGGCCCACCAGCATTCCCCCCAAGTGGGCCACGTGGGCCACACCGGGCTGTCCGCCCGACAGCGATGAAAAGAACGCCACCACGCCCATGATCAGGACCAGCCATTTCACCTTGATCGGGAGCAGGAAGTTCAGGTAGACGATCCGGTTAGGGAAGAGCAGTCCATAGGCCAGGAGCACGCCATAGATCGCCCCGGAGGCGCCGATTATCGCAGCCCGGCTGTCCAGGGCCGCAACCCAAGAGCAGAGCCCGGCGCCGATCCCTGTTATCAAGTAATACCGTGAGAAGCGCAGCGTGCCCCAGTACCGCTCCAGCTCATTGCCGAACATGTACAGCGTGATCATGTTGAAAAGGATATGGAACACGCCGCCATGCAGGAACATGTAAGTGAAGAACTGCCAGACCGTGAATTCGTGCGTGACGCGCCGGGGTATGAGCGCAAACGTGAAGACGAGAAACCGGACGCCGGCAAGGTCTGCGATCATCTGGAGCACGAAGACGGCGATGTTCACCCAGATCAGAAACTTGACCGCCCGCGTCGCGGGACCGCCGAAGAACCCGCGTGCGACATTCGAGTAATACCCCATGTCCGTATCGTAGGTAAATCACCACGCTTTTGCAATGTCAGGGGCAGGGTTGTCGCTTCGGCGAGAAGGGTGCGGCTTCAAGTCCACGCAGTGCCTCGTCCCTCGCTCCGGCGCCGGAGCGAGGCTCTGCCGGCGAGCCATGAGGTATTCTCCGCTTTCCTGCAACCGGTGTTCGCGGCAGCTATGTGGTAGAATGCCAGCGCCTCGGATCGCACAGGAGACAGGATGAGAGCCGGCGGTCGCAGTCCCGAAATGATGAGACCCGTGAGTGTGGCGCTCGACTACGTGAAGCATGCGGAAGGCTCTGTCCTGATCAGTGTCGGCGACACGCGTGTGGTATGTACGTGCAGCGTCGAGGACAAGGTGCCGCCCTTCCTGCTCAACATGAAGCAGGGTTGGGTCACCGCCGAATATGGAATGCTGCCCCGGTCTACGTCGACGCGGACGGCGCGCGAGGCCGCCCGCGGCAGACAGAGCGGAAGGACCCAGGAGATCCAGCGCCTGATCGGGAGATCGTTCCGCAGCGTGGTAAACCTCTCCATGCTGGGAACGCGTACTCTGCTCGTGGACTGCGACGTGATTCAGGCGGATGGCGGCACGCGCACTGCTTCGATCACGGGCGGTTTCCTGAGTCTCGCTCTTGCGGTCGACAACCTGATGAACCGCAGGCTGCTGGAGTTCTCTCCCCTGCTGGACTTTGTCGCGGCAACCAGTGTCGGAGTCATCGGCGGGACTCCGTGTCTGGATCTTGATTACACGGAGGACTCGAACGCGGCGGTCGACATGAATCTCGTCATGACCGGCAAGGGCCGCTACGTGGAAATACAGGGGACCGCCGAGAAATCACCCTTCTCCGATGAACAGCTGCAATCGCTCTTGTCTCTCGGGACAAGGGGCGTACGCGATCTCGTGCAATACCAGCGGAGAGTACTGGAAGGGCGCGTTCATCTGGAACGGCTCTTCCCTCCTGCGTGACCTTCCATGCCGGGCGCCAGACTCCGGCTGCCTGGTAAACGCCGGATGCCGTATTTGCCGGGATCGTCGCCGGCCGATTATGCATAGTGAACAGTCCCGCTTCGCACAGCGACTCCGACCGAGGAAGACCATGAGCATCTCACACATCGTCCTCGCCACACGGAACGCGGGGAAGCTTCGCGAGCTCAGGTCGCTCCTTTCGGAGACGGGCTGGCGGGTTCATGGACTTCAGGAGATCGCGATGCCCGCGGAAGTGGAGGAGACAGGCGCGACCTTCTCAGAAAACGCACGCCGGAAGGCCGTTGCATATTCCGGGAGAACCGACTATCCGGTCCTTGCCGACGACTCCGGGCTCGAGGTCTTTGCGCTGGGAGGCAGGCCGGGTGTTGTCTCGGCTCGGTATGCCGGTGAGGGCGCCGGCGACGCCGAGCGGATCGCGAATCTGCTCGCGGAGCTCGACCAGACGCACGGTGGGCGCGATGCCCGTTTTGTCTGTGCGCTGGCGCTGGCGCTGCGCGGGCACCTGCTGCTGGAGGTGGAAGGTGAATGCCGCGGCGTCATTGCACCGGAGCCTCGTGGGAGGCGCGGATTCGGTTACGATCCGGTCTTCTTCTTCCCGCAGCTCGGCAAGACATTTGCGGAGTTGAGCGAGGAAGAAAAGAACGCTCACAGCCACCGTGGGCACGCGGTGAAGCTTCTTCTGACTCGTCTGGCGGAGCAGTCGGGATTAGGCTAAAATCAGATCGCATCGGTCGGGGCATAGCGCAGTCTGGTAGCGCGCCTGCCTTGGGCGCAGGAGGTCTCCAGTTCAAATCTGGATGCCCCGACCACCCCACCTGATGGGGGTCAGGTAGGTGAAATTTGGCTTTTTCGTGACGCCGGACGAGGCCGCATGAGTATTTTTTCCCAAAAACCCAGATTTCACCTACCTGACCCCGTTCTCGTTTTGCTATTGGTGTCTTTGCCTGCAGCACTGGCCCAGCAAGGACGCCCGACCGGCGGGGCCGGCTCCGGCTCAACGAGCGCTCCCGCGATCAGAAGATCCCGGGCGGACCCCAACTTGCAGACCCGTCAGCGGCTCGAGCCTTCGCTCGTCATCACCGGATCGGTCGTCAGGGAAGACGGAACTCCACCCCCGGCCGGAGTCGTCATAGAGCGAGTCTGCCACGGCAGGACAATCAAGGAAACCTACGCCGACGCGCACGGAGGTTTTTCCTTCTATATCGGAGGCAAGAGCGACGTCCTGCCGGACGCCAGCGACGATGCCTCCGCGCTCCAGGGAACCACTCTGAACATCTCCCTGCCCCGCTCCGCTGTTCCCCTGGGAAGCGCCACAGGTACTTCGATTGAGCTTATGGGTTGCGAGTTGCGCGCGCAGTTCCCGGGTCACCGTTCCAGCACCGTGTCCCTGGGCGGCCTGCAACGGACCGGCCAGGTCGACGTCGGCACGATAGTCATACATCCCATCGCCAAGGTTCCGGGCACCACGGTCAGCGTCACCAGCATGCAGGCGCCCGGAGGAGCCAGGAAGGCTCTCGAGCGGGCGGAGAAAGCTATCCAGCGCAACAGTCTCGACGAGGCCGACAGGCACTTTCAGGAAGCGGTCGCAGCCTATCCCGGCTATGCCCAGGCTTGGTTCGGGCTGGGGCTCATCAGGCAACATCAGAATCGCATAAGCGATGCTCGCCAGGCCTATGGAAGGGCCCTTGAAGCCGACAGCCACTTCGTAAGACCACGGATTGAACTTGCACGGATTGCCGGACATGAGCGGCGTTGGGAGGAAGTCGCCGACATCACCGACCGCGCCCTGGCGCTCAATCCATTGGATTTCCCCGAAGGCTTCTTCATGAATGCCTTGGCCAATTATCACCTCGAGCGCCTGGAAGCCTCTGAGAGAAGCGCGCGCAGGGCGGTGCGCATCGACTCAGCACATCGCTATCCGCAGGCGCACCTGCTCCTGGCATTCATCCTCCGGCACAGGAAAGACGCCGCGGGCGAGGCCGAACAATTGCGCAGTTACCTGAAATACGCGCCCGCAAACGCCGACACGGCGGAGCAGCGATCCCGGCTTGCACATCTCGAGTCAAAGGGAAGCATAGTAGCCGGCAATCTGCCCGACCGGCGGTAATCGGTCAGCCAACCGCGTCTGCCATTTGAGATCACAGCCGGCGGGTCCAGCCGGCATTGCGTGGAAGCTATGGATCGTAGAGACTTCCTCTGGACCTTGGGTTTGGGTCTAACCGCTTCGGCCGGCGGCACACGCTGCACCCGCACCCGTGCACCAAACATCGTGTATGTTCTGGCCGACGACCTGGGCTATGGGGATTTGCGAGCGCTGAATCCCGATTGCCGCATTCCCACGCCGGTGCTGGATCAGCTTGCCCGCGAGGGCATGATATTCACGGACGCCCACTCGGGTTCCGCTGTGTGCACTCCCACTCGCTACGGCATCCTTACCGGCCGTTATGCGTGGCGCTCCCGTCTGCAGTCGGGCGTGCTGTGGGGGTATTCCGCTCCGTTGATCGAGCCGGGCAGGATCACCGTAGCCTCTTATCTCAAGGGACACGGATACGCCACCGCGTGCGTCGGCAAATGGCACCTGGGTTTGGGATGGCACACACTTGACGGATATGCATACTCCGACGACATGAAGGAGACTGGGGAGCATGTCGACTATGCCGGGCCCATCGCCGGAGGTCCCAAGAACCTGGGGTTCGACTACTTCTTTGGGATTCCCGCTTCCCTGGACATGGTGCCCTATGTGTACATCGAAAACGACCGGGTTGTGGAGCCTCCCACTCGGACCGTACCGGGCGGCGAGGGGCTGGCCTTCCACAGGGGCGGTCCGGCAGCACCCGGATTTGTCCATGCAGAAGTTCTGCCGACGCTGACCCGGAAGGCTGTCGCCTTCATAGACCGGCAGGCATCAAGCCGCCCGAGTCAACCCTTCTTCCTTTACTTCCCATTGAGCGCACCGCATACACCCATTCTCCCCGCTCGCGAGTTTCAGGGGACTTCGGGGATCGGGCCTTATGGCGATTTTGTTCATCAGTGCGATTGGAGCGTCGGAGAAATCCTGAAGGCTGTGGAGCGGCACGGGCTTTCGCGGGATAGCCTGGTGATTTTCACCAGCGACAACGGCTGCTCCCCCACGGCGGATTTCGAGGCGCTGGCCCGACACGGGCATTATCCCAGCTATCACCTCCGCGGATACAAGGCGGACATCTTTGAGGGAGGTCACCGCATTCCCTTCATTGCCCGCTGGCCCGCCCGGGTGCGCGGCGGAAGCCGCTGCAACGACACTATCTGCCTCACAGACCTGCTGGCCACGTGCGCGGAAATACTGGGCGAGCGGTTGCAGGAAAATGCGGGTGAAGACAGTGTAAGCATCCTTCCGGACCTGCTGGAGAGAGGAGCAGAACCGGTCAGGGAGGCAACGGTACACCATTCCATGGATGGTTCGTTCTCGATCCGGCAGGGGCACTGGAAGCTGGAGCTCTGCTCCGGCTCGGGCGGCTGGAGCTCACCCACGCGGGAGGAGGCGCGAAAGCAGAACCTCCCCAAGGTCCAACTTTACGACCTGGATCAGGATATCAGGGAGCGGACGAATCTGCACGAACAGCACCCGGATGTTGTCGAGCGCCTGGTCCGGCTTTTGGAGAAATACGTTGCGGACGGACGGAGCACCCCGGGCCGACCGCAGTCAAATGCGGTCGAGGTCAAGATATGGAAAGATTGAAGTTCATTCGCCACGCAATCTGCCCCCAGCCTGCTCTCGACGAGCGGGCCATCCGTCCCAGGAAGCGCATGCCCCGACCCGAACCGAGCGGGCAACCCGCAGTCGCCATTTGCTGACGCGCGTCCAAGGGGCTCGGACTTGCGCTTCCGGGCAGTGCTCCTGTCAGTCCGGTGTCTCATAGCTCCCAGCCCGGGCGATACTCACGGGTCAGGTACTTATTCGCCTCGGGTATGTTCGTAATCTTTGCGTTGGCGGAATCCCAGAGCAGCCGCCGGCCGCCGAGTCGAAGCGAGATGGCAGCCAGGTTGACGGCATCGGAGATCGGGCCCGCTAGCAGAAAATCTCCGTAGCTGGCCGGTCCGCCTTTAAAGGCTGTGATCCACGCGACGTCGCGCGGCGAAGGGCCGGGACGCTCTACCTGCCGGCGTCCGGCGCCGGGCTGGCGCGGTTCCGGTTCAGGCAGATTGTTTTCGGTGCGATAGGCGCGCATCTTCGCTTCGGGAATCAGCTGCGGGTTGTCGCTGCGGAAGCCGGCCAGGATCTTCCCCGAGTCGCCGACAAACAGCATGCCCTCTTCGGGCAGCTCCTTGTTCTCTGTCATGAGTTCCTCGGGCACCGGTGGCTTTATGCCGCCATCGTACCAGAAGATGTCCAGGGCAGGCCGCTCGCCTTTGGCCGCGAATCTCATCCGGACCGTGCAAGCAGCCGGGAAAGAGTAATCGTTCTTTATCCGCACGCAGATATCCTCCGAAACCGTGCAGACGTGGCTGGGTGTCGATTCGACGCTGATCGGGGAATCCAGGTCGAGTAGCTGGAAAATCGGCCAGAGGCTGTAGTGACCCATGTCGGCGATTGAACCGCCGCCGAACTCATACCAACCGCGGAAGTTGGTGTGGGTATAATTGGGGTGATACGG
>JACADW010000167.1 GCA_013388445.1 Acidobacteriota bacterium | reverse complement strand
CCTCTCAACCGAAAATTCCCCCGACGCAGTGCCACGGCAAGGTCGGGGATCGGGCGCTCGTGTGGGGCACATTCGCGGACACGCACCTTTATCACAGGATTCCTCAGCCATCTTGAGAGGCAGCGGGCGCAAAGCCCCGTGTATGCATTCTGGTGATGCGAGTCACAGCGGCCCTGCATCTGTGCGGTTATCCTGAGCGCGACTCAGGAGAACATCGCGGGCCGGTGCCGCGGCAGAGGTCGGTTGTCCGGGGGGATGCTTCCGAGCTCAGTCATTGCGGTTCCGGCCCCGATGTGTTTCCGGCCGCCGCCGGCCCCTGGCCAGGGCCCGCTCCGCAGCCTCGATCACCTGTGCGACACTGACTCCCGTCATGCAGCGGAGATCGATCGGGCACTCCCTGAGGAAACAGGGACTGCACTCCACGGGATTCTTTACGACCTCCGCCACGGCGCTGAGCGGCCCGGTGGCGATCTCGCTCGTGGACCCGAACACAGCCACCTGAGGAACGTCCAGCGCTGCAGCGAGGTGCATCGGCCCGGAGTCGTTGGTGATCAGGAGCGAGCACTCCTTGAGCAATCCCATGAGCAGTCCCAGGGTCGTCTGCCCGGCCAGGTTCAGACAGGGCGCCGCGATCCTCGCCGCGACGGCGCGGGCGATAGGTTCCTCCATCTTCGATCCCACAAGCAGCACACGTGCCCGGCAAGACCGGGCGAGGTGTTCCGCTACCTGGGCAAAACGATCCGGCAACCATCGTTTCGCACCGCCGTAGGAGGCTCCCGCGTTCAGGCCGATCAACGGCTCGTCTTCCTCGATTCCATGCTCCGCAAGCAGGGCGCGGGCCTTGGCACGATCGGAGTGGTGGACGGCCAGATCCGCCCTCAGCCGGTAGTCCGGATCGGTCCAAAGGTGTGCCCCGATCCATTGCATGCCGGAGAGGATGCCCAGATAATAGTAGGCCTGGTGGACCCTCTTGACCTCCGGATCGATTGTGACCGGATGGGTCAGCAAAAATCCTCTGGCGTCCCTGCGATAGCCAACCCTGAAGGGAATCCTCGCCCACCAGGCCAGCGCCGCGGCATCGAAGGCGTTCTGAAGCAGGATGGCGAGGTCAAACCCCTTGCTTCTCAGTGTGAGAACCAGCCTGTGCCTTCCCGCGATTCCGTCATGTCTGCCATCCTTTTCATAGATGAGGAGCTCGTCTATGAACTCGGCGGCAGAGTAGACATCTCTCACCCAGGGGCGGATCAGCAGCGTGATATGTGCGCGTGGGAAGAGCCGTCGGACTTCACGGATTGCCGGGACAGACATCACGGCATCGCCCACCCAGTTTGTGCCCCGTATGAGGACGCGGCGGATGCTTTCAGGCTCTATTCTTGTCGACACAACCTCACCCCACGCAGCGGCGGACAAGGTCCTCGAAAAGCTCGGTCTCCACGACGTGCGTCGATTGAACGGCCACATACAGCGGGAAACCCGGTTCGCGGTCCAGCTTGACAACATCCTTTTCCGTGGTCAGCATATATCTGGCACCTCTCGAGCTGGCTTCCCTCCAGCATGCCTCCCACTCCTGCGGCCGCAGTTCATGATGATCCCTGAAGAAGCGGCATCCTCGGATCTCAAGCTTCAGTCCCTCGACATCGCGGCGGAAGCGCTGCGGATTCCCGATCGCCGCTACCAGAAAGACCGGATCGCCTTCGCCCGCCGGCGTGATCGTGCCGCTGACCCTCCCAGCAAGGGGCTTGAGTGAACTGATTTGCTGGATGCAGTGGAATATCAGTCCGTCTGCCTTCAACTGGGCGATGCACTTCCTGATCTCGGCAGGCCCGGCCTCCGCGGGGTCGCCGTTGATCACAACGGCATGACAGCGCCTCACTGCAGTTACAGGTTCGCGCAGGCTGCCGCGTGGAAAGATCCGATTGTCGGCGAGGGGCTGAGTCGGGTCGATAAGCACGACATCCAGGTCGCGTTTGAGCTTGCGGTGCTGGAACCCATCATCGAGGATGATGACGGCGTCGGACAATGCCCGCTCGATCGCACTGCCAGCCCTGTACCGGTCCGGGGAGATACCCAACCAGATCTCCGGAACGTGGATCCGGACAAGAGCGGCCTCGTCTCCGAGGTCTGCTGCCGGCCGCTCGGCTGCAGCTCCGGGAGGCAGGATCGTCATCGGGGTAGAGCGGCGGCGCTTGTACCCGCGGCTCAGGAGCACCGGTGCCTTCCCCAGGCGAATTATGAGCCTTGCGACGTGGATGACGAGGGGCGTCTTGCCGGTGCCGCCCAACGTGAGGTTGCCGATGCTGATAACGGGGCTCCTCAGACGGCGGACGGGGAGGAGACCCCGGTCATACAGGTAGTTGCGCGCATCGATGGCCGGCTTCCATAGAACGCTGGCCAGGAAGCGAAATGGCATCAGCGGTTTCGGCGGGGCATACATTGGTGTCTAGATCAAGTACGGCAGGAGGATACGCAGGGTGTTCTCGGTCGCTCCCTGGTTTTGCCGGAATGTCTCGAAGGCCTTCTGACCGAGGCGCTTGCGGGCACCTTCGTTGCAGAGCAGGTGCGACACTGCGGATGCCAGCGATTCTGCGGAGCACTGCAGCGCCGCCTCCACTTCGACAAACAGGCGGGCGATTTCTCTGAAGTTGCCCATTTCAGGCCCGAAGACGATCGCCTTGCCCAGTCCTGCCGGCTCGAGTGGATTGTGCCCTCCGAACGGCAGAAAACTCCCTCCGATGACGGCCACCCAGGCCAGGCTGTAGACCCTCCTGAGCTCGCCGATGGTGTCGAGCAGGAGAACTTCACAGGGCCTCTGCGTTTCCGGGCGGGGAGTAGATCTTCGCCGGTACGCGAGTCCTGAAGCTGAAAGCAACTGCGCGACCTCTCCAAACCGCTCCGGGTGGCGGGGGGCCAAGATCAGCTTTGCGTCCGGCACCCGGCGCCGAATCTCTTCAAACGCGTGGATAAAGATCGGTTCCTCTCCTTTCATGGAACTCCCGACGACAACCACCGGGTTGCCGGAACCGGTACCCAAAGCCGAGCGGATATCCTGAAGCAGCGGGTCGCCTTCATCAACCTCAGGGGCTGGCAAGTCGAATTTCAGGTTTCCGGTAACCGTCACCTTGTCCGGCCAGGCTCCCAGTTCGATGAATCGTTGCCTGTCTGTCGCGGTCTGGGTTCCGATCGCCTGCAGTCTCCTCATCATGGCGGCGGCTAAGGATCGGATGCGCCGGTACCGAGCAAAGGATCTGTCTGAAATCCGGCCGTTGGCCAGGATCACAGGAATCGTTTTCTGTTTGCAGTTCTTCAGGAAATTGGGCCACAGCTCGGTCTCCATCAGCACGACAGCCCTGGGATGTATCGCATCGATGAAACGCCGGATGCAGAAGTCCCAATCGAATGGAAAGTACAGGACGGTGGAAGAGCTGCCGAGTTCTTTGCGAGCCAGGAGTTGCCCGGTCAGCGTAACCGTCGAGGTGACCAGGGGCAGATCGGACCTTGCGGCTTTCAGTGCACGGATCAGGGGCCTTGCAGCCAGAACCTCACCGACCGAGACGGCATGAATCCAGACCGGGCCGGGCCGGCCCGGGCTGCGCGTCACGGACAGGCCCAGGCGCTGCCAGAAGCTGGCGAGGTACTTGCGCTCCCGCAGGCCTTTGAGCAGCCAGTACGGACTCGTCATGAGCGCAGCCAGCCCGAGTGCGAATGAATACAACAGGTACAATGCAGCCCCCTCCCGCCGCAATCCTACCAGAAACCGCACTCGCGCAGATCGGTTACATTTCATGGTGTAATCCCTGTTCGAAACGGCAATCACCTGACCTCGAAAGACTAACCCTTCGTGGAGGTGTGGGATTGACTCCCTGGGCGCGCAACGGGTCCGAATATGATAGACTCTGCGGTCTTCCGGCGAGCGGCCGCGAGAGTTGCACTGCGGTCGGCTCGACGGTCGCGAGCTTGTGGATCCCGGGCCGGTCGAGGCATTCGCAGTGACTTTGTCCTGCGGACCGACCGCGGGGAATGTACTGACGTGCAGGGCTCACGGTTCGACGGGCCGTGTCTGGAATCTGTCGCGAATCTCGGGAGGGGGATCATGACGCGAATCATAGCGCTGGAGCAGGTTTCACCTGCCGGGTTGGACTTGCTGCGGGGAGTCGAGGGATTCGAGGTGATCGAGGTCTATCAGGATGATCCGGAGCGCATCCGGGAAGCACTTTCGAGTGCAGAAGCGCTGCTCGTGCGCAGCAAAACCAAGGTTACGGAGGCGCTCCTCGAGCAGGCTCCTCTCCTCAGGGTGATCGGAAGGCCTGGCACAGGCGTCGACAACGTTGATATGGCAGCAGCCACGCGCCGGGGCATCATCGTGATGAACACGCCCGCAGGCAACAGCGTGAGTGCGGCAGAGCACACATTCGGATTGATGCTGGCCCTCCTGCGCAGGATACCGCAGGCGTGCAATTCCCTGAAGCAGGGAAAGTGGGACCGAAGCCGCTTCACGGGAGTCGAACTGAGCGGGAAGGTCCTCGGCGTCGTCGGTTTTGGGAAGATCGGCACAGAGGTTGCGAGGAGGGCACTGGCTTTCAAGATGCAGGTGCTGGTCTACGATCCGTTCGTGCCGGAACAATTGGCAATCGAGCAGGACGTCCGCCTCGTCGGTCTCGATGAACTTGTCGCGCAGTCGGACATCATCACGCTGCATGCACCTGTCACGGCGGCGAGCCGGCAGATAATCAACGCAGCGACAATAGCCAAGATGAAAGACGGCGCGTGGCTCGTCAATGCGGCCCGGGGAGAGCTTGTGGATGAGGCTGCGCTGCTGACGGCGCTCAGGGAGGGAAAGCTCGCCGGCGCGGCACTTGACGTTTTTGTGGGCGAGCCCAGGCCCAATCCGGAGCTTGTTGCTCTGCCGAACGTGGTCGCGACCCCGCATCTGGGAGCCTCCACGGTCGAGGCGCAGGAAAAAGTCGGTTACGACATCGCGGTGCAGATCCGCGACTACTTCTGCGAAGGGGTGGTCAACAATGCGGTGAACTTTCCTTCGGTCTCGCTGTCGGAGTACCGCAGGCTGGCCCCGTTTCTGGAGTTGGGCGAGAGATTGGGAAGCTTCGCCGGACAGCTTGCAGAAGGACGTCCACAGGAGATCACCGTCCGCTACTACGGCGAGCTTGCCGGGATGAACACCCACCTGATCGGCAGTTCGATCCTGGTCGGGGCGCTTAGACCAGTTCTGACCGAGAGGGTCACACTGGTCAACGCTCTGGAGACGGCAAGGGAAAGGGCGATCCATTTTCTGGAGTCCCGCAGCACGCGGGAACGGAGCTTCAACAACCTCATCTCGGTCAAGTTGAGAACGGACCAGGGGGAACTCTGGATTGAGGGCACCGTCCTGCACAGGAGGCGCCAGCATATCGTATCGCTGCAGGGCATCGATGTGGATGCTCCGCTCGGAGGCCGCATGCTCGTTGTCTGGAACGAGGACACACCTGGAGTCATCGGCCGGGTGGGGACAATCCTCGGCGATAACAGCATCAACATCGCCAATTTCGCGCTGGGCCGGAGGGAGGAGGCCCGCGAAGCCGTAGGGCTTGTCAACGTTGACTCGGAAATCCCGGCCGAGGTAATCCAGCAGATCCGTTTCCTGCGACCCGTCAAGAGGGCGGCGGTGGTATCCCTCTAGCCCGCTCCGGAATCGTTGATGCCAGAGCCTCACGCCCACGGCGTACGCACCCGCCCGCGCGTCTCCCGTCACGGAGAGGTACGGAGTGGGGCGGTTGCCGGCCCTGCAACCGGCGCCGGACCAGATCGGGATTGCAGAAACTCCCTCGAGTTGTATAATTTGCCATTACTCTGCATATTTATGGAGAGGGACATGCTGGGGAAGAAGGCCAGGCAGGCCAAGATCATCGAGCTTGTCCGGGAAAATGCCGTCACGAGCCAAAAGGAACTGGCGCGTTGCCTCAAGATGCGGGGTTTCCATGCAACTCAATCCACTCTGTCCAGGGACATAAGGGAGATCGGATTGGTCAAGGCGCGCGGCAGCTATCAGCTCTCACCCCAGAGCGCTGTCGTCCCAGAGGACCGGTTGCTGCGGCGGACTTTTCGAGATCTCCTCGTCAGGGTTGCAGGCTCGGGCAACATCGTCATGGTGAAGACCCCGCCCGGAAACGGCCACTCCCTTGGAGTGGTGCTGGACGCGGCGCAGTGGCCCGAGATTCTGGGCACGGTGGCCGGAGACGACACGGTATTCATTCTGCTCAAGAGCGCGCGGCTCGGTGCCAGAGTCATCCGGCGCATCGAGGAGTACCTGGCATGAAAGCCCGGATCGGCGTCGTGGGAGTCTCCGGCTATTCGGGGCTTGAGTTGATGCGGCTCGTGCTGCGCCACCCTGCCATGGAATGCGTCTCGGTGATGGCTTCCGAGACGACCGGACAGAAGCCTCTTGATGAGATCCACCCGCAGCTGAGGAACCTCTCCCGCCTGAGAACGGAACCGGTCTGTGCGGAGCGGCTGGCGGACCTGGGGTGCGGCACCGTGTTTCTGTGCACGCCGAACGAGGTTTCCCACGGCCTGGCGCCGAAGCTGCTCGAGGAAGGCATCCGGGTGGTGGACTTCAGCGGTTCCTTCAGGCTCCGCGACCCCTCACTCTACGACCTCTGGTATGGCTTCCCACATCAGTCGCCGGCGCTTCTGAACGAAGCGGTCTACGGCCTGACGGAATGGAACGTGAGCGCGATCCGGAAGGCCCGGCTGGTCGCTAACCCCGGGTGCTACCCGACGTCGGCTCTGCTCGCGCTTCTGCCGCTGGTTCGCGCCGGTATAGTGTCCGCAGGATCCGACATTGTCTGCGATTCAAAATCCGGTGTCACCGGGGCAGGAAGGTCTGCCAAGGCTGAACTGATGTTTTCGGAAATCGCCGGGAGTTTCCGGGCCTACAGTCCGCTCCGGCACAGGCATGCACCGGAAATCTGCCAGGAGCTCGGATGGGCCATCGATCACTTCGACTTTGTTCCCCATCTCCTCCCGGTGAACCGCGGCATTCTTTCGACTATCTACGTGACCCTCGCGGAGCCGATGAGCCCGGAAAGGATCTCCGATATCTATCGGCGCTGCTACGAAGGACGGCCGTTCATGCGGCTGCTGGGTTCCCAGGGGCTGCCGGAACTGCGGGCCGTAAACCACTCGAATTTCTGCGACCTTGCGTGGCGGACCGCCTGTGCCGGGGAGAGGGTGGTGCTTTTTTCGGCGATCGACAACCTGATCAAGGGTGCATCTGGTCAGGCGGTGCAGAACTTCAACGTTATGCACGGGCTTGACGAGACTCTGGGCCTTCTGGAAGGGGGCGGCTTTGCGAGTCACGATTAAGCTCGGAGGCACCATCCTGGAGGAGGAAGAGAGCCGCCGCGAGATAGTACGCCAGCTAGCGGAGGCGATACACAGCCGGAATGAGATTATCGTCGTGCATGGGGGCGGAAGGAGTATCACCAGGCGGCTGGAGCAAATGGGCATTCCGTCAAGGTTCGCGCGCGGCCTCCGGATTACCGACCGAGAAACACTCGCCGTGGCACTGATGGTTCTTGCCGGAGAGGTGAACAAGAACCTGGTCAGGACTCTCGGGTCGGCGGGCGTGCGTGCGGTTGGCATATGCGGCGCAGATGCCGACTGTGTGCGATGCGAGCGCATGCCTCCTCCGGCGGAAGACATGGAGGATCTGGGTTTTGTAGGCGTTCCGGATCGGGTGGACCGTGACTTCTTCGAGGCTCTTCTCTCATCCGGACTGACGCCCGTCGTTGCCAGCCTCGCTCTCGGGCCCGACCGGCAGCTCTACAACGTTAATGCCGACCAGATGGCGTCGACGATTGCCTGGGGAACGGGCTCGGGTTCGCTCGTGTATCTGACGGACGTACCGGGCGTGCTTGATGGGGCCGGAGAGGTGATAGATCACCTCGGGAGCCCTGAAATTGCAGACATGCTGCGGAACGGTCTCCTGACGGGGGGCATGCTCCCCAAGACGTCCGCGTGTCTGGATGCGATCCGTCACGGCGTCGGGACTGTGCGGATCTTGCCGGGGCGCACCCCCGGTCTTCTATCCCGTTTTCTTCGAGGGCAGCCGGCCGGGGGGACACAAATCCATGGCGAAGGTTGATGCGCTTGACAGGTATTCGTGTGTGACGGCTTCCCAGATCAGGGATCTGGAGATGACCTATCTCTTCCCCACCTACAGCCGCTACGAGCTCTTCATGTCACACGGTGCCGGCGCGTACGTCTTCGACCTCGACGGCCGGCGCTATCTCGACCTGCTCGGCGGCATCGCAGTGAACTCCCTGGGGTATAACCACCCGCGCATCGTCCGCGTCCTGATGGAGCAGGGAAGCCGGCTTATCCACTGCTCCAACCTCTTCTACCATCCGTATCAGGGACTCCTCGCGGAGCGGCTGTGCCGCCTCTCGGGGATGGCCCGTGCCTTCTTCACCAACAGCGGCACCGAAGCGATAGAGGCGGCCATCAAGATCGCCAGAGCGTACGGCCACCAGCATCATGGTCCTGAGAAGTCGCGCATCCTGACCCTGCGCAATTCCTTCCACGGAAGAACCTATGGAGCACTGAGCATCACCGCACAGGAAAAATACCAGGCTCCCTTCCGGCCCCTTGTGCCGGAGGTCGAGGTGGTTGAAGAACTTACAGAAGAGGGGCTTGAGCGAGCGTTCGGCCCGAGCGTATGCGCGCTCGTTCTGGAGCCGATCCAGGGGGAGGGCGGGATAGTCCCGATCACCACTGCTTTTCTCGGTGCCGCACGTGCCCTGTGTGACCGCCACGATGCGCTGCTTGTTCTCGACGAGATCCAGTCGGGCATGGGACGAACAGGCAAGTTCTTCGCGTTCCAGCACTCGAACCTTCAGCCCGACCTTGTTACCGTCGCCAAATCGCTGGCCGCCGGCTACCCCCTCGGAGCGGTCCTAGGGAGCGCGCGCGTGGCAGACAGCCTGAAGGCCGGCGAACACGGCACGACGTTCGGAGGAGGCCCGCTGGCCTGTCGGCTGGCACTCGAGGTGCTCGACATCATCGAAGAGGAGGGACTGCTCGGGGCTGTTTCCAGGCTGGGCGAGCATCTGGCGGGCGGATTGCGCACATTGTCCGAGCGGCACCCGACGGTGGGTGAGGT
>JACADW010000046.1 GCA_013388445.1 Acidobacteriota bacterium | reverse complement strand
CTGTCGATGATTCAGCGCCTGGTGGACGGGCACTGGGACGAGCGGGAGTTCTTGATTGTCCCTCCCGGCCGGAGCGTCACCGCCTCTTTCGGCGAAGACATAATCTCTCTGCAGTAATGCCTTGGTTCCGAAACTTGTGCATTTTTGCCAAGGGATTTCGACTGGTCCTTTGAAATCCACGCCGGCTGCGGCTTTGAGGGCGGTCCAGAGGGCCGTCGACTTTCATGATTCCGGTTATATGACGTTCAATTCGCCGCAGAGACAGAGAGAACGTCGAGGACGCAGAGAAGAGCAAGATCAATTGCTCTGCGTCCTCAGCGGCCCTGCGTTGAGTCGTTCCCTGTTTGGTTGGCGGCTCGTCCGCGTCGGGGATTACCCGGAATTGGTTCATGCTCCTCTGTGCCAAGTGAAGAGAGCTCGCTGAATGCCGCACCAACCCTGCAGCAGACCCGTTCGCATTCGCCTCCATCCCCAGGAAAAATCGTTCGAGGTCGCGCGGGGAACGCCGCTTCAGGAGGTCCTGTTTGGCCACGGCGTCGAGTTTCCATGCGGCGGCCAGGGACGCTGCAAGGGCTGCCGCGTGCGAGTGCTGGACGGCACGGCGCCGATGAGCCAGGCCGAGAAGGAACTACTGGAGCCTGCGGAACTGTCCGAGGGCTGGCGCCTCGCCTGCAAGATCACGGCTGAAACCGATCTGACCCTTGAAATCCGCCAGTGGGAATCCGCGATCCTGACGGACCACACCCGATTCAAGCACAAGGCGCGCGAGGGACTTGGCGTCGCAGTCGATCTGGGAACGACAACGCTGGCGGCTCAACTGCTCGACCTGAGCACCGCGGATGTGCTTGCCGTGCGGACCGGACTGAATCCTCAGGCTGCCTTTGGCGCGGATGTCATGAGCCGGGTCCAGTTCTCTCTTTCGAACTCCGGAAAGAGCAGACTGTGCGACATCATTCGGGAGAGAATCTCCGACCTGATTGCGGAGCTGAGGAGAGATGCGGGGATCGCCCGCCTTCCTCTCGCGGATGTGGTGATTGTGGGTAACAGCGTCATGCATCACCTCTTCTGCGGCATCGATGCGGCTCCACTGGCACACTACCCTTTTGTTCCCTTGCGGGATGAGCTGGAGGTCTTCGACGCCTCGTCTCTCGGGTGGACCATCCCGGGTAATCCGATGGTACGATTCCTGCCCTGCCTGGGCGGATTTGTCGGCAGCGATGTCCTCGCGGGCATCATAGCCACCGGCATGCCCGAAAGCCGCGAGCTTGACGCGCTGATAGACTTAGGCACGAACGGCGAGATCGTACTGGGCCGCCGCGGCCAGATGATGTGCGCCTCCACAGCGGCCGGCCCCGCTTTTGAGGGAGCCCGTATCAGGATGGGGATGCAGGCGACAACCGGCGCCGTTGCCGGCGTCGAAATCTCCGGAGGCGCACTGCGATGCCGGGTCCTCGGGGGCGGTCCCGCGCGCGGGATCTGCGGGAGCGGACTCGTCGATGCGGTGGCCGTAGGCCTGCAAACCGGAGCGATTCTGCCGAGCGGCCGCCTGGCCCGGGGAAAGTCGGAATGGGAACTCATGCCTGGCATTGCCCTCTGCCAGAACGACATCAGGGAGCTCCAGCTGGCCAAAGGCGCAATCGCGGCAGCCATACGGCTGCTGCTCCGTCGCTGGGGCGCGAGCGTGGAGGACATCCGGCGAGTCTGCCTGGCAGGGGCGTTCGGCAACTACATAGACCGCAGCAGCGCCAGGCGCATTGGACTGTTCGATTTCCCGGTCGATCGGATCGAGCCTGCGGGAAACACGGCGCTATTGGGCGCGAAGATTGTGCTCTGCAACGCAGAGCGTACCGAAGATTTCGCCGATCTGCGCCGGTGCATCGAACACGTGCCGCTGGCAGCAGACCCGCTTTTCGAGGAGACATTTGCCGAGTGCATGTCGTTTCCTGATGCCGCCAGCAGTGATTGACGATTGACGATTCGACAGATTGGCAAGACGGCTGGTGATGCCGCACTTGTGGTTCCCTGGTTGTCCGCCCCCTATGGCCTTCCGCTGAGTCGCCGCAGCAATCGTCAATCGCCTGCATTTTCCACGCGAGCCCACGCCGCACGACAAGGCGGCCGGTATTGTAAGAGCGCTTCCTGCGATGCCTGCTCTCAATGCTCTCCAGCTGAGCCGCCGCAGCAATCGTCATTCGTCAATCGCCTGCGGGTTTCCAGGTAAGCCTTGATGGCGCGGTATTGGCTTTCACCGTCCAGGCCGGCCTCACGCAGGACCATATGCCCCTGGCCGCTTCCCAGAAAACGGCCCTCTCTATATGGGTGCAGCGACCTGGAACGGCCAAGATCGGACTGGATCCATCGGTATAGCGTCGGGAGCGTGAAGCCGGTGATGCCGACGGCTTCCCTTGCCCTCTCCTCCGGAAAGATCTGCCGTTGCCGCTCTGCGGGGAGGAGGCCATAAAGCTCAGCGCTCGAGATGTAATAGACCCGAAGATCGAACCCGTCTTTTTCGAGCAGCGGAAGGGCGCCCTGGATGAAAGCGTAGGTTACGGCGCTTTCCTGCAGCACCACAGTGCCATCGCCGGCACCGCGCGGCTTTCTCAGAAGGTAGACTCCCTGGGAGGCCGCCTCAGGGCCGGCCAGACCCAGTCTCTTGCGGTCGAGCACCACTTCATTCGGGCGCGTCACATACGCCGCAATGATGGCCGGGCGGCGCGCGAGCGCCGAGGCGAGCAGGGGCCAGATCTCCTGAGGATCCCAGGGCGTGATCGTAATCGCTGTACCTCGCGGAAAGTTTTCCTGGAGCAGCTGCAGAGGCTGCGGGTCCGCGTGGGTGGGGCCATCCTCGCCCGTCTTCAGGCCTGCATGAGCGCATACCAGGATGATGGGACGGTATGGCTCCCCGGTAAGGTCATTGAGAGCCTGCGCTCCGATCGCATGAAGGCGGGCGGCGATGTGACTCAGCGGAGCGAGGAATGCTCCATAGGAAGAGCCCACCCCTATGTGATATCCGAAGGAAGACAACCCGGAGAGAATCCCGGTCATGGCATCTTCGCAGATACCCCCGGTCGAGAGGAGCCGTCCTCCGGGATTGGATTTCGCGTTCCAATATCCCGTTGGAAATCCCTCGGCAAGCATGTTCAGGCTGGTCGAGCCTAGCAGGTCTGCCGCGGCAGCGAGAAACGCTCCGGATGAAATGCTGTTGCAGTATCGGAGCGCCCTTCCCAGTTCAGCGCGCAGAGTTGTCACGGTTCCGGGCGCCAGCGCCAACTCTGCCGGGGTCGAAGCACCAGTATCCGCCGCCGAGAATACCGCGCTGACGTCAGGGGCGCCGGAGCGGGGCTTCCTTGCCCGGCTGTTCAACCGGTCCCGTGCCGCAATAAGCCGAGAAGCGAAGTAGGCCTGGGCGGGAGGAGCGGCCTCGATCTCCTTCCTGACGATCCCAAGCGCCTCCCAGAAGCACTCTTCCCTGACCGAGGGTCCGTCGGGACCTGCCTGACAGCGCATCCGGCCGGCCTCGCATACGGGAAGCATGGTGCCGGTTTTCCCGGTCAGCTCGGCGAGCGCCTGGTAGAAGCCGGCGGAGCAGAGCTTGTGTCCGGCCCCGTGGGAAGCGCGCCCCTCGATGCCATACTGCCACCCCTTGACCGTACGATAGATGATTGCCGTAGGCTGCCCCGTATCGAGCGTCTGCGCCAGCCGCTGTGCCGCGATGACCTGCTGAAAATTGCGGCCGTCCGGGACATAGATTACGTTCCAGTCGTGGAGGTGGAAAAGCTCCATCGGATTCCACTGAACGTAGTCGCCCGGCTGGCCATCTTCGCGACAGACGCGATTGGTGTCGATCGATGCCTGGTTCCAGTCCAGGTGCAGGATCACGTTGTCGAGGCAGGCTGTCCCGGCAGCTGCCAGCGCCTCCGCGACACGTCCCGGCGTCAGGCCTCCCTCACCTTCGATGATGTGAACCATGGGCGATTGCAGACCGAAATAGTCGCGTGCTCCCAGAGCCAGTCCGATTGAGCTCGCAACACCGACGCCCGACGCTCCGGTCGCGAGCCGTACGAATGGGGTCAGCGGCGTGGGGTGCCCGTCAAGAGCTTTCACGTTCAGCAGCAGGAAGAGCGGCGTCGTCGTCGAGGGGTTCCTCCGGAATCCCAGCAGGTCCTCCAGCCGGATTCGGAACTTGGGGTCGCCCGGGAGAAGTTCGGGCGCTGCTAACCGCACGGCCTCATCGCGCAGTGCCCACATGGCGTACAAGCCCATCGCCTTGTGGCCTGCGGCGTACGAGATGACGTCGGCGTCGGGACGGCATGGGTCCTGGAAATCGTAGTCCAGGGTGTCAAACAGCAGGACTGACACGATCCGGCCCGAAGATATCGAGCCGCCAGGATGCCCGGAGGTAGGAGCGTAATTATACATCATGGCACACACGCTTCGATAGAGGAGGTCAAACGTCTCATAGTGCCGGATCTCTGCATCCGACACCGGCTGTCGTTTGTCTTTCATCCAGTCGGAAAGGTCGATGTAGACTGCCCGTCTCGGTTCGAACGTGAATGTCATGATTTATCCGATCCTCTCGTCTGCCTTGAAAACCAGCCGGGAGCTGGAAACCATCCGGGCTCCGGCTGCCGGATAGCCGCCGGCGGCGGTTTTTCGCGCCACGGTGCGGCTGGATGGCGCCAAAGATAAATGAATCAGGCCACGCTATTGCTGGTCGCGTCTCCCCGCGACATCCGGCGGCTGCGACTCTCCCCGCCGGGGCACGCTTTCGTCAATCCCGACGCACGGCCTGTGCGCGATCGTCCGCCGCGAAGACGGAATCCTGAAGGTCATGGGCGGCGGGCTTCAGCCTGACGACCCGGGATTGTGTGCGCATTTGGGCCCGCGACCTGAATGACGCGGCCTTTCATGCATTCAGATCCAGGCAGTGTACATGAGCGAATTTCACCGCCGGCTCCTCTGCAGGAGGTAGACGGATAGGGTGCGGCCGTGTACCCACGAGTAGTAAGACTTGCTGGAACGCACATCATATCGTTCCTGCGGCTCCATCGTTATCAGATACTCAAGGTCGTCGTACCACCAGTAGTAGACCTTCGATATGTCTCCTCTCGCTCGAAAAGTGTCATAGTTGTGCCATGCGTTGAATTCGAAGCCGCCCGAGACCCGCAGCGGGTCGACACCCTGCGCCAGCAGTCCGGTGCCGATCTTCCACCGCAAGCGGTTCCATGACAGATAGTCGTGGGTTGCAGCGACGCTGAACCAGGCAAGAGACCCTATCATCAGGCCTGCAGCAAGGACAAATGTACCAGAGCTTGTTCTCGCGCCAAGCCTGCCCGGCCGATGAGGTGCGTCCCCAGGCTTCTCAGCCGCAGCCGCGAGCAGTAGCGCCGGCAAGGCCGCTGCAAGGATGTGCCGGTCGAAGAGTCCGCCCTCCTGTTGGTGGCTGAATACTATCTCGAATGCCGCCACGCCGATCGACGACAGCAGCAGGAACGAGAGGATCTCGCTTCGGAATCCGGAAGTGCGGCGCAGACGAAGCAAGTCGTGCAGGCACACCGTGCCCAGGATTACCAGCCCCAAGGCGGTGAGCAGCGTGACAGCAAGCCAGATATTCGGATAGACAGGAGTCGGTGGCGGACCGTAGTAAGTCGGGTCAAGAGTGATCGGTCCAAGCCCTGTGTCATAGAGGATGTTCAGCAGATAGGGCATCTGCGCATGGAAGGCGGCGGAAGGAAGATACTCCGGCCGGGAGTAGTGCGTCCGGAACCACAAGAATCCTGTGCCGGCTATGATCGCCCAGGCCGCTGGAATGGAAACGGCGTGCCGCTTCGGGGCATTCAGAACAAAGCCGTACAGGGAAGGGATGCGCAGAACCCATAGTGGAGCAAGCATGAATGTGACGTAAAACAGGAGTCCGAAAGAGTTGCCGAAGAGCTGAGTGGGACCGAGGTGCTGCAACAGCTCGAGCTTCCTCAGAACAGCTGGCGTGGAACCGCCTCGGATGATCGTCCAGCAGTGATAGGCCAGAATAAATGATCCTGACGCGATCCCCCAAACGGCGGCACGCCTGATCCTGGTTCTGATTGCGGTGGCGGAATCGAACGCCAGGAGGGAGAGAATCCCGGCAAGGATGAACAGGAGTGCCGTCTGGCGGATCAGGTAGGCGTAACCGAAACAGGCTGCACTGACGGCCACGAGGCCGTCCCTGGCCTGCGATCGCGCCTTAATGAGCAGGAACACTCCAGCCGTCACGAAGAACAGGAACGGGATCTCCGTCATGAATGTGAACGACAGGCAGAACTGAATCGGATTGCAGATCCACGCGAACACGGCGACCCAGGCCGTGCGTGTGGTTGCGCCCAGCTCGCGCAGCGAGAACCACAGCAGCGTCGCGGTGGCGCAGGACAGCAGGAGTGTAGCCAGCCGGAGTGGAAGGAAGCCGGGACCGGATATGAAGGCGATCAATCCCCCGTACAGGGCCTGCCCAACCAGACTCGGCGCCGCCCATTCATCTATCTGCATCCCCGAGCCCGAGGCGAGCCGGAATGCGGACCGCGCGTAGGTCCAGTCATCGTTGAGGGGGAATTCCCCCCGCGGGTCCACCAGAACAACCGCAACGACGTAGATCGCAACGATCAGCAGCGGCGGGAGCCAGACCTTTCGCCGGGGGGCATAGAAACCGGAGAACGGAACACTGCACGTCATTGCGCAAGCTTCGCCTGGGGCGCGGATCTCGTGAACAGCGCCAGGGCCGCGGCGATCATGACCAGAAGCAGCAACACTCCCTGAACAGCCAGCGAGGTGTTTCCCTGAGCAAGCCACGAAGCTGAGGATCGCCAGGATGCGAGCAACGCAGGTGCCACGAAGTAAGCCGCATAGTTATCTCGGAAGAGGTACCTCACGAGAAGCCACGCTGCCAGCACGAGCACTGCCGTCGGCATGACATCGATCATTGCCTCTGAAAAACGCCTGGCCGACACCGGCAGGAAACTCAGAATCAGCCACGCTACCAGGCTCCAGCACAGGAGGGGGTGGTGGGAATGCTGCAACCATAGGCGGGTTGCGAAGGCGGCAGCGGCCGCGCAAAAGAGGGCCACGACCAGTATGTCGCGAGCCCCGGATACAAACGGCACATAGGTGCCGAGGTGTGGCGGAAGCAAGAGCGAGGGGGCAAGCGCCCGGCCGCTTGCGGCATACCCGAGCCAGCCCGTGGCGGCCTGGAAGAGCAGGTACACCCCGACGAGAGCGCCGGCCGCGCCAATCGCATCCCGCCGCCAAAGTGGGAGGTTGTTCCGGATCGACGTGCTGAAAGCATCGGGATAACAGGCCATGATCAGGCCCGCGGCCAGGAGGGCCAGCAGTCCGAATCCCAACACGGATATTGCGCTGCCGACGATCGCCGCCAGTGTGAATACCTGCGAGCTGAGCCTCGTATCGTATGCCGAAGCGAACACAGGGATCGAGTTAAGCGAATGTGCAAGTTCAAAGATGACCGCGATCCCTGCGACGAGGGCTGCCCGCCTCCATTGTATCGTTCCCTGGCGGGTTCCCCGCACGAGCATCAATGCCGCGACGGCGAACAGCACAACGATGAGCAGGATTCGAATCCCGAGGACCGAGAGGCTGTAGACATTCTGCCGCTCCCTCGCACGCTGCCAGTGCTCGGGGACTTTGAAATAGCGCGTCCACACTCCGACCTTGTCCCCCTTGATTCCCACCTGCGCGCGTGCGCGGGCTTCGCCTGCCGCGCCCCTGGTACCCGGCTTGGCTTCCCACGTGAAGTCGGTATCGCGGCGGGCCTTCGGTTTTTCGGATTTTGTCTCCTTGAGTTCGAACTGGCCGAGGTCCAGTTTCCCGTCTTCGAGGAATCTCTGCGCGATCTGCTGCGCCTGAGCCTCGGGAAGGTCCGCACCCGGTGCCTCTTCAGGCAACAGGTGCTGGAACGCCACAACGCGACCATTGCCAGGGTCCACGTCCACTCGGAACTCTTCCTTCTGCAGCGGCTTGAAAAAGCGCACCGACCACGCGGCGGGCACTACGGCTTCGCCGTAGATGCTGTTCAGCCCGTGCGTACCGACCACTGTATAGACGTACTGGAGGGCCGAAGGATCGGAACGGTCTTTGGGCTGAGTGACTACCTTGTAGTCTGCCGTATTGTGTCCTTGCTGCCAGAGGAACTTTCTTGCGGCATCCTCTGCTGCCTGTTTTGGAAGCCGGAAAGCGACGGAATCGCCATACCGGGGCGCTTTCAGGGGCGCGAGCGCGATGCCGGCGGTGAAAATCGCCAGGACGAGGAAAAGCGGCCGCCGGCCCAAGGGTGTATACGCTGTTACCGGCAGGGACTCCGTTCGCTTTTCGGTCGGCACTTGCGGCGCCGGCATCCCCTCGCTCTCGTTGGCTACGGCCGACTCCTCGTTGAACCTCCGTTTAACGACGTAGGCCCCCAGGGCCAGCAGGAGCGGAATGAGGTTGATGCCGGCCGTGACCGCTCCGCTGGCTGCGAGGTAGGTGTCTCCGGACCTGAGCAGGAGGAATGCGGTATAGAACGCGTCGATGCTGTAGTGGGCGATCAAAGGCGCCAGGATGCCGAACTTCAGCATTGCCCAGCCGAGGATAAGGCCGACGATCCCCACTTCGATCCCACGGATGAAGAACGGCTGGTTGGGATAGGCGGCATGACCGAAGCCCCAGATGAAGGAAGCCAGCACCAAGGCGACCCAGCGTCGGCGCAACAGCCTCTCGAGCCATGGTATCCCGAATGCCCGGAACATCCACTCCTCGGAGACGGCGGGGAAGAACCCCATGAACAAAACAAAAACCCAAGGGAACCTTGTGTTCAGGAGCTCGGTGTAGGGGATATCCGCGGGGGCCCAGGCGCCGAGGCGGTTTGCGAGGAGGTAGAAGCCGATCTCATATGCGAAGAAGAAGAATGTGAGGGTGATTCCCGCAAGGGAGGCCAGCAGGAAGCTCCGGGTCCGTATGGCCGGCCAGCTCAACATGCGCCTGATGGACAGGTGCTTCGGGTAGGAGGACCTATAGACCGGCTCCGTGCAGGCAGTAAGCAGGAGGATCAATCCTCCAAACGCGAGTGCGATGAGCCCTGCACGGATCACTACCCTCCCGACGAAGCTCGCATAGGTGCCGGTTGTGTCGAAGTCGTACTGAGCGACCGGAAACTCGTTGAGCGCGGCGAGAAACTGCAGGGCGAATGCCACCAGTCCGAAGATCAGGGCGGTTCTCCAGCGGGTGTTTCTCAGCCGGATATGTCCCGCCAGGGAGACAAGCATGCCGATGCCGAGCAGGACGAAAAGCAGCGAGTCGACCAGTGAAGTGCTCTCGTTGAGCGATCGCAGGCGTGCGTAGTCCCGCTGCCACTGCTCGGGAAGCTTGAGGAATTCAGAATAGCCGTCGACCCGGTCCCCCTGGACCGTCACCGACACCCGATAGGTCGCGCCCCTCAACTCCATCCCGGAGACTTTCCACGTGAGCACATGATCGGTTCGCTTCGGCCGTTTCCGCGACTGACGATCCAGGAACTCGAGCGTTCCCGGAGGGCGCCTGATCACATTCGAGAGGAAAGACTCGGCGATTTCACGGGCTGCCGCCGGTTGCAGATCCGCTCCGGGGGTCTCTTCGGGGAGGACGTGAACGAAGGAAGCCAACTCACCCCGAGTCGTGATCTCGACGCGGATCTCTTCCTTCTCGAGCGGCCTGAACCAGCGATGGCCCCATCGCCACATCTTGATCTCGCCCGGCATGAGACCGTTTGCCCGCTCGAGCCCAAGTTCGCGTTCCAGAAACACCTTGGCCTCGTCGTCGTAGCGAAACGCGGAGGCGTGGCGGTATCCGGAAAGGGGAAGCGCCCTGTCCTGCAGGAACCGCTCAGCAAGCGGCCGGGAGGTATCGCGGTTCACCCTGAAATCGATCGAGGCTTCGGGGAATGCGCGCTGAAAGTATCGGATGCCGATGAAGAGGGAGGCGGCACAGACCAGAATGCAGACGAGGACGAAGCGTTTGTCCGCCGGACGGAGCGTTTCGGGGGTCATGGCTTTCTCCAGAATTCCGGGATTCGCAGGCGCGCAGGGCTCCCTTGTGGGACTGCGGACAGAACCGATGCTTGGCCCGCAAGGCGATCGGTCGGGTCATCGACTCTTCCCGGATTGGAATAGAAAACGGAAACAGCACTGCAAAATGCGGCGCCGGTATCCGCAGGCGTCACCGGGCGGAGAATGCGCGGCGTCGCCATGCGCTTCGGATGTGCGCGATGCCTGCGCTCCTCGGGGTACCGGTCGCCATTTCTCGGCCCAAGGTTCTTCGATGCCCCAAAGACTTCCAGCCAAGCTGCTTCGCACCTTGAAATCCCCGCGCGTCTCCAGGTTCAATCAACCGCTGCGGACCATCGTGCGCAGGGACTTGAGAATTCAGAATCGTCGGGACGCACGCCGACCGGAGCCGGCCAGTTTCATCCGACAAGCCAGACTGCAGCAGACCATGACTGGACCAGCATCTGTCGCCGGACACGCTATCCCAATTGGATAAGCCATCTTGCGACCTGGACTTCGGCGTAACCCTGGACGTCGAGGTGGTCGATCAGTTTCGAAAAAGCCTCCAGCAGGCGTGCGACCTATAGGATCACACTCCCTTCATTCCGCGTCCACGACCAGGTCCACCTCGAGGTCGGGATCCAGGTCCAGGATGAAGGGATTCCGGGCTTTTGCGACAAAACCAGACCAAGATTCCCGTAACCATATTCACGACTGAACTAAACGCGGGAAAGCCTGTTGCCGGCTATGACCTGAACGGCAAATCAATTGGTGGCTGCGCGCTCTGCTCCGAGGACCCTGTCCTTCGGGATGCTCAGGTAACCGCCTGCCCGGTCCTTCTGCACCCAGTTGACAACAACCTCGTACCGCAATCGACTGCGACCGACCAGAAACTGAATGGGCTCGTTGATGTTCCGGTCCTTCTTTTCGATCTTGCTGTCATCAACAAGGACCTGAAGCGTGAACTTCCCTTTCTTAGCGTCTGTCTTGGTCAGGATGAGCCGGATATCCTCAACCTTTGTGATCTGGTTCTTCTTGGGTATCTCGAACTCGAAATAGTCGCGTTCGCCCTTGCGGCGCAACGCGGCGAGCTCGGCAGCGTTCTTGGCAACCGCTGCAGAAAGCGTCTCCTTGACATCGATCAGCTGGCGCTGGGTGCCCTCGAGTTCGCGCTTGGTGCCCGCAAGGTCCGTCTTGACCGCACCCACCTCGGTCTTGACGCCGCCCACTTCGGTGCTGACCTGTCCGATCTTGGCGTCTGCCTCGCTCTTGATGGCCTGGACCTGCGCGGCATCTGCCTTGCTGGCTATCGCCTGGGACAGCTCGGTCTTGGCTCGGGCGGTCACGCTCTGGATCTGCTGGGAAGCCTTCTCGAGAACTTCCGCCTTGGCGCTTCCGACGGCCTGACGCGTTGCCGAGAGCTCACCTTCGAGACTGTTGATCCTGGCTGCACCTGTCTTTGTGTGTTCTTCAAGCTTCGCGACCTGCTCTGCGATCCTGGCCAGCTCCGCCTGGTTCTTCTTCTGGAATGCATAGCCGTCATAAAGCAGGTAGGCGACGCCGATCAGAAGGATCACAGTGACGCCGGTGGTGAACCACTCAGGTATACGCCTGTTGCCCGAAGCGTCTTTCTTTTTGGGTGCCGGTTCCCTGCCAGTCAGATACGTTTCCATCGATGGGGCATCGCCCATATTGCCTCCTCTAGTGGTCTAAAGCCGGCGCATCTTGGCGGTCGCGCCTGGTTTCACAAGTCCCTTGTCACCTTTGCCAAGCACATATGATAGGAAACGGCAACGGATAGTTCAACAGATCGACCGGTCGAGGAAGAGACTTGAGCCCCTGGCGTGCAGGAGCCTCATGCCAACACTGCCTTCTGATGCGTTGGCCCTGTCGGTGACATCCGTCTCTTGAGCCCGGGCATGGCAGCCACCCCGTAGCCAGCGTAGAAAGCAAGTCCGGTTTGCCGGGCCGATGGTTGCCGGATCCAAACTTGTGCCAGAGTCCGGGTGATCGTGCCTGGATAGTCTGCGGCTGCTGTAATATATTCAAAGCCGACCGGGGGCTGCGGGTCGGTCGAGAATACGGGTACAGTCTGATGACGAGACCGCTCAAGGTACTGCTGATACGGCCGAAGTCCACTTACGGGGACGTGGTTGCGGGCATTCCCATAGGTCTGGCCATGCTCGCTGCGGTTGCGGAGAGAAAGGGACACCAGGTTCGTATCCTGGACCTCGGACTGGAGTCTGACGCAGCCATCGGTGTCCGCCGCGCTTTCGAGTCCGATGCATGTGACATCGCGGGCATCGGATGCATGTCGGTGGAGTTCCTGGGCGGACTGGAGACGGCCCGGCTTATCCGGCTGCTTTCGCCCGGTACCCACGTCATTTTCGGCGGCCAGCATCCGACTATCATGCCCGACCGGGTGATCGAGGCGGATTGCGTCGATTCCGTCTGCATCGGTGAAGGGGAGGATACCTGGGCGGAGTTCCTCGACCGATTTGCGGCGCGTGAGAGCCTGGATGGCGTCGAGGGTCTCTGCTTCCGGCGCAACGGGCAGACGACCCGGAACCTGCCGCGCACTACCTACGTCGACGTAGATGCTCTCCCGATGCCCGCCTATCACCTGCTGGATCTCGAACGCTATTTCGACATCGACTTTGTCCGTTTCCCGACCGTTGATCGCCGTGCGATACAGATCTTCACAAGCCGGGGATGCCCCTACCGCTGCATATACTGCCATGACCTGTTCGGGAAGCGATTCCGGGGGCGTAAGCCCGAACTTGTCTGGGAAGAGATCAGGTTCCTTCACGATAACTACGGCATCCGCGAATTCATGGTCGAGGACGATATCTTCAACATGGACCTGGCCCGGGCGAAGCGCATCTGTGACCTGGTGATCGAGAGCGGACTGAAACTCGGGTTCCAGTTCGGCAACGGCGTGCGACTGGAGCGCTTTGACGAGGAATTGATGCGTAAACTCGCCCAGGCCGGTACCCACCACGTAGCGATTGCCGTCGAGTCGGCGAGCGACCGGATCCAGCGGCTGATCAAGAAGAACCTGAAACTCGACCGGCTCAACCAGGTCCTCGACTGGGCCCACCGCTATGGCATTGGGACCCTGGGGTTTTTCATGATCGGCTTCCCCGGAGAGAAGGTTGCCGAGATCAACCAGACGATTCGATTTGCCTGCGCCTCGAAGTTTGACGAGGCGCTGTTTTCGATCGCCACGCCATATGCGGGCACGGAATTGAACGACCTGGTCCGCTCCACGGGGTCCTTTGAGGGCGACAAAGACATCGATGAGGACTGGGAGGGAGTCGTCAGGGCCAGAACCGACGAATGGGATCACAGGAAGCTGAGATGGCTTCAGCGGAAGGCTTACTGCCTGTTTTTCCTCACCCGCTTCCGTTTCCTCAAGATCCTGATGAAGATGAGGTCGCCCAGGCTTTTTCGGCGCTATTGGGGGGCTTTCACTCGCAACTTCACTCCCTTCCTGGGAGCGCACAAGTCTCGTATCAACTGAAAACCCGGTCCTCAGATTTCCTTCCATTGGCGATGGGGGTGCCGATATCGCCCGCGTTGTCGAAGCTTGCGTGGTTCACGACCATTGGCTTGGGGTCTGCCGGCGGGCTGCGATTTTAATCGCTTCTTGTGAGGATTTGGAGGACATGGCCAAAGGTACTTCTGAAGGAACTGACGCGGACGCGATGGAGGTCAAGCGCATGCGGATGTCGCCGATCGAGGGGTCGATGACTGCAAATTTTTGGTAATCAAATATTTAAACATCGTCTTCGGAGGGCAGGATTCGCTCTGGTTCCCGCCCGTATCCATCGGGTATCTGAGGCAAGTCGGCATGGGCCGCTGTGATTTTTTTTGATTGACAAGCGCAAGGCATTGAGCTTAGTATATTTGCGGTTTTCTGTACCGCCGGGACACGGGTGACGGCCGCCAGAACCTGTGGCGGCTTTTTCATTTATGAGGTCACTGGCAGGACGCAGAAGTTAGTCGGACAGGCAATTGGTTAAGGAGTCAGTTCCCATGGAGAAAGAATCTGGGAAAGTGAAGTGGTTCAACAATGCAAAGGGTTACGGGTTCATCGAAAGAGCTTCTGGAGGCGACGTCTTTGTCCATCACACGGCGATCCAGATGAGCGGATTTCGAACCCTGAATGAAGGCGACACGGTGTATTTCACCGTTACCCGAGGTCCCAAGGGACTGCAGGCGGAGAACGTCACCAAGCCCGAGTAAACCTCGCTTCAGCCCCTCCTGTGTCCGGACACGGGAGGGGCTTTCCTCTTTTGTGGCTCCTTCAGATTCCCGCTTCTTGAGGCTGCGCCGACAGGTGTCCGGGCCTGATGCATTTCAAGAGACGAATGAGCTTCCCTCAATAACGCACCGCGGGGTACCGCTTCAATCAGCCCGAGCCCCGATGAGTGGCCCCGCATGATTGGCCGAACGGCCCGCTATCCTTCAGACTTGCCGATCAAAATGATGGCGACCGGGAAATCCACCTCCGCGCCTCCGGACGGCTGCGCTCTTGTGTTTGTCTCTACTGCCCAGTGATGCTCGTCCGCCGGGCGGAAGGCCTGCTTCCCTTGTCCTTCCGGCAAGGTGAGGTAGAGCGGAACAGGGTGTGAGGTTCCTGCGCCTCGCCTGCTCAGCTCCACCATCTTCTCGTACTCCAGAACAGCGTCGGGATCCTCATCTGCGCCTGCCGGTATCAGCAGGACGAAATCCGCCGAGGGCGCACATCCCATGTGGTTGCCGTCGGCTGGCATCGTCTGGAATCGCATGGTATAGACGCCGGGCTTGATCGTCTGGCCGCGGTAATCCCCGGCGCGGCCGGGATATCGGATGATGCCCGCGAACGTCCCATTGGCAACGGTGTCGTATTGAGCGCCCGTGCTGCCCGCGTTCTGCGGCACCACCGCTCGGAGCCATAACTCGCACAGGGTTTCCTGGCCATCCGCGACACGGAGCCCCTCCCGCTGCAAGATCTGCTTCATCTTCTCCGAAACCTCGGGCAGTGTGCATGCCCCCGCATTCTCCACCTTGTAGCTTTCCAGGCTCATTCGAGTTGCAGCAACGGCGATCACTCCAAGCGGTGTCATAAGAAACGTTCTGCGCTCCATCAGGAATCCCTCCTCTGCGATGAATTCCATTCATAGTCTAGCAGCAAACACCGGTTTTGCGGAGTATGTGGCGAAGTCTCTGGAGCGGTCCTGGTGGTGTTGGCAAGGCGCCGGCAGGATTGGCGGACCACCGCGGGACCTGGTGTCCCTTTCGTCCGGCTGGGTCAGTT
>JACADW010000146.1 GCA_013388445.1 Acidobacteriota bacterium | reverse complement strand
TGGTCGAAATCGAGGCCGGCGGGCATGGGCAGGTGACCCGATGAATCCTTGAACCCGCAGACCTCGAAGTCGTCGCACTGCAGGACGTAGGTCATCAGCTCGATTACCTGGGCGCGCAAGACCTCCACGAGTTCGACGGCGTTCAGAAGCTTCTTGCGGACGGCCGCCCTTCCCAGCATCACCCTCCTGATCCGGGAACGCCGGAGGAGCCGCTCAAGGACCACCATGTCCGCGAATCCGCGCTTGCGGAGCAGGCGGCCCAGCTGGTATTGGGCCAGGTTGGAGCTGGCGGCGCTGATCCGGCCGCCGTCGCAGAAGAGCTTGACGGACTCCCTCTGGCGCTCGAGCAGCAGCTGCCCCGTGCGCTTCTCCTCCAGCACCTGCTGAATGCTGTCCAGTACGTGGTGGCTGTTATGCATGGCTACGTGGCGATCCTCTCGATGATGAACCGCTCGATAAGGGGATCGAGAACCTTCAGGAGAGCGGTCTGACGCAGGTACAGGTAATACAAACCTCCCGTGTACACGGCGGCGCCTGCGAAAAGAACGACGGCGGCCACAGACTTGCGCATGCGCGCGGCCGTCAGGTCGGACCTGAGCACTATGCTCGGGATCTCGACCAGGACCGGGACTTCCAGGACGCGCTCCGCTTCGGATCGTGTCCACACCCTCTTGTTGAGGGTGTCGGCCAGCCAGGCGGCCGCGACCGCCGCCGCCAGGCTGCCGATCAGACTCAGGAGGATCAGCATCGGAACGTTGGGGGCCGAGGGTTCCAGGGGATAGCTGGCGGGATCGGCCACAACGAACTGCGCCCCCTTCTGGTGGCTTTCGACGCTCTCGGCCAGCCTGGCATTGGCCAGCTTGGTCTTCAGGTCTTCATGCTGCTTGGTCAGGTCGTCGTAGGCGCGCTGGATGGCGGCCATCTCCTGCTCGACCCGCGGCGTGTTCTGCACGCGCTCGTTGTACTTGGCCATCTCGGACTCTATGAGGCTCTTCTCCCTCTGCCGTATGTCGATCTCGGTCTTGATCTCGCGAAGCTGGGCGGTCAGCTTCTGGTGCACCGGGTTGGGAACCATGGCGGACGGGGCTTCGGCTGAAGGCTCCGGCTGCTTGGGTTCCGCGAACGCTTCGGGAGGGATTTCGCTTTTCAACTGGTCCAGTTCCGCCTTGAGGCGCTTCACGTCGGGGTGGTCCCCGGTGGCCCTGGTGATCAGGTCTTTGTATTCCAGTTCCTTCTTCTTGTAGACCTCGACGCGCGGATCGGGCGGCGGCGCCGTGACCTGGTTTCGGGCGACGGCCGAAACTTGGGCAATCAGGGCGGGCGTTTCCGCCAGCTGGCGCTCCAGGTTCAGCTCCATCGTGGTATAACGGTCCAGGGCTTCCAGGTTCCCGGTCTTCTGCACCTGCAGCCGGTCCAGGGTGCGGAGATTGGTGTCGAGTTCGCTGGGCATCTCGTAGCGGTACCTTTGCTTGAGAGCCTTCAGCCGGTCTTCCGTCTCCTTCAGGTGCTGCGCTACCTTCGCGATCTCCCCGCTCAGGAAATCGGTCGTACCGAAGATCTGGCTTTCGCGCGAACGGCTCTCCTGCTCGATGAAGAGCGCCGCCAGCCGGCTGGTGACCTTCTGGGCGATGTCCGGGCTGGGATCCCGGAACGAGATGCGGAAGTGAGAAGTCGGGAGATACTTGCCGCGCCGGCGCTCGTCGGGGAAGTCGAGCTTGATGCGCTTCTTGATCTTGGCGACCTTGCGCTCATCGTTCAACCCGCGGTAATCGGTCAGGCCGCCCGCAAACTCGCTCAGGACGCGCAGCAGGATGGTGCGGCTCAGGACGGCCTGCTCGATGGCGTTCAGGCGCTCGTCGGTGGTCTCCGTGACCATGTCGGGGACGATTTCGGGCGGAACCTCGCGGGGTTCGATCAGGATCATGGTGTCCGATACGAAGACGGGCGGGATGATCAGCGAGATCAGGATGGCGATGCCGGAGAGGGCTATGAAGGGAATGATCAGCCACCATTTGCGGCGGACGAGCAGTGCGAGGTAATCCTGCATCCCGGAGAGGCGAGATTTCTGCAAATCAACCATGGGAGCCTAATCCAACTCTAAGACGCCAAGACGCGAAGACGCGAAGACTCAAGTGGACCAGCGGAAGAGGTTGGGAGCCTGGAAGCGAAGAGCGACCATGAAACGGCTGAAATCGATGTCGGTATACTGCCAGCCCTGGTTCCTGCGGTAACTGCCCCCGAACATCAGCAGCCAGTTCCGGCTGAGTACTATACCGAGCGAGGCGGACCCATAGTAGCCGCGCATCGTGCGGGTTGGGCTGTCCCGCCGGTAGCGCGAGTCGAAGCCCTGGAAGTTCAGACCCGCGATGAGGCGGTTTCCCAACAACTGATAGAAGTCCGCGCTCGCGTTATGAGTATCCGATATCGACCCAAATCCGTTGCTGTCCCCCGCGCGGCGGTTGTAACGGACGGAAAACCGGTTCGTCCGCACCGTCCTCGTAAGACCGGCCGATGCGATGTAGCCGGGATGGTCCTCGCCGCCGTCCTGCATGATCGTGTAGGAAGGCCCTGCCTCGAGGTCGAGCGTGTACTTCGGGCTCGGCTGATGAGACAGCCCGGCCGAAGCCGTCTGGGTGATAAACGTCCCGAACTTTTCGAAGTTGTTATGTATGAAAGCGTACTTGAACCGCCACGAGGTGTGGGCGCTCGCTTTATAAGAAAGGGCCGCGTCCCCCTGGGTACGCACCTGGTCGGAGAGCCAGCCCTGGTACCCTGCGTCCCGGGAGTACTGCCTGAAGGCAGACGAAGCTCCGAAAGTCAGGGCGGACCTCGATGTCACATCGATGGCTATCTGGCCGCGGGCATTGTTGTCAGTGATGGACTGCCGCGCGGCGAGCGTGTCGAAAGAGTAGCTGAAATCGGCTGATGCGGCCGGGCCTGCACGAAAGGCCCGGAAAGCGCTGTAGTCGGGCACACTGCGAAAGGTGTCGGTGATGGTCAGGCCCACTCCCCGGCTGAGGCGGGAGGTCAGCTTGGCGTCGAGGACATGGGAATCGACCGCAAGGCGGGGAGTGGTCTGGTATCGTTCCCAGACGTATGAGTATCCCAGATCCAGTTGAGACCGTTCGCCGGCCGTGCTGAACTCCACCGAAGGAGAGGCGCCGAAGAAGGGAACCGTCTTGCCAAACAGCGGGATAAAGCCCGACTCGCCCATCATGTTGCCGACCCCGCCGGCCACGTCGACGGTAGGGCCCAGGCGGAAAGTGCGGTGTTTCTGGGCGTGCGCGCCGGCCACGAAAAGCAGGGAAACAAGAACGGCACAGAGGCACGGATTGAGCTTCTTCATGGAATGACGACAACGTCGCCGTTGCGGAGGTAGATATTCTGCTCGGCGTTGCGGCCTTTGATCACATCTTTGTAGTTGAACTCGAACACGAGCGTCTCGCTGGCAAAGTTGCGGACGACCGTTATTTCGGACTCCTTGGCATAGTCGGCGAATCCGCCTGCGAGAGCGATCGCCTGCAGGACGCTTATCGGCTTCTCCACCACCACGGCCCCCGGCTTCTGGACCTTGCCGACCACGAAAACCCGGTAGCTCAGGATGGCCTCGACAATGATGGTGACGTTGGGCGCGGTCAGGTAAGCCTTGAGCCGTTCTTCGATTTTCTCCTTCAGCTCCCCGGGACTGATGCCGGATGCTTTGAGGTCCTGGACGAGCGGGAAGGATATGCGGCCGTCGGGCCTTACGAGCACCTTGCGCGAGAGTTCCGGTTCCTTCCAGACGAAGATCTCCAGGACATCGTTGGGCTGGATCACGTAGAGCGGGTCGGGCCGGGCTTCAGGGGTGCTGCTCTGCATCTGCGTGGTCTTGTCCTGCGGCGTGGAAACGGCCTGTGGACTCAAGAGCGGCGCGCTGACGATCAGGACCACGCTGCAGATTATGGCGTACATGGCTTCGCCCTCTCGGTCACATCGGCAAGTCCGCCACTGAGGGGGAGGGAATTGACTCAAGCCAAAGACAGCTTGGCGAACCGATCCTTTGTGATATGCGTCACACAATGAACCTGTCCAATCATGCCGGGCAAGCGCCGAAATACGCTGCGTTCGTGCCAGTACGCGCCACTCGAGTCTTCGCGTCTTCGAGTCTTCGAGTTCAAAGTCCCACTCTAAGACTCGAAG
>JACADW010000082.1 GCA_013388445.1 Acidobacteriota bacterium | reverse complement strand
CCCGATGCGCGGCCGGTCCAAGATGCTGGTCCAGGTGTGCGAGTCCCTGGCGGAGCCGCAGACGCGGAAACGGGAGACTGCGGCCCTGAGTGAGGCAATGGCCGAACTGGACATGAAAAGCGGAACCATAGTAACCCGGAACGAGGATGAGCGGATCGAGACCGGCGGCGGGACCATCGAGGTGGTGCCGGCATGGCGCTTCCTGCTCGAACTGCCGGAATCGACGGAATAGCCACCTAAAATTCCTGCTGATCAGCGACACACACGGAAGGCTTGCGGTGATCGACGAACTGGCCGACCGGGTCCGGGCCGATGCTGTGTGTAGTAGCTACGATCTGATCTGACAGTTGGTCCACTTTCTGAGGATTGATGTCTGATCAGATCGTAGCTAGTTCACCTAATTGTTATACGCTCATTCCAGGGGGTCGACTCAAAACTATTCGTTTCAATTCCGGATACCTGTCGCGTCCCGTCCCCAGACATCAGCCGTTTTTAGTGTATTTTCACTGATCCGGCCTGCCGAACCTTTACAGAAAGGCCAAGAGCGCGCAGGGCCTTTTCTTCAAGTACCATACTCCCGTCGGATGCCTTTGTAACCGTGATTGATTGCAAAATACCCCCCATACCACCGCCCTTACCAGAACCTCCCGATTTTTCCGGCTTGTCTGATGGGCTGCCAGTGGCAGAACCGCCGTCATCAGTGCCGCCCGCCTGGGCCTTGCTCCCGCCCGTGCGGTCACCCAGTCCGCGCATGGTCCCGGTAAGAATGCCTCGCATCGAACCGCTGGCTCGCTCAGGATCAAAACCTTTGACCTGCACTGACCAGCACCCCGGGCCAAGAGATTTGACACCGGTAACGTCAAAACCAAGGTCACGCATAACGCTGGCAACTTGGGCGTCATCAGCGGAAACAGCCGAAACGCTGGGAGACGGTTTCAGCATCTGCCCGTAACACTCAAGGGAGACAAGGAACAAAAAAAGCACACTGATAAGCATTGTACGCCTTTGCATGATACGCTCCTTTTTCTCTAGTCGATTGATAAGAATCCTTTTTCGAGGATTGGAGTGTATGAATCGACCTCTCGTGTGTCAAGAGGGGGCTCGATCTGCCTTCTGTCCTTGTAACCTGAATTCCCGGGTTATTGTAACGAGGCAGGAGGAGTGACGCCCAGTTTGGTATAGAAGTCCATCTGTCTTTTCGTTATTTCGCCGACCTGCCGTTGCTGCCCTGGCACTTCAAAGCATTCGATGACATCGAGCTCATCGAGGATCACCTGCAGGGTGTAGTCCTTGAACAACTTGTTTTCCTGCATCTTCTTCGTGATGTACGACAAGAAGATGAAAGCTATGAACTGCACGAAGAGCTTGCCGTCCAGACTCTGCTCCGATGAGACAGCCAGCCTGCGCAGATTCAGGCGCTCTTTGAGATTGTCGAAAGCCTTCTCCGCCAGGTCCTTGTTCCGGTAGATCTCAAGAGCCTCTACCGGATCCTTGATTTCATTGCTCAGGAGGGCAAAATACCCGTAATTGCGTTTCGCCTCCGCTAGGACCTCTTCCTTGGCAATGGCCTTCGTGCCTCGAACCGGCGTGCTCTTTACCTCAAAATACCTGGCATAGAGCTTCTCATGATCCGGGTGGCGCTGTCCGCTCTCCAATTCCTCCTGCAGGGAGACAAGCCTGTTGGTGAAAGCTCTCTCATCTTCCAGTGCCCGCTCCGGGGAATAATACAGATGGAGATACATCCGGCGATCCTCCTGGAGGGTGTCTCCTTTATAGGGGCGGTTCTGTACATATTCCCAGGTGATCGGCAGGGAGTAGGCGTAGAGCTGGTGGGCTTGACTGTAATGAGGAAAGCTGCGCATCTTCTCACGGACGGGATCGAGATGCTTCTCGACGATCTTTAAAGGCAGCTTGGCGGCGATCAGGAACTTCAGGTGATGTTTGTACAGGTCGTTGATGTTGGTTGCGCTGAAGAAGCCGCGATCCAGGACCACCTTGATCTTCTCATAGCCCAGTGTGTTCATGTCAAGAAGCAGCTTCCGCAAGGTCTTCACGTCGGGAATGTTTCCTGAAAGCTTCCGGTAATAGAACGGCAGTCGGGACTGCTGCCCGAAGAGCAAGAAAAGATTGAGCTGCGCCAGGTGCTCGTGGTCTTTGTTCCTGCCGCAGCGCACCTGCCTTAAGCATTTTGAATAGCTCGAGATGGATGTGCTGTCATAGGCCAGGTATTCTTTCTCCATCCGGCGCTTCCCCTGGAGTCTGAAAAACCCCTGCCTGGCTTCTTCGGTGATGGATGCGAAGAGCTCGCTGCTTCTCTGGGATGAGATGACCTCACCGTGGGGGTGATGATGGATCGCCGCCCAGCGGGGGAAGCGGCTCAGAGGGTTCCTGTCCTCCAGGATCAGGAAGTAGGCAATGGAGAGAATCTGCCGGTAGCTCCCGGGAAAGCATGCCTTCAGATCCTCCTTCACTCCGGTATCCTCCCCGATGCGGTCGAAGAGGTAGGTGGCCCCATAAAAGCACCGGGCGGTCCGGGTAATGGGCACCGGCCCTCTCTTGGTTTTCTTGCCGCTGCCTGTGGGAGCTTCTCTTTTCTGGGTGGGGATGACTTCCTTCGTCCCTGGGGCAATCCGGCCGATGCATCTGCGTTTTGCCCGTGACTGCCGCTTATCCTTGTCCCAGAAAGAGGTCGATTCATATACGTAGGTAACCCCGGTTTTCTTGTTCATCTGATAGACGATGGATGGCATGTACGACCCCCCTCTCCTCGTTACAACATTACCATTGTAACGAGGTTTATTGCAAGAGAAATCGTAACAACTTCTTTCTTTATTGAAGACTTATCCCCCCTTCATCGTTACAATCTTCCGGGAACTCAGGTGCTATCAGCGGATTGAATTCTGGCTCCGTGCCTGGATGAGGCGTTGGCGGAGATTTTCGAGGGATAGTCCAAGGGCCTCAGGGTCAATGCCGCGTCTCCGGAACTCTTGGACGAGGTCGTCGATCACTGCGTCATCCATCGGGTCGAGGTATTCCTGCTCGATGAAGTGGCTGATGATCTCGTTCTGCACCACCATGTCCGGTGTCAGGTGTCTCCGTCGGCCCGGCTCATCGGCCGGAGGAAGCTCGTCACCCGCTTCAAGCCAGCCTTGGATGAGGTCCTGGTCCTCCTGGTCGATCCGCCGGAAATCCTCCCAATGGCGGTCGATGTTGAGTCCCACGTGGGAGACCGCCACGCCCCGGTTGTCCGGGTGCTGAGGATTGTTCTGGTGAATCACCCGCATGACCCTTCCGATGAACTGGACATAGGGCGACAGCGACCGGAAGGGCTGAAAGATGGCGGCCACGCTCAGGTTCGGGTGGTCAAATCCCTCGCCGAGCATCCGGACCTGGACGATGCAATCGATCCGGCCTCGGCGCAGGTCCTGGAGCACGTCCTCAATTTCCTCCGCCGGCATGTTGCTGTGGATTTCACGCGCTTGCAGGCCACGCTCCGCGTAAAGGGAACGAACCTGGCGGGCGTGATCCACAGAACAGGCGACTGCGATCATTTGATGAAAGGTCCCGGTTTCCCGGAGATGCTGAAGCCACTGGATGCTGGCGTCCACGATGGACCGGTTGCACTCTGGCGCGAGAGCCACACCCCGACTGAACCATTCCTCGTCCCGGAGTTGAAGGACCTCCTCGAGGGTGTGCTGCCTGGCATCCCCGCGATAGGTGAAGGAAATCTCCTGGGGCGCGACGTTCACGGCGGTGATCTGCTTGATGTACCCGCGGACCATGGCCGTCCTAAACGGATACGCATAGACCCGCTCACCGGCAATCTCGCGTCCGTCGCCTCTGAACGGCGTGGCGGTCAGGCTGACAACCTTGGCGTTGGGGAACCGCTCAAAGACCCGCTCCCAGCTTCTGGCCACGTTGTGGTGCCCCTCGTCCACCAGGATCAGGTCGAAGAAGTCATCAGGAAAGGCGGGAAGCCAGCGGTCGGCCCGGCTGGCCAGTTGCTGGATGTTGGTGACCACGATATGCGAGTTCTCGCAGTCATGGATGTTTGCGTCCTGGCCATCCAAGACGGCCGTGAAGGGACCATGACTCACGTCGGTCAGAACGCGCGTCGAGGTCCAGAAACACTCGCGTCCGGCGACATCGAAGGCAGTGGAAATGCCCCGACGAATCTCAAGGTTCGGAGCAATCACCAGGACCCGACCCTGGGCGGTCTCAAAAGGCAGCAGCGCCATGAGGCCCGTCTTTCCGCAGCCCACCGGAATCTGGAGGATGGCGTGCTCGGAGCTGTTCCGGAAATGCTGGCGCGTGCGGAACCATCCCTCGACCTGGGGATCGCGCAGGTCGGGATTACCCTGGATGAAGGGCCGCGCGTTATTGAAGAATCTGGCTATTTCCTCGTTCGTCATTAGCTACTCCCTGAGTCCCCAAGCTTGTTTCTTCTTGGTTTCTTGCGATGATCTTCACGCAGCATGACCAGGTCGTTGTCCAGCCCGTGGCGGAGAAGATCGAGTCTGGATGACGCAGCCACGAGGCTTTCGGCGTGGACCGGCTTGATCCGGAACGGGAAGAGGCTTGGGCTGTCGATCAGATCTTTCAGCGGAGCCGAGCCGTTGGCGCGGGCATGGAGGGATGCTTCGGCCAGCCATGCGATCAGTCGGGATTCCTCAACAGCCAGCGTTGTCCCGGCGGAGTAGACGCCCTTTGCGCCGGTCTCCTGTAACACGCCCCAGTCCAGGTACGAACGCAGCACGCGGCGGGCTGCTCGGGAAACAGTCTCCCGCTCGCCGTATTGCTCGCGGACCCGGCGCTGGACATGAGCCGCGGCAGCGGAACCCTGAAGCCTCAGGAGACGGCCGGTCTGGGTGGCTACACCCGACCAGAACGGGTAGACGGCCATGACCATCCCCCAGTGGATCGCTACACTCAAGTGCTGAGGACTGAGTGATGAGGACTGAGCGGAAAGAAAGGCAAGACCATCATCACGCAATGGGATGATTTCTTTCGGGGTAGTCACCCAAGTCTTCCGAAGGATAGAGATAACCTTATTGCGATTACTTCCTTTGGAATACCCGCCTACGGACACCTTGTCCTTCAGCAGCTCTTGCAAGGCCTCGTTGATCGCAGCCTTGTCATTCCCTGCCAGGACCAGGTTGGCCGTCTGCTCAAGCCATTCCAGACGCACCCGCTGACTGAATCCGATCTGGTCGGTCCGTCTGGTCATTCGCCCCTCCTGTCAATTTGGATCAGAGGGACGATGAGTTCCTCGACTGAAACGCCGCCGTGGCTCACGGTGCGCTGCTTTTCCTGGACAAACGCCTGCCGAGCAGGGGCCAGCAGGGCGAGGTAGTCCTCCGGGAGACCAACGGTTCCCCATTCCAGCGCATCGGGAAATCGTTCTTTCACTTTTCCGCGAAGGGCTGCGTCGGGATAGATGCGGACTCGTTCGCCGCGCAGGTCCGCCACAGCCCCTTCGGATGGACGACCGCAACCTTCCGCCTCGAGGTTGCCATGATCAGAGGTCAGATAGACACGGAAGCCCTGATCCAAGAGCAGATCGAGAAGTGTGCTCAAATACGGCTGCTTGGCCCACTGGCACACCTGGTTGTGCATTCCGGCGGTGCCCATTTCCATCCCGTGCATGATCTTGTCGACCTTGTCCACGACCAGCCCGGCGACCCTTGCCTTGGGATGAGAAAGCGCTTCGGAAACGGTTTCCAGATTACCGTCGCCCAGCCCCTTGATGTAGACGACCTCGTTTGGCGCGAAACCCTGATCCGCCCAGAACTGCGCCCATAGAGCAGGCTCCCTGTCCGTGGTCTGGATGCTATTCGGAAAAAAGATGGGAGCCTTGCCAGCGAAGGTCGCTTGGCGCGAAACAGATGTGAGCGAGGGAATCCAGGCAAAGACCGCCTGCTCCCGGAATCGAAAACCGAGCTGACGCGAGGCAAGTGCATCCCGGACTACCAGCCATTGGTCCATGGCAAGGCCGTCCACCACGATCAGTGCGATCTTGGCGGTGCGGTCTTCTCCCATTTGGCGGGCAAGAAACCGCGGGAGGTGATGCAACATGACCGGAGGCACCGGTGGCAAGTTGACAAGCCCGGCATACCGCTTGACGAGCCAACCTGCGAAACCGGCATCCACCTGTGTCTGCAAGTTCTTGATGCGTTCGCCCGTCGGTTCGGGAATCGCTTCGGCCTGATCGTTCGCCAGCAGGATCGTTTCCGCCCATCCGCGGGCAAAGTGGAACCAGTCCGTGTGCTTAGCGTCCTCGGCCGGAATGGATGCCTCCAGGCTATCGATGAGTTTGCCCAGGCGACGAGACCTGTCCTCGATTGGGGCGGTTCGAACGCCGATGCCTACCCAAGTTTTGGAAAGGGCGTCTGCATGCTCGTGTGATACGGAGTGCAGCAAGCCCTCGACGAACAGGTTGTCGATGTAGACCCGGATGTCATGGTGGTCGAAGGGCAGTTCGACCGGTCCCTCAATGGACAGACCATAGGGCTTCTCATCCTCACGAACGCCGGACGTCCCTTTGGCTGCCTCACGGTCGAGGAAGATCGGCCAGCGCTCCTGGAGGAATGCGAAGAACGCCTCCCGGTCCGAAACCAGCGTCTCAAGCGGCCAGTCGTCAAAGACGTTGCTCTGGCGTAGGAGCTGGATGAACCGCTCGTCGAGGTCGGTTGGGATTCTCTGGCCGCGGTAGTGACGGCGCAGCAGCACCCGCAGGAGGTCGGATGGCTGTTTGACCAGCTCGGGCGCGATTTCAAAGACGTGCCGGAGGACGAACTCCTTGGTGGCGTTGTCGCCCAACTGGCCGGGAGCATGTCTCTTCTGCGCCTCATACAAGGCATCGAGGTCCCCGCGGTCCAGGGCAGTCACGACCGGGTAGCTGAGGTTCGGGAAGATGTCGCCGAGGTTGAAGGAGAGTCTGCGACCGGCCTGGAGGAGATCATAGGGCAACCCACTGAGGTCGCTTGCTTGCGAGCGCAATACGACGACAAGGTCCGTGTGCTCGCCGCGGTCCCAGCGGGAGCGAGACTTCGACTCGTAGGCGTAACGGAACGCGATGTGGTCTTCAAACGGGATCAGCTCGAATCCACGCTCGCGGACGCCTTCAAGAATCCCTTCTTCAAGGAGAAGTCCGTCCGGGTCGGCCACCAGGGTGAGTCGAGCGACCTTCGGGGTGAATTCCTTCAGGATTTGATCGCGCCAGCTACTCATGGCCACCGCCCTCCACCCGAATCACAAGCAGCGGCACCATTTCGGGATAGGCATGGGCTTTCTGATCGAGCTGTTCCTGGAAGCTCCGCTCTTCCTGCGAGAGGAGGTTCAGGCGATAGTTGCGGACCTGGGGCAGGCCAATCCGCTCGACGGTCTTGCGGCGCGCGGCAAATGCGTAGTCAGCCTTCTCGCGCTCGCGTGCGATGCGCCCCCGGTGCTCTTGCACGAGCGCTTCGTAGATGGGCTTCCCGTGTTCTTCCGCGGCGCTTTGCAGCTTCTCAAAGGCAGCTTGCGAGACCGAGGTCTCCATCACTGACCGGATGTGTGTGCTTGCCGCGAGGAGCTGGTCCCACACGTGTCTGGCCGTCGGCATATAGACCATGCCGTTGTCGGCCAGGAAGAGAGGCATGATCCTTCGACGGTTCCACTCCATGGTGGCAATCGCGATCCGCCACAAGGACCAGACACCCTGAACTTCCTCGGAGAGACCTGGGATCGACACGATGGGGACCGGCTGGCCCGGCGCAAAACGTGGGAGCCGCATGGCCAGTCCGCGGACCTTCGGCTCTTCAAGGGTAAGATGCCGGGCGGCCGGAAGCCTCTCGGCTTCTTTGCCGGTGAACACCACATTCTCGTAGGTCTCGCCGTCGGGCCAGGTGAGTTTCCAGCTCTGGCTTCTCCTCTCGGCCTGGCCGCCATGCGCCTTCAGGTAGCTCACGGTCATGCGCTCGACCCAATGGGGCAAGGGGTG
>JACADW010000166.1 GCA_013388445.1 Acidobacteriota bacterium | reverse complement strand
TCTCGCGCGTCAGCGCGCGCAGCCAACTTCGCCCGGGCCATTTGCCGACGACTGACGCCGGCCGCGCGATCTTCGAGCCGCTCCGGGTCGTCGGGAAGCCCGCCGCGCTCCTGCGTCGGCCCGCTTCGACCTCGTTCGGCTTCGCGGCCTGCCGCCGCCGTCGCCGGGCTAGGCACCTTGCGTCGTCCCCGCGCAACCGGATCACGCCGGCCTGCCGCCCCACCCCTATTGTGCGGCAAGAAGGCCAGGTCATCGGTCCTGACAGCGCCGATCGGTACGGTCCGTCCGACGCGCCCCGAAGATACTGTGACGTATTTCTCAGAACGCGGGTGAGCACGGATGAACGCGGATGGGGCAAGAACGATCCGTGTCCCGAAAAATACGTTGCCGTGTTCAAGGACCACATTTCATGGAGAGGCCGAACAGCGGCTCCAGCTCCTCTTGCTTGGGCGCTGGGGTAAGCAGGCTCACGATAAGGAGCGATCCGATCGAGATGAGCGCCGCCGGGTAAATGCTCGGAATCCCCCACGGGTCGGCGCCGAAAACGGAGCCGGCGCCTTCCGCCCCCTGCATGACGCCGGGTGCGATCCAGGGAAGCACGAACTCGAAGAACACCGTGGCGACGGCGCCTCCGAGTATCGACGCAATACCGCCGGCCCTCGTGGCGCGCTTCCAGGTCAGCGCCGCGAACAGCGCGGGCGTCACCGCCACGCCGTACATCGTGTAGGCAAAGTAGGAGTACTGGAGAACCGAGATCTGCGACTCAAGCACGGTCGGGATGAAGATCATGAGGAACGCGCAGAAACCCATCGCCACGATGAACACCTTCTGCAGCGCAACCATCCGCGTCGGATCCGCCTTCGGGTTGACCATCTTCTGGTAGATGTCGCGGATTATGTTCGAGCTCGACGAGAGCAGATAGTTCATTCCCGTAGAGAGCACCACCGCGCAGGCAGCGCCCAGCAGCAGCACGCCCACGGGCCCGGGCACCATATGCCGCGCCGCCTGCAGGACAAGCGAACGGCCGTCCCAGTTCATGCCGTGCTTTACACCATAAGCGAAGGCGTAGACGGCAATGCCGATCACGATGGTCTCGACGATGATCGTGCCGATGATCCAAATGGCCACTGCCTGCCTGGCGTCGCGCGGCGACTTGGCCGCGTAGAACTTCTGGTACATCGACTGCACGCCCAGCAGCAGCAGCAGCGTCGAGAGAAAGTAGGCAAGGGCCTTGAGCGGGGGATACCTGCCGAAGTCCGGCGAGAATACCTCGAAATGTCCGGCCGGCAGGACGGCTGCCGCTTGCTCCCGGCCGCCCACCGCGGCCACGACGAAGGGGAACGAGAGCAGGCACGCCGACACGATGATGATGCCGTTGGGCAGGTCCGTGTGGGCCACCGCCACCATGCCTCCGATCGTGACGAAGAGAATCACGAACACCGCGGCAATAATCTGGCCCATCTCGAGAGAGACGGCGCCGTCGGAAACGACGTTGAGGATGTAGCCGCCCGCGCGGAACTGGTAGGAGACGATCGTCGTGAAGGCGATGATGAGCGCGATGGCTCCGAAGAGCCGCGCGAACCTGCCGTAGCGGACCTCAAGGATGTCGCCGACCGTGTACTGTCCGAACGTCCGGATCCTGCCGGCGATGAAGTAGATGATCGCGATGCCGAGGAAGGCGCCCGCGGGCTGCCAGACCGCGCTCCAGCCCGCGTAGGAGGCGTACTCGGCGCCGGCGATGAAGGTGCCGGACCCGATCCAGGTGCACACCAGGGTGAAGACCATCTTGGTGAGCGACAGGCTGCGCCCCGCCACCATGAAGTCTTCCTGCGTCTTGACCTGCCGGGAACGGTAGATGTTGTAGCCGGTCAGAACAAGCAGGTACGCGAGGATGACATAGAGATACGAACCCATCACCACCTCCAATGGCGGCGCGTTCTCTTTCGCATCGCCGCGAGGGTCTCCGCCTGGGACTCGTCGTTCACCCGCGTCACTTCAACCTCAGCTCAGTCATCGGGATCCATCTCTCACTTCACACATCCAAGAGGACGAGCTCGCGCTGAATTTCCCCAACCACGTCTGCCTTGCCGTCGCGGGTGATGAAAACGTTGATCTCCGAGCGCGCCGCCATCTCGCCCTCGAGGTAGATGCCCGGTTCGATCGAGAAGCAGACGCCGCCCACGAGCTCCCGCTCGTCCCTCGTCTCGAGGTTGTCGATGTTGACGCCGTTGCCGTGCACCTTTTCGCCGATCGAGTGCCCCGTACGATGCAGGAAGAAAGGCCCGTATCCCGCCTTCTCCACAACCCCCCGGCAGGTATCGTCGACCTCCCACCCGAAAACGCCTGCGCCCGCGGCGAACCGGCCGCGGATGAATTCGAGTGCGGCGTCCCGGGCGTCGCGCACAACGCGGAAGATCTCGGCATACTTGGGTGGCGGCGTCCTGCCGACGAACCCGCACCACGTGATGTCGTAGAAGATGGCCCCCGGCCGGTCGAGCTTCGCCCAAAGGTCGATGAGCAGCGTGTCGTTTCTGCGGATCGGCCGCGCGTTGGCCCTGGTAGGCTCGAAGTGAGGATCCGAAGGGTGCTCGTTGGTCCCCACGATGGGCCAGTCGCCCTTCAGGCCCTCCTCTGCCCAGAGGCGCATGATGAACTCGGCCACGTCGAATTGCGTGATCGGGCGGCCGGCGCGAACTTCGCGTTCGACGAACCCAAACGCCTCGTTCTTGACGCGCTGCACCCGCTCGCCGGCCTCGAGATGCGACCGGTACGCTGCCTCATCGTTCACGGCCTCAAAAGTCTGCACCAGAGCCGCGGAGGACACCACTTCGTAGCCGAGCGATCGGATAAGATCGACCGTGCCGCCGTCGACTGTCGACACGTAGGGAATGTTGGCATTGGGCGAGTACTGCATCGCCACAGTTCGCGCCGTGCCCAGCATGCCTTGCAGCCCGGCGTGGAGCTCGCGCCACGAGAGGTACAAGCGTTTCTCGCCTGGGAGCGAATCCAGTTTGGCCGGCTCTGCCTTCGAACACAGCCGTATCGGATCGCCCGAGGCGGGAATCCAATAGAACCATCGCCGGCTCGTAAACTTGGCGAAGTCGAGACCAAGGACGCGGTAGGAAATCTGGTCCCTGTTGTGGAAATCGTAGAGCAGCCAGCCGTCCACGCCGGCCGCCTGGATTTCCTGCTGGATGCGTTCGATGTCGAGCATGAATCCTCCTTTAGGCCGCCGCCGTGCCAATCCAGTACCGGACGGGGCTCTTCCGCGCACGGCTTTTGTCGGAAGCTCCGGGCATGGACCGATATCCTGACTGGTCGCTCGCGATTGCGCAAGCAGTTTGCGCTGGGACACGCAAAGACAGTGCCAGACGCTTGCGCGGGGTACTCCCAGCTTGATTTGGTGGCTCTGCGGTGAAGTAGAGTCCTGTCCGCTTTGAAGCGGACGGACCGCATCGGTATAGTTAACGAGCATGAGCGAAAAACATCGTGTTCTGCTGACCGGCGCGACAGGGTATGTCGGCGGCCGGCTGCGCCGTGTCCTTGAGGACAGGGGAATACCGCTCCGCTGCCTTGCCCGCCGGGCCGAACATCTGGCGGCACGGGTCGGACCCGGCACCGAGGTCGTGCAGGGCGATGTCCTGGACCGCCCGTCGCTCGACCGCGCGCTGGCCGGTGTGCGAACGGCATACTACCTCGTCCACTCCATGGGGTCGCCGGGACGTTTCGAGGAGCGGGATCGCGCGGGGGCAGTGAATTTCGGCGCGGCGGCGCGCGACGCAGGCGTCCGGCGGATCGTCTATCTCGGTGGCCTGGGAGAGTCGCGCTCGGGGCTGTCGGCGCACCTGCGCAGCCGCCATGAGACCGGCGAGGTTCTCCGCGCCTCCGGCGTCCCGGTGATCGAGTTCCGCGCCTCGATCATCCTGGGCTCCGGCAGCCTGTCTTATGAGCTGATCCGGGCGCTCGTGGAGCGGCTGCCGGTCATGATCTGCCCGCGCTGGGTGCGGGTCAAAGCGCAGCCGATCGCCGTCGAGGATGTGATCCAATACCTGACGGCGGCCCTCGACTTGCCGGGCGAATCCTCCCGGATTTTTGAGATCGGTGGGGCGGATCAGGTGTCGTATGCCGAGATCATGCTGGAATACGCCCGGCAGCGGGGCCTGCGCCGCCTGTTGATCCCGGTGCCGCTGCTGACACCCTACCTCTCAAGCCTCTGGCTCGGGCTGACCACGCCGGTCTACGCGCGCGTGGGACGGAAGCTGATCGAGAGTCTCCGAAACCCTACGGTGGTGACGGATCAGGCGGCAGGCGAGGCCTTCGACATCCGGCCCATGGGCTTGAGGCAGGCGATCGAGCGGGCCAGGAGCAACGAGGACGAGGAGTTTGCCGCAACCCGCTGGTCGGATGCCGGTTCCGCCGCTGGCGCGACGCGCGCCTGGGCGGGTGTCCAGCTGGGCACGCGGCTGATCGATACCCGCAGCACCTATGTCGACGCCCCGCCCGCGGCGGCCTTCGCCCCCATCCGGAGGATCGGCGGCGAGCGGGGCTGGTATTATGCCGACTGGCTGTGGCACGCCAGGGGCTTACTGGACCTGCTGATGGGAGGCGTCGGGATGCGACGCGGGCGGCGCGATCCCGAGCAGCTCGCGGTCGGCGACGTGCTGGACTTCTGGCGGGTCGAGGCCTACGAGCCCGACCGGCGGCTGCGGTTATGGGCCGAGATGAAGGTCCCCGGGCGCGCCTGGCTGGAGTTCGAAGTCCAGGCCGACGCCGACGGGCGCGGCTCCACCATCCGGCAGGTCGCGGTATTCGATCCGGCCGGGCTTCTGGGCCAGCTTTACTGGTACCTGATCTACCCCTTGCACGCCCGGGTGTTTCAGGGCATGTTGCAGGGAATCGCAAAGCATGTGGAGGAATGCGACCGCTCGTGACGGGCGCCGCATGACTCCTCGGCGATGAAGCGGCGCGGTGACGCGCGGCTTCGCCGCTTGTTTCCGAATCTCCAGGAGGCCGAATGTGAAGATATCGATTATCGCTGGCAGCCACCGCCGTGAAGCCGAATCTGCGCGCGTCGCAAGGTACATCGAGGACGTTCTGGGCAGGATCGGTGTTGACCGGACATACCTGTTCTCGCTGTCAGGCAACCCGCTGCCGCTATGGGACGAGGGTGTCTGGGAGGGCGATCCGAAGTGGTCCTCCCTGTGGGTCCCGATCGCCGGGGAGCTCGGAAGTTCCGACGGGTTCGTGATCGTCGCGCCCGAGTGGTCGGGGATGGTCCCAGCCGGGCTGAAGAACTTCTTCCTGCTTTGCGGCGGGGACCTCTTGGCGCACAAGCCGGGCCTCATTGTCGCCGTGTCCGCTTCCCTGGGAGGTGCTTACCCGGTCGTGGAGCTGCGGGCGAGCAGCTACAAGAACACGAGAATCTGCTACATTCCGGACCACGTCATCGTGCGCAACGTCGGTCGCATGCTCAAGGGCGATCAGCCCGCAGACGAGCACGATGCCTCGCTGCGCGCCCGTATCGAGTACTCCCTGCGCGTCCTGCTCGAGTACGCCAGAGCGCTGCGCAGCGTGCGCGAAAGCGGTGTGGTCGACCTGAAGCGTTTCCCGTTCGGGATGTAGCCAGCGCGCCGGGGGGGGGGGGGGGGGGGGG
>JACADW010000026.1 GCA_013388445.1 Acidobacteriota bacterium | reverse complement strand
TACTCCTCTGACGGTCGAGGAATGCATGCGCCGGCGGCGGGTAATCGGCGCTGGCGCCTGTTGATTCAATCGGGCTGAGAAGTCGCCCTGCCGATCTCGGAACCTGGGAGCTTTCTGATTACTGCGGTTCTGCTCCGTCGCTGACAACCGACGATTGCGCCTGCGGGACCACAGCCCCCTTCAATCGTCAAGCGTCAACTGAGTGTGAGGCGCGCGACCTGCTCCCTCAGTCTGTCAGTGACCGCCTGATAGGGAGAGCTTTCAGATGCTGCAGGAAACAAGGGAGGGCCGAATGCGAGCTTGATCTTGTGGGGCCGGATGCGGAGCGTGTCGCGCGGCCAGACTTCAAAGGTCCCGACGACGCCCACGGGAACAATCGGCACCTGTACTTCCTGAGACAGGATGGCCGCCCCCTTCTTGAACTCCTTCAGCTCCCCGTCGAAAGATCGCATGCCTTCAGGGAAGATACAGAGAATCCGCCCCTGACGGAGTCCGTAAGCACCGACCTTCATCGCCTGAAGCAGGTGGCCGTCGGGATCGACAGGCACAATATTCGCCAGGCGGGCAAGAACTTTCATGTACCAGGTCGTGAAATACTCGCTCGCTCCCACGAAAAAGACCTTCCTGAAAATGCGATGCGGGAGCACGGACATGACCGCGAAAGGATCGAGATAACTCAGGTGGTTGGGGCAGATGAGAAACGGACCATCGCGCGGCAGATTCTCTTTTCCCCGGACTTCCATGCGACACGAAACCTTCAACAGGACAAATAGAGCCCTGAGGCCGACATATTTCACCAACCCAGCCCCCAGGCCTGCAAACCGGATGCGCCAGTCCCCTTCCTTCTCAAGCGCTTCCCGCGACAGGATTGTTTTCCAGCTTTCCCGCGACACTCCTCCCGCCGATCCGCCGGCGCGGGCCTCATGCTCCAGTCTGACGACAAGGTCACGGACGGTAAAGATCTCCGCACCGAAATCAGGCGGGAGTGACAGACCAAGCGATTGCTCAAGACTTGCCAGAAGCTCGACGCGCTCCATCGAATCGAACCCCAGATCCAGCTCCAGGTTCATTCCGGGACCAATCGATTCACGGCGGAAATCCTCCCGAAGGCAACGCATCACCTCCTGGCCCACCGGCGACCCGATCAGTTCCCGATCCCCCGCTGAGGATTCCCGAACGCCCTCGGCTGGCGCCATCCCTTTCAGCGCTCCGGCCTCGATCAGCCGCTTGAGCTCAAGCCGCTTGACCTTGCGCGAAGTCGTCCGCGGGAGCGGCTCTTTCTGAATCTGATAGCTCATGAGCCTCTTGTATTTGGGGAGCTGGCCCGACAACCGGCCGATCTCAAAATGCATGATCTCACGCGTGTTGGCGATCTTCTGCTGTTTAAGGTAATCGAAGTTCGGAACAATCACCGCATGCAGGCGCTCACCCCGGTCGCGGCTTTCGCCCTCGGCGATGCCGAGCACGGCCATTTCCTGAATACAGGGGCACTGGAGGTAGTGAGACTCAATTTCGTCTGGGTAGATGTTCTTTCCGCTCGGCAGGACAATGACTTCTTTCTTGCGCCCCGTAATAAAGAGATTGCCCAGGCTGTCAACTCGACCCAGGTCCCCCGAACGCAACCAGCCATCCGATATGGCTTCCTGCGTCGCGGCCGGATTCCGGTAATACCCCTTCATGACAATGGGACCCCGGATCAGGACTTCGCCGATCCCCACATCATCCCGGTCGAGGATCTCCACATCCACTCCCTTCAAGGGCTTTCCGACCGACCCGATCACGTTCTCCTTGACCCGCGTCAGCGTGGCTGCGCCCGAGGTCTCAGTCAACCCATACCCCTGCAAGATAGTGAATCCCATATCGTGGAAGGCCTGGGCGACCTTGGGATCAAATGGAGATCCGCCGCTGACAAACAGGCGCAGCCGGGATCCGAAATTGCGGTGTACTTTTCTGAAGAATATGCGGCCCAGGTTGATCTTCAATCGGCGCCTCGCCAGCCCGTTCAGCTTCAGCAGGCCTCGGAAGGCTTTCCTGGCGAGGAAACCGCTGCGTGCAAGCTCGTCCTGGATGCGGTCGTGAAAGAGATAGAAGAACTGCGGCACCGTCACCAGTATCGTGACTCCCGCTTCCCGAAGCGCCGCCAGGATCTCGGACCGCTTGAGCGTGTCGGCGAAGGTGACCTGTGCCCCGAGCCACAGCGGGATCAGCACATTGATCACCGAGGCCAGGACGTGCTGCAGCGGCAGAAGGCAGAGCAGGTTGTCCTCCTCATCCGCATGCACGGCCTCCAGGGCCGACGTGACTTCTGCCACGATGTTGTCCATGGTCAGCATCACGCCCTTGGGCTGCCCGGTGGTTCCTGAAGTGTAGATAATGACGACGACATCATCCGGTGCGCGTTGCGGCAATGTCGGCCGCGGCTCCAGAGAATGAGCCCACTCCATGAAGCCTCTCAACTCTGCCTGGCCCCCGGAGTCCCCGCCGGTTGGATCGAGGCAGATAAGCCTGTCGGCCGGAAATGATTCAGGGAGGGCTTCCCGCAATCTGGAAATAAGCAGGCCGCTCACAAAAACGACCTGCGACTCAGAGTCGTCAAGGAGCCGCCTCCATTCCGCGGGCGAGATCTGAGTATCAAGGGGAACCGCTGTCAACCCGGCGAAATAGGCGCCGAGATAGGCAATCACCCACTCCGGCCGGTTTTCGGACAGGACGGCCACGCGGGCACCTCGCTCCAGTCCAAGCGCAACAAGACCCCGAGCCACATCCTGCACCTGCCGCCGGACCTCGCCGTACGTCATGGTCCGATAACCATCGGGCCCCTTCGAACGAAATGCGACCCTATGGGAAAATAGTCCGGCGATCTCTTCAAAATGGTCCGTGTATATGAGCGCCGACATGAATCTTTAGGATACGACAGAAATCCCGACTTGAAACACTCCCGATCACAATACGCGAACCGGCACAGGGCGGCCGCCCTCTGCATATGGCCTGCTCCCTGCAATGGTCAATCATCAATCGTCAATCTCCATGGTTTCTCCCCGGTAGACGCATCCTGATTCCGGCGTCTCGTGGACGATGATTTTCGACAATAGCGGCACCGAAGGCTTCAGGCGCAGCCAGATCCACCGGGCAATGTTCTCGCAGGTCGGGTTCTCGAGTCCCGGCACATCGTTAAGGTGATGGTGGTCAAGCTGATCAAGAATTGGCTGGAATGCGGCCGCAACATCGGCGAAATCCACGACCCAGCCCGTTTCCTCCGGAACCGGTCCCTTCGCGTGGACCTCGATCCGATAGGAGTGCCCGTGCAGCTGCCGGCACCGGTGCAGCTCCGGAACGTGGGGGAGGCTATGAGAGGCTTCCAGGCGGAAAGTCGCAAATATCTCCATTCATCAACACCCGGTGGCCAGCCTTTTCGGGGCCAGATATCCTGCCATCCGAGATTATTCGCGGAGATGCGAAAAATCAATGGGTCACTAACCAGACGTTTGGGAAATTGCACAATTATCTGAAAGTAGATTGGTTTCCGTCACGCTTTTTCTGTTCGACTGAAGGGGCCGAGGGCAAAGGGATTGCAGCCAGTTTTTCCCTTTGCCTCTTTACCCCTTGACCCATTGACCCCTTGGTCCCTCTGGTCGGCGAGCGAAGAGAGTTTAGGGTCCGCCATCGACCTCGTTACGAGAATTTTGTTCTCGTTAGAAGCGGAAAGTTCAAGAGCGGAATACCGGGTCGCTACGAGAAATGTATTCCGGACGACAGATTCGAGCCCTCGTCAATCCCTTCTGGCTTCCATGTCCTGCCGCTTTTTGGCGGGATATCGAGGGCGAAGCCCTTGGCTTATTCGGAGGAGGCGGAACAGCCTCTTGAAGACTTCTCGCACTCCCTGCGAGCGGCTCGCCGGGGCCATCCGCACTTCTGCCGGCACGAACGGGGGCGCTGCAAACCTCTATTTCGGACATTGTTCCACTCGAGTACAATAAGACGGCCGCCGCGGCGCTCCTGCTTCATGCTTCATGCGATTCTGACGATCCCGGCTGCGACGGACCGGTATACTGATCTTTGTCGCCAGGAAGAAAGGGACCGACATCCGGATGCAAAGAGGCGCTGATCTCGGCAGGTATGAACCCATCGTTGCAGCAGCATTGGAAGAGCTCAAGAGGGCAAAGGTCGTCGAGCGCATCTGGGCCCTGGACCATACGGTATGGAAGCCCGAATCCGCCGGGATCGCGAACCGCCTGGGCTGGTTGCGTGTCGGCACGCAGATGCGGGAAAGCGTCCCGCAGATCGAGGCCTTTGCACAAGAGGTCTGCGCCGAGGGTTTCACCCACGCGCTGTTGCTGGGCATGGGTGGTTCCAGTCTTGCGCCGGAGGTATTTCGCAACGCCTTCGGCGTGAGTACAGGCAGCCTCGACTTGAGCGTTCTGGACAGCACGCATCCGGCTGCCGTGCTCGCTCAGGCGAACGGGCTGGATCCCGCCCGGACTCTCTTCATCGTCTCGACGAAGTCCGGCGGCACTGTCGAAACTCTTTCACTCTTCAAGTATTTCTACAACAGGATCGCGGATGCGCTCGGCACCGAAAGAGCAGGCCGTCGGTTTGTCGCGATCACGGATCCGGGCAGCGGACTGGCGGACGCCGCCGTCCGGCACCGCTTCCGCAAGACTTTCCTGAATGATCCGAATATCGGCGGAAGGTACTCGGCCCTCTCCTACTACGGACTTGTCCCCGCCGCTCTCACGGGCATCGATCTGAACCGCCTCCTGGACCGTGCCTCTGCATGTATGAACCAGTGCCATACTCAAGACGCGGGGAGTACCGATTTCTGCACCTGGCTCGGTGCGGCGATCGGCGCACTGGCCGGGAAGGGGCGGGACAAGCTTACTTTTATCCTCTCTCCTCCGATATCGAGCTTCGGCGCTTGGGTTGAGCAGTTGATCGCGGAAAGCACCGGAAAGGAGGGACGGGGCATCTTGCCGGTCGAAGGGGAGGCGCTGCTCCCTGTATCGTACTATGCCGATGATCGAGTATTCGTCCACCTGCGCCTGAAAGGCGACGGCTCGGTCGACGGCACCGCGAATGAGCTCAGGCGTGCCGGGCATCCGGTGATCCAGATCGAGCTGGATGACGTCTATGATCTCGGCAGGGAGTTTTTTTGCTGGGAGTTTGCGACGGCCATTGCCGGACACCTCCTGCAGATTAACCCCTTCGACCAGCCGAACGTCGAATCCGCCAAGGCGGGTGCGCGGGCCATGATGGCCGCTTATCAAAAGCAAGGCACACTGCAGCTGCCCGAGCCCACTGCCGTGGACGGGACCATCTCGATCTACGCGCCCCCCTCCCTGCCGGTGCCGGATGCCGGCTCTGCGCTGAGAAATTACCTGGAGCTAGCCGATCCCGGCAGCGGCAATGCCAGCGGCCGCTCTTACGTCGCAC
>JACADW010000145.1 GCA_013388445.1 Acidobacteriota bacterium | reverse complement strand
GGAGATGAAGCCTTCGACCACGGTGCGCGCGACCAGCTCCAGGCTCGCGATGCGCGTCAAAGCCTCGGGGTCGATGAAGCGGGTCGGCTGCGGCGTCGCAGGGTTGATGCTGGCCACGGCACCCTCACAGCCCGGACCGCGGAACGGGCACGGCCTCGAGCAACCTCCGGATGATATCGTCCGTCGTCACCTTCTGCGACTCGGCGTGGAAGTTTGTCAGGATCCTGTGACGCATGACCGGGTAGGCCAGTGCCTGGATATCCTCGATGGAGGCGTTGAAGCGCCCGGCGAGCAACGCGCGCGCCTTGGCGCCCAGCACCAGGTACTGCGCAGCCCGCGGACTTGCCCCCCAGTTGACCCAATCCCTGATGAAATCGGGCGCGTTTTCGGTACTGGGCCGGCTCATGCGCACCAGCGAGACGGCATAGCGCGCAACATGCGCTGGAATCGGCACCCGCCTCACCAGTCTCTGGAATTCGAGGATGTCGCTCCCGGTGACAGACCGGACCAAATCCACATCCTGCAGTGCCGTCGTTGTCGTCACGACCTTCAGCTCGTCCTCCTCACTGAGGTATTCGATGATGATATTGAACATGAACCGGTCCAGCTGAGCCTCGGGCAACGGATAGGTCCCTTCGAGTTCGATGGGATTCTGCGTGGCGAGGACGAAAAAGGGCCGGTCCATCTCGTAGGTCGTGCCCTGCACCGTCACCTGGAGCTCCTCCATCGCCTCCAGCAGTGCCGCCTGGGTCTTCGGCGGGGTGCGGTTGATTTCGTCCGCAAGCAGGATGTTGGCAAAGATGGGCCCCTTCACGAAGACCAGTTAGCGCTTTCCGGTCCGGACATCCTCCTGGATTATATCCGTGCCCGTGATATCGGCCGGCATCAGGTCTGGTGTGAACTGGATGCGCTTGAACCGCAGGTCAAGCACGCTCGCGAGAGTCTTGATTAAAAGCGTCTTGGCCAGGCCGGGCACGCCGGTGATCATCGAGTGAGCCCCGACGATCAGGGCGATCATGACTTGCTCGACGACGGCGTCCTGAGCAATAATGACCTTGCGCAGTTCCCGCAGTAACTGGCTGTAACCGAGCTTGAGCTTCTCCACCATTGCCGCGTCGTCCACGGCGGCATGAAGGACCGGGTTTGTCATCCGCATCTCCCGAGATGTCCGAGCGATTCCAGGTGCCTGCCGCGGCAATCCGGGCAGAAGCCAGGCGAATCGCACCTCATAAACATTACCAGATTCGTCCTGCCCTCTGCGGACGAAGGCAGACACAATGAAAGTGCCGGCATGTTGGGACGGCTATGGAGCCGCGCGTTCCCCTGCCGCGCACGCTCCGGGGCGAATCGGCGCCAGGCAAAAGCAGGGCAAGCCCGGGCGGGAAATGAACGGGCCTGCCCGAGGTAATGGATCGGAGGGTGCTTCACGGGGCGACACCCCTCAATCTCAGGAGCAATTCCTGGGCAGGTTCATAGGTCGGTGCGATCTCCAGCGCCCTCAGAACTGCCTTCCTGGCCTCCTGCTTCCGGCCAAGCTCGAGGCATGCCCTGGCAAGGCCCAGATGCGCGCCGGCGGGGTCCGGCGGGTCGAGACCGAGCAGGGCCTGGTAGGCAAGTGCCGCCAGCGCCCATTCCCTCGCAGCCGAGGCAGCGTCACCGAGCTTCCTTTGAGCGCGCGGATCGTAGGGGTGAATGTAGTTGGCAAGGTCGAGCAGCCGGACGGCCGGCACCCAATCCCCGCGGGCCAGATAGATCTCCGCGGCGCGCAGCAAGGGTTCGAATGCGTTTTCGTCGTAACGGGTCCAGCGGAGGAGTTGATCCAGTGCATCGTCCTCCCGGCCCTGCGCCCGGTAGATTTCGAACAGCGGTCGATAGCTGCCTCCGTCCTCGATGTATTCGGGAAAGAGCTGCTGGGCCTTCTTCAGGTACGGTTCCGCCTCGAGGTCGCTCTTCTCGGCATGCAGGAGCATGCCGAGGCGCAGGTTGGCCGGAAAATCATCCGGGCTGGCTGCAATTTGCCGGATCAGGGACGGCTTGTCGGGCGGATCGGATCCGCGGGCCGCCGGCCCGGATGGAAGCACGCGCGCATGACGGGCGAGTCTGGAGTCGAGAAAACGGGCATACTCTTGTTCGAGCGTGTCCGCATCCCAGCCGAGCACCTGCCGAAATACGGCCTCCGATGAGGCGCCGGTCGCGAAGGCGACCAGCGTTTCCCTGATCTTCTCGAAGCCGAAGCGTTCCTCGATCAACTCGCAGACCATGGCGGCCTGGTGGTAGGAGAACGAGATCTGTTCAGGGAATTCAGGGCGCATCATCCCGGCGTTCAGCTCGCTCACCTTCAATAGCTTGCCTTCCTTGTATGCCCTAACGAAAGCGGGCGTCAGGTCATCGCCCCATCCCGGACGGGCGCGCCGCTCTTCGTACACCGAGATCCCTTCAGAATACCAGCGGGGGATGTTGTGACGGGTCATCTGGAGCGTGATGACGTGCGCAAACTCGTGCCACAGCGTCGAACCCCAGTTAAATGAACCTGCTTTTCTGGCTCGCGGCGAATCCTGGGCGATCACCTTTCCGAAGCAGACGCCGAGGGCCCCGAGACCCGGAAGCCCCAGGGTCCTCACGGCAAAACCCCCGTGGTCCGGGAACAGCTCTACCTGTATCGGTCCCTCCGGCTCAAACCGGTATCGGGAGACGAGCTTCTCGTAAACCTCTTCCGCCAACCTCCGTGCGTAAGGTCCGACCGCGGCTTCATCCTCGCTCGACATGAGAAAGCGGAAGTGTTCGCTCCTGGAGCCGACAAACTTGTCCATCAGGTCCAGAAGCTCCAGCGTGTTGTATGCCCAGACGTTGAATGGATCTCCCTTGAAGGCGCGTTCGATGGCCTGGCGACCGCGCGCCATCTCACCGATCCGCATGAGGTTGATGCCCAGCCCGGCATGCGCCGCCCAGAGTCCCGGGTCGACGGATACGGCCATTCTCTCCCGTTCCACGGCTTCGTGGTACTTCCGACGCATGACCAGGTTTTCGGCAAGGGTGTGATAAAAGAGGCCATAGGACGGATTGATGTTCAGGATCTTCGCTTCTGTTGCCGCATAGAGGGTGGGCTCTCCTCGCAGCTCGTGACAGACTGCCAGGAGGCTGAGGCTCTCCAGATTGGAAGGATTGACCCGAAGCGCCCTCCGGATCTCGACCTCAGCGGCATCATAGCTCTCCTCCTGGATCCTCAACTCGGCCAGCAGATTGATTGCGGGCACAAGGTTCGGATTGACCGCGAGCGCGGCGCGCACCTGTTTCTCGACCTCCCTGGTGCTCTCATACTTCCTGGCAAGGGCTATTCCCAGCAAAGCCGGCGCATAGGCCTTGTTGACGCGGAGACAATCCCGAAATACTCCGATCGCATCAGTTGCGTTGTATTTTTCAAGGAACAGGAATCCAAAATCCGAGAGAGTGCGCAACGAGACCGGGCCGGAGGTCTTCTCATCCGTGGCATCGAGGAAGATCTCCTTGGCCTCCTCGACACGGCCCAGTCGCCACGCGGCCACGGCTGCGCAACCAAGCGAACTGCTCCCCCGGATACGGCCCTCACGATGCTCGCCGAGGATCTCACTCCAAAGCGCCTGCGCCTCGGCGCGCTGCCCGCGCAGCGCCTTCAGGTCCGCCAATTCCCTGGCGGCCTGCAACCGGGTGACCCCACCCAGAAGGCATGCTTGCTGTATCTGCTTCTCTGCAAGCGAGTAATCGCCGACGGCTGCGCACACACGACCGCTCTCCAGCAAGAGCGCAGCCGGTGGGTTGGGCCCGATGAACTTCCCCGCATGCTCCCGGGCTTCCTGATAAGCCCCGGTCTCGTTGAGCGCTCGCAGAATTCCGACCTGAGCGGGCACGGAATCCGGCTCGGAAGCCAGCACTTCGCGATAGCCTTTGAGGGCAGCGGCATAATCTCCAGTTCTGAGCGCCGCTTCCGCCGGTTCCAATCCCGCCCGGCGCGCGGCGGAACAGTTGCTGACAAACAGCAGAAACGTCAGGGCCAGCCAGCAGGCCCCGCGTCCGAATCCTCTGCTCATGGTAAAGACGGCCCAGCTGGCATGGGCGGTCAAGCAGGGGCCGGCGGGCCGACGGCGCCGGAAGGGCAGGGCTTCAGCCTGGCTGTATCCGGCAGCGCCCGGCAATCGCGCTTTATTTCGCGTCCGGGGGCCACGGCTTACGCCGCCTGGGGATATTCTCATGCATTCGGGTGCACGGCCCCTGCATGAGCAGGCGCCTTGGGAAAGAGGCCGCGAGTCTGTCAGGTTCATGCTCATTTCTTCTTCAGCTTCGCACTGACTTCGGCCAGCTTCAGGAGGAGAGATTCAAGCCTCTTTTCATACTCCTCTTCAGATATCGTGGCCTTGGCGTATTTCAGGGCCTGGATCTGCCCTTCCAGTTCTTGGGCCGCAGCGACGAGGCGGCGTTCCTCTGCGCTCGGAATCCCTTCGCCGCGTTCGGTCGCTCCAGTATCGAGGTAGGCGGTCCGGGCAAGAAGCCCGTCACCGTTTTCAGGCGACGGTCTGGCATGGGCCTTCCCGTCGCCGCTGTCATCCAGCACGGGATGCTCGGTCTGTAGGTTCCCTTCCTTTGTGTAGTGCTCCTCCACACGCCGGGACGCATACTCAAAAGCCTCCAGTATGGAAACCCGCCCATTCTTGTCCACGTCGCCGGCGTTTTCCACGAGAGCCTCGGCAAAATACCGTCCCATGTGTGTCCGGTTCTTCTCCACGCCGCTGCGCGTGGCGGAAACGACTATTTTCCCCGGTCCGGAGAGGTCCTCGACGCTTCCCCCGCTGCATGAGGTCGTGTTGACGACGATAAACTGCCGCGCGGGAATCGAGTACAGCAGAGCCGCCAGTTCATCGCCGGTCGGGTCCGGACCAACCAGGTTCAGTCGGTAGCCGCGGCCATCGGAGCTTCCGTGGCCGGCGATGAAAACGAAAACCTGGTCTTCTTTCGCGACCCGATCGGAAAGCCGACGCACGGCCTCAACGAGGCCGTCCCGCGTCGCCTTGAAGGGAGTCAGGTCGGGTGCCGCGGCAGGATCATCCACGAGGACAACCACACGATCCTCAGGCAGCCTCATGGCACCGGTCAGCAGTCCCCTCAGAATCCTCAATTGTCGCAGGTACTCCTCCTGGAGCGCCTTGTCGCCGCTGATCCCTGCGATGAGAAGCGCCCACCGGTTGTCTCTCGCAGTTTCCATCTGGCGCGCCGAGATCGGCGTAGGGGGCGGCAGGCATGCAAGGCCGGCGGAAAAGAGAAGAGCGGCGCAGCGCCGACCCAACCGCGCTG
>JACADW010000079.1 GCA_013388445.1 Acidobacteriota bacterium | reverse complement strand
TGAGGCCCGCCTTGTGTTGCCGCCAGGCCAGACCCGTAAGTGTGCCCTGGATCTCGTCGGCAGCCCGCATGGGTGGCTCGAGACCCTCGCTGGGCGGATCCGGTGGACACCCGCGCTGAAGGTCGTCGAGGCCCGTGGCCTGTCTCTGAGCACAGAACTTGCGCGCGGTCGACGCGTAGAACTCCCTGAGTGTGCCGCTCTGCGAATGCGTGATCGAGGCGTCGTGCAGCCGGTAGTAGTAGCAGACCCGCGGGTCATACCAGACACGGCACACCTCACCAATCCTGAGCATGAGATCCACATCGCTGGACGTGACAAAGAATCCGCGGCAGCCGCCGGCCGCGCGAACTTGCTCCGTCCGTAGGAGGAATGTGGCGATGGAAGTTCTGGTGATGCCGCGGCTGAGCTCCTCGGTGACCTCCTCCGGGGCATCTCCCGCCAACCCTTGGCACACGACTCGCCCCTGCCGAGTCATGGAGGCGTTCTTCCCGCACACTGCACCAAACTCGGGGTGATCTGCCAGCCACCCTGCCTGCCACCCAAGGCGGTTCTGTGCGAACAGGTCATCGGCTCCGCATAACGCCAGCAGTTCGCCCCTAGCGGTCGCGCAGCCTGCGTTGCAGGCGGCCGCGACGCCGCGGCCAGGTGAACTCACGATGCGGATGCGGCGATCCCGAATGGCTCGGAGGAGAGACACGGAGCCGTCCGTCGAGTGGTCGTCCACGACGATGAGCTCCAGCTCCACGCCCTCTTGAGCCAGAACGGACTCAGCCGCCGCACGCACGTACCGTTCCTCGTTCCGCATCGGCATGATCACGCTAACGAGACTCAACGGTACACCTCCGTTGCACATCGGCCACGGGGCGCGTGGCATCGATCGACGGGTGAGACCTCCCGGAGGAACAAGAGCACCTGCCACGGACTGCTGCCCGGCGGACCTCATCGTGGATCGGACGGGGTTTCCTCACTGCGTCACGAGCACTCGACTCGATATCCCCGGCTTTGCACGACCTCGACGGTCGCGACCACTCGCTCCTCGGGGCAGAGGATCTGATTCATGGCCTGGCCGTCTGCCTGAACGTGATCGCACTTCAGGATGACATCCCGGCGCAGGCGCAGCGGGACGTAGCCGTGCTTGCACCGGATCTTCTCGAGGGCCTCGCAGTCGCCCCGTTTAAGGACTTCGATAGCGATCATCGGCCGGCATTCCCGCACAAGGCGCTCCGCCCCTGCGAGAACGCGATGCTCCTGGCTCTCAACGTCGATCTTGATCAGGTCGACAGGCCCGCAGCAACAGCGGTCCGCGTACGAGTCGAGCGTGCACACGGCCACGCGTACCGCGCTTGCGAAGTCCTGGCGGAAGGCCCTGCTCAGCGAACATCCCGTCTCCACGAAGCCTTTGTCGTCCCCTGGCACGTAAAGTTCGGTCTCTCCATCTGTGTCGCTCACTGCCGCTGGCACAATCCTGATCCGGTCGGCCATCCGGTTGAGCCCCACGTTCGCGGCCAGCCACCGGTGGGCAGGTGGGAACGGCTCAAACGCGTAGACCACCGCTGCACTCGAAGCGGAAGCCGCCAGGAGCGAGTAGAAGCCTGTGTTTGCCCCGACATCGAACACCACCTTCGCGTTCTCCGCGAATGCGAGCCAGAGATCGGGCAACGGTTTCTCGAAGCCCGCCCAGCCTTCCCACCACATGCTCCGTGCGACTCCGTCCCGGCCGCTCGCACTGTACATGCGCACCCGTCTGCCACCCCGGCCGCGCTCTCGAGGCAAGGGCAGAACCACTGTTTTCGGTACATGCTTGCAGATGCGCGAGACACGTCGGCTGAGGTGCTCCGCCCCCAGCGCCCTCAACGCGACGGAGGCGGGCACGCCGAGCGCGCGGATCGCGAGGAGGCACCTCACGACCGATCTGAGTCCTGCGACGCCTACCATCGGGGTCCCTGGGCGAGCAGGCATGGCAGAGCTCCTCACGCCATTCCACCTCTACCGGCCACGGACGGCGTGGACACTTTGCGGGTTTCTCTGGTCCTCTTGGCTGCCATCCAGCCCAAGGATTCCTCGAAACTCCGTCCGTTCCCTCTCACACGTGTACCTCGCCCTCACCTTGCGCCAGGCGGCCTCGCCGATCTGCTGGCGCAGGGCCGGATCGCGATCCAACTGAACGAGCGTCCCGGAGTGCGCCTGGACATCCCCTGGCTCGACCAGGAAGCCATCCTTCCCGTGCTCGATGCGTTCTGACAACACGGTCATCGTCGCGCACTCGTCACATCAGGTTCGCGATTCTCTTCTGTTGACAGAGGCCCATGATGTCCAGAAGCTGCTCTTTTTCCCTCTGCCACGAGAAGAGGTCCCTCGCTCTCTCCCATCCCGCCAGACCCATGGCGTGTCTGAGTTCCGGGGCCTTCGCGAGAGCGACAATCCGTTCCCCCATCGACCTAGAGTCCCATTCCTGGACAAGGTAGCCCGTTCTGCCGTCATCCACGGCCTCAGCGATGCCC
>JACADW010000078.1 GCA_013388445.1 Acidobacteriota bacterium | reverse complement strand
GCTATTACTTCGAGAAGAAGAGCGCGGCCGATGCGGGGAAGAAGGTCTTCGTGGTCAACCGGATCGGTGATGCGGGATTCCTCATCGGCATGATGCTTATCTTCGCTCACTTCGGGTCCTTCCGCTTCGAGGAGGTTTTCGCCAAGGCTGCTCTGCTGCCGGTCGACGAGGGGCACGGCTACCTGTTCTGGGCCACTCTATGTCTTTTCATCGGCGCCGTGGGCAAGAGCGCTCAGATCCCGCTCTATGTGTGGCTGCCGGATGCGATGGAAGGTCCGACGCCGGTCTCTGCCCTCATTCACGCTGCGACCATGGTAACTGCGGGCGTTTACATGGTGGCACGCTGCAACGCCCTCTACAGTCGGGTCTCCGAAGTGATGCTGATAGTGGCTGTTGTGGGAGCGGCGACGGCGTTGTTCGCGGCCACGATCGGCTTCGCGCAGACCGACATCAAAAGGGTGCTGGCCTATTCCACCGTGAGCCAGCTGGGCTACATGTTTGCCGCGCTGGGTGTCGGCGCGTTTATCGGCGGCATCTTCCATCTGATGACGCATGCCTTCTTCAAAGCGCTGCTGTTCCTGGGCTCCGGCGCCGTCATCATGGCCATGCACCATGAGCAGGACATGATGAAGATGGGTGGTCTGAGGAAGTATCTCCCCTGGACCTACCGGACCATGCTGATCGGAACGCTGGCGATCGCCGGTCTGCCCGGCCTCTCCGGTTTCTTCAGCAAAGACGAGATCCTCTGGAAAGCCTGGTCGTATCACCATCCTGTCATCTGGTTCATGCTCTGGGTGGGCGCCGGCATGACGGCCTTTTACATGTTCCGGCTCGTCTTTCTCACGTTCTGGGGTGAGGGGCGCATGGATGAACACACCGAGCGTCACATCCATGAGCCGCCGAAGAGGGTCGTCTATCCGCTCGTTGTTCTCGCGGTTCTCTCCTTCATCGGAGGCTACATCGGCCTGCCGGCCTGGACCGGTGCCGCCAACCGTTTCGACCGGTTCCTGGAGCCGGTGCTGCGTGTGCCGGAGTCTCACGTCGAAGAGGTCAGCCATTGGACCGAGTTTATCTTTACGCTGATGTCGGTGACGGTCGCTCTGGTTGGTATCGGCCTTGCATACAGAGTTTATGTGGCGCGGCCGGGGACTGCAGACCGGATCGTCGGGAAAATCCGGCACCTGCACCGGCTCGTGTACCGCAAGTACTTCGTGGATGAGGTTTACGATACGCTGTTCGTCAATCGGACGAAGGATATCGCCAACGCCTGCTTCTTCGTCGACTCACAGTTCGTCGACGGAGCCGTAAACGGAACGGCCGCCGCGACGCGCGGAACGGCGACGGCATCCAGGCTTTTTGACACCTACGTGGTGGACGGTCTGGTGAATCTGATCGGCTGGATCAACATGGCATTCAACCGCATCGCCACGTCGCTCCAGACGGGACTGGTTCAGCGTTACGCTCTCGGGGCGGTCCTGGGCATCCTCGTCTTCATTCTCATCTATTTCAATGGTTCGTTGGGATTCTAGCCCGGCCGGGGCGGGCGCGCCCCGCCCTAATGACACCGCTACACGGAGGAGTGGCAGTCGATGGATCTCTTCATGAAGAACATCTTGAACATAGTCTGCTACCTCCCGCTTGTTGGAATGGTCGCGATCATGTTCACCAGGAAGGAAAAGGAAGATGCGATCCGCTGGATCGCCAATGTCACCGCCTTCCTCGGCTTTCTGGTTTCCGTCCCGCTCATCACGCGGTTCAACGATGCCCGGTACATCGATCCTTCCACCGGTTTTCGTTTTGTCTTCGAGCGCCCTTGGATCGGGCTCATAGGCGCTGAGTACAAGTTCGGCATAGACGGCATCAGCATGTTGCTGGTGCTGCTCACGACGCTCCTCGGCTTTATTGCGATTCTTTCCTCCTGGACAGCCATTACCGAGCGCATGAAGGAATACTACGCCTTCATGCTCCTCCTGCAGACCGGCATGCTCGGGGTTTTCATGGCCCTGGACTTTCTGGTCTTCTATGTCTTCTGGGAAGTCATGCTGGTTCCGATGTACTTCCTGATCGGGGTGTGGGGAGGTCCGCGCAAGCTCTATGCGGCCATCAAGTTTTTCCTCTATACGCTGGCCGGTTCTGTGCTGATGCTGGTGGGCATTCTGGCGCTCTATTTCCACTACCACTCGGTTACCGGAACATACTCATTCGACATCCTGGAATATACAAAGCTGGGGTTCCCTGCCAACCTTCAGTACTGGGTTTTTATCGCCTTCTTCATCAGTTTCGCGATCAAGGTGCCGATGTTTCCGTTCCACACCTGGTTGCCGGATGCCCATGTCGAAGCTCCGACAGCCGGGTCTGTGATACTCGCCGGCATATTGCTGAAGATGGGGACGTATGGTTTTGTACGCTTCTCACTCCCGATGTTCCCCGAGGCAAGCATGCACTTTCTGAAGCCGATGCTCGTCCTGTCGCTGATCGGAATCATCTACGGGGCGCTGGTCGCGATGATGCAGAAGGATATGAAGTCGCTTGTAGCCTATTCCTCGGTGAGTCACCTCGGGTTCGTGATGCTAGGAGTTTTCGCGGCGACCCCGGTGGCGCTCCAGGGCGGTGTGCTGCAGATGATCAACCACGGCATTTCGACCGGGGCACTGTTCATGATCGTCGGCATCATCTACGAGCGCCGGCACACGCGCATGGTGGCGGATTTCGGCGGGTTGAGCCATATCATGCCTGTCTACGCGACGGTGTTCATGATCATGACCCTGAGCTCGATTGGAATGCCGGGGCTCAACGGCTTCATCGGGGAGTTCTTCATTCTGCAGGGCACGTTCGCCGCCCCAAACCTCTGGCCTTATGCGGCGGTCGCAGTCCTGGGGATCGTGCTCGGTGCGGCCTACATGCTCTGGCTTTACCAGCGGGTCATGTTCGGCAAGCTCGAGAATCCTGCGAACAAGGTCCTGGCTGACCTGAACCTCAGGGAACTGGCCACGTTTGTGCCGCTCATTATCCTGGCGTTTTGGATCGGACTCTATCCGAGCTATTTCACCCAGTACCTGGACGATCCTGTGAAGGCGATCGTTGAGAAGGTGAGGCCGGACTACTATTCGGTTCAAGCGCAGGCTCCGGCTCCTCCCCGGCAGCATGCGCTCACGAAGTAGATCCGGGCCCGCTCGGGCTGCCGGGCGGAGCCGCTGAGTCATGACCATTCATGGATGGCCTGGCAGTCGCGGCTTGCCGTAGGCGCGGCGGCGCTGCAGAGATAGCCCCAGCCGGCCACAGCAGGTCGCACCTGGCAGGTGCGACCTGCTGTGCGAGCGGGCTGACTCAGCTGCTCTTTCCGATCGGATCTCCCGCAGTCACACCCGGCGGCAGGCTTGCCCCGTCTGCGACCCCCTGATACCGAACCACCTGGTCAGGCGCCAACGAGTATAGAAAACGCCCCATCCCGGTCCCAGGCGTCGCGATGAAACCGAACGACTGGGGCGGATCACCGTCGATGGTTGTCCCGGCCACATCTCCGGGCTCATAGGTGTACCCGTTGATCGCGCCTGAGGCACCGAACCGTGAATCGAGATAATGGTCGTTGACCAGAGTCGCCAGGTCGGTGTACTGCTGGTTGTTCGTCGCAGCATAACTGATCTCAGCCGACCCGATGGTGCGGCATCCCTGCACGGCAGCCGCTTCGTTTGCCGCCTGTCTCGAGGTCATGAGGCTGGGAACTGCGATGGCGGCGAGGATTGCGATTATCGCCACGGCAATCAGCAGCTCGACCAGTGAGAAACCATGCACTTGTTTCATGTTGAATCCTCCTTGGTGCAGTAGTTTCACAAACAGCGCTGATATTTCCCGTTCGAGCGGCGAAACTGAAGCAAGTGCGTGGTTCGGGCGAGTTTCTGTCGCGTGACCGCAGAGTTCTTAATCCTGGACCTAGTCCTCGGCCTCGGCGTGGACCTGGTCGTGGACACGAAACAAATGGAATCTGATCCGTAAGTCTCACGCCTGCTGGAAGTTATTTCGAGCCTGATCGATCAGGTCGACGTCCATGTCCACGTCCAAGTCCGGGTCGCCAAATGGCGCATCGATCTGAATCGCGTGTCTCGCGTCAGATACCAGGCTGGAATTCAAGCCTGTTCGTTCCGGGCGATAGGGGATGGCGGGTGCCGTGCCAGTCGAATTCTCCGCTGATGCCCGGCGGCAGCGCAACCTCGGCCTGCAGGCGCCCACCGGTCAGCTTCAGCCGTACGGACACCTCGCCTTTAGGGTGAGGTATCACACCATAAGCTCCTTCGATAGCTGACATAAATGGCCTGATTAAAACGCGTGCGAAACCGGGTGCCGCAGAATCGATTCCCAGCAGCGTCCTGAAGATCTCGTAGTTGGGATGTGCGCTCCAGGCATGGCAATCCGAGCGGGATGGATTGGAGGCCTGTTCGGGACGCTCGGCCCATGTCGTGAGGCCCCGGGCGATCATGCTGTCCCACTCTCCCAGGAGCCCGAGGTATCGGTTTCCCTCCCGGACCTGATTCACGGCCGAGTGGAGATAGTGCAGCGAGTAATAGGTGCACTGGACCATCGACTTGTCCTCCAGGATCCGGATGACGAGGTCCCGGGCGTCCTCGCCCTGGATTACCTTTGAAATCACCGCGAGGGCATTAGTGAACTGGCTGTAGTCTCTTTTCGCGGGCGTGTCGGCGTACAGATGACGTTCCGGATTCCAGTAGAGTGACTGGATGTTCGCGCGCAGGTTTGCCGCCGCCTGCCGGTATTCAGCGGCAAGTGCCCTGGATCCCAGGGCCTCTTCCATCGCGGCGGCCCAGTCCAACGCCAGAAGAAGCTGCAGGTCGATCGGAGCGGAAGATCCAGCGGCCTCCGTTGGCGGGACGCCGTTCTTCCATTCGCGCGCCCAATCGACGAAGTTCCACCATGGCAGGCGCCCGAGCGAGCCTCCCGGCTTCTGATATCCGGCAAAGAAATTCAGCACGGCCCTCACGCCCGGAAGCATCTCACGGACGAATGCGGAATCATCCTGATACATCCAGTAGTCATGGACCATGCCGATCCACCAGAGCGAGAATGGAGGTATGAACTGCTGGAGCCTGGTCGGGGCCCGGCTCATGGTGATGCCTTCGGGAATTCGTGAGTCGTCGAGCTGTGCGATGGCGTTGCGCAGGAGGCGGCCGTCGCCGGACATGTAGAGGGAAACGAGCCCCTGTATGCGCGTGTCGCCCGCGTACTGCAGTTGCTCATAGTAGGGGCAATCCATGTAGGTTTCATGGGCGCACAGCCGCGCCGTGCGCCAGCCGACTTCGAGGATTTTCGACAGCCTCTGGGACTGGACGGCATCGGAGATCTCGAGGCTGGCCTTTCGGGCAAAGGGATATCCGGTGTAAATGCCCCTTACATCTTCGATGATTATCGGCTCATCTTCCGTCGTGATCGTGAACTCGACGTAGCGATAGGTCCGCCACCAGAGCGGCCGGAACATTCTCCCCTTGCCGCCGTCGGATATGAATACGTCGCGGTATCCGATGAATTCCTTGCCCTCGACCTCGTCGCGGTTTCCCTTGTCGCCCCTCCGGGCCCCCTTCTGATAGAGAGCCTCCGCGTACTTCAACGTCAAGACGGCGCCCCGGCCACCGCTACAAAGGACTTCGGGGTAGGCGGTGGTAAGGTGCGACTGGTCCATGAGGAGGCGCGCCGTCGTCCGCGCCGGAACGCGGAGGGGCGCAGCCGCAGCGGGGAACCCTGGCGGAATCGACACGCCGGCGGATTGCCGCACGGAGGCGAAGCGTTGGGGCGTCTCTTCCATGAAGGGGATGTCCCGCGGAACGAGCATCCAGGGGCTGTGGCTGTCGCGAGCTTCCCGCGCGCTCGCATAGACGAGCACCCGGGCGGCCGGCCACAAGGAATCATCGAAGCTCTCCTGTTCCCAGCCCCAGGGGTAGGCGGTCCCGTCGACCTGCTCTCCCGGGCCGACGACGAAGTATCCGCGCATCTCCGCGTGAGTGACGGGCAGTGGTGTGTAGGCGGCGTTGCGGATCGCGCGCCACGCGGGGTTCGTATCTGCGTCGCGTTCGGATTCCGTATCGCCCTGCACAAGAAAGCCGGTCTGGTGCGTGATCTGCGCCATCGGCGCCAGCTGGGAGTAGTTCCATACGACGGCCGCGAGCACGTTGCGGCCGGCCCTCAGGTAGGGAGCGATGTCGATTGTCTCAAATCTCCAGTGGAAGAGGTCGCCTCTCGCCGGACCCCAGACGACGCGCCGGCCATTCACGAACAACTGGTAACGGTTGTCGCCTGTGACGTGGATGACGTAGGAGGCCGGCTTGGCGCTGAGTTCGAACGCGCGCCGGAAATGGTAAACGCCGAAGTCGAAGGGGTGGGCAGCTTCAGGCGCGATCCAGCTTGCCCTCCATCGCTCGCCGAGCAATTGGGGATTGATCGCCGGGCGTGTACCGGCATGGATGGGGAGGCAGTGTGCCATCACCGTCAGGGTGATCAGAAGGGAGCAGGAGTGGCTCATGGCATTCTCCGAATTGGACACGTACCAGCCAAACAGAAAACGGCGCAGCGCAGAGTTGCGGAGGGCCAAGAGGCTGCGCGGTGACTTCTTGCTTCCTCCACACCCGGGGTCCGTCGAGGCTCAAGGCCTGTGCCAGGACGTGACTGCACCGCCTTCGCCATTCTATTTTCGCGGCAGCCTCGCCGTCTACCTGGTTTCTGTTATGAAAGTCGCCGTTCAAATCAAGGCGCCAGTTCAGCGACTTGGACGTCGATTTGGACCTCGACATAGACCCGGACGATCATGTCCGATACAAGCGTTTGCGTGGGTGACGCCTACAGGGTTGTTTTCCGCTCTATTCGCATCCGCGACGAGGTTTGCTTCGAGGTTCAGGTCGAGGGCGAACGGTTTTGGAGTCATGCGACAGATACTGTCCGCCTGAAGGATCGTTTTTCCACTCGTGAGGCTCCCAGGCGCCCCTTGACGGGTTTCCGGAATGTACTGATTACTGTCGCTCTTCGTTATGAGTTTGTGCTAGGCTGGTCCACAAATAGAAGGTTGATCCATCCACAATCATTCATGAGGAGGGAGACGATGCGCTCTTCCTTCCCGAGTGTTGTGTTCCTTGTGTGGGTGTTGCAGCCAGCTATTGGCACGACCCAGGAACCAAACGTTGCTGCCCCGCTTCAAGACGAACGCATCGTCTCGGAAACCGAGGCCAGAGCGGCTGCTCACCCGGCGGTGGCCGCGCCGCTGCGGATCCTCTTGTATCCCTTTCACATCGTGAACTCCGGCATGGAGTCCGGCCTCATCAGTTTCGAGAAGAACCGGATGCGTGAGCGGCTGGACTACTGGACGCGGTGGTTGCGGCAGAAGGGTATCGCGGCCATGATCGGTGGGCTCGGCGAGGGGACCGGCTTCGGGCTTGGCGGGTCGTACACGATCCCGGCCGAAGGTGATTCGAACGTTCGTGCCCTCGGACGTGCGAGCCTCAAAGGTTACCAGGAGTTCGACCTGGCCGGCACCATGGCGCTCGGCAAGACGCGCTTCATACTTCAATCGTCCTATCAGTGGCGTCCGCAGGAGAATTTCTACGGCCTCGGGATGAAATCGGTTGGGGAGAGCCGGACGAAGTTCGCTTTACGGCAGACATGGGGAGGTGGCCGATTCGAGCTCGTTCCTCATCGGCGGCTTGTGTTCGGGGTGGAATACAGAATGGCCTGGCTCTTCAGCACCAAAGGCACCGATCCCCGGTATGCATCTCCCGGTGACGTGTTCTCCAACCTGCCCGGATTCGGCGAGCGAGTCAGGGCCCAGACATCCGGGTTTTACATGCGGGCCGACGGGATCCGGGGCGAATATGACATGGGAGGCCTGCTGAGTTTCGGAACCTCCATCGTGGACGGACTTGCGCAGAGCCGGCTGAAATACATCGAGCTGGAGGGGCTGTTCGAGGGGCGGCTTCCGATCGCCAATGCGCGGAGCGTCCTGGTGGCGCAGGGTCAACTGGATTTCGTCAGGCCGCGAGGCGGCAGCGATCCAACACCCTTCTATCT
>JACADW010000098.1 GCA_013388445.1 Acidobacteriota bacterium | reverse complement strand
GTGCGACTGGATACCGGACGAAGACCCGCCGGCTACGCTCGATTGGAACATGTGGCTGGGGCCTGCGCCTTGGCGTCGTTTCAACAGGAAGATTCATCCGTATGAATTCCGGTATTGGCGGGACTATTCGGGCGGGTTGCTGACGGATTGGGGCGTGCACCTGTTCGACATCGCCCAGTGGGGCCTCGGCAAGGACGACACGAGCCCAATCCGCATCGAGGCTGTCGGCAGGATGTACGAAGACAATATGTACGAGTTTCCGGAGACCATGCACATCCGGTACGTCTACCGGGATGCGGTGCTCGAGTGGAGCCAGGGCGAAGGCATTGAGTACGAGCCGGGCCAAGGGTACGGCACGAAGTTCTACGGCACGGAAGCGGACCTGTGTGTGAATCGGGGCGGTTACTGGATCCATCCGAAACACAACAAGAAGATCAACGAGGACATTGGGCCGAATGACCTCCGGCTCTATGAAAGCCCTGGGCACCCCCAGGACTTCTTCAACTGCATGAGGTCGCGCCGGAAGCCGATCTGCGACGTGGAGATTGGCCATCGCTCGACCTGCATCTCGCACTTGGGCAATATCTCGTTCCGCCTTGGCCGGCCGGTTGACTATGACCCGGTCAGGGAGATCTTTCCGACTGACGCAGCGGCTACGGCCATGGTCGAAAAACCAATGCGTGCCCCCTGGCACCTGTAGGAGGACGCGTCATGAGGAAGAAACTCGGATTCGCGGCAGTGTGGGTGGTGGCGGGGTTGGCATTGGCCCGGGCCGACGCACCGGCTTCGGGGGGCGTTGCAAAGCTCGTGGCTGACCTCTCGGGGGGCGATGTCAAAGCTCGATCTGCGGCTTACGAACGCGCGGACCGGTTTGGGCCGGCGGCCATCGGCCGCGTGGCGGCGTTGTTGGACCACACAGACCCGGCAGTGGTGCGCGCGGCCAAGATCGCGCTCGAAAAGATCGTGGGGCCTTCGACCCGGCAGGAATCTGGGTGCCGTGCCGCCAGCGCGGCGCTTTGCGGCGCGCTGAAGACCGTCAAGAGCCGCGCGGGCCGGGACTGGCTCCTGTGGTTGCTTTCGTACGCCGGCACGCCCGACGCCGTCACGGCGATTCTTCCTTTGCTGGACGACCCGGAATCCGCTGACTCGGCGCTGTTGGCGCTCCAGGGCATCGGAGCGAACCCGGCGGCGTGCGAGTTGGTCGGGGGCGCTCTGGGAGGCCGCTTGCCTGGAACTGCGGGCAATCTGCGAGCCGGGATTCTCGACGTCCTGGGCGCTATCGGGGGAAAAGCGGCCGTGTCGGCGTTGCTGGTCGAGGCAGCCAAGCCCGAGCCGGAGTGTGTTCCCGCTCTGGAAGCCTTGGGGCGGTTGGGCGTCGCGGCCGCGAAGGACCTCATCCTGGCGAAGATCAAGGCGGGCGACCCAGCACCGGAGATGGTGGACGCCTATATCCGCATCGCGGCCAAGCAGCCGCCTCGCACCGCCGCCGCGATGTACCGCGACCTGCTTCAGATAGCCGGCAGCCCAAATACGACTTGCGCCGCGCTGCAGGGCCTGGGTAAGAGCGGCGCCGCAGCGGACGTGGCCGCTATCCTTCCCTACTTGGGATCTGATCGAGCGGACATATTTGGCGCGGCCAAGGAAGCGCTTGTGGCCGCGAGAGGCAAGGCCGCGGTGAAGGCCATGACCGACGCGCTCGCCGTGGCCGAACCGCCGGTGAAGAGCGGCGTATTGGAAGTACTTTCCACGCGGAGCATGCAACACGCGATCCCGTTCCTCGAAAAGGCGTCCGAAGACGCGAACGAAGAAGTGCGCGCCACGGCGATTGGCCTCCTGGGCCGCACGGGCGACGCGAAGTATGAGGCGAAGTTTCTCGACCAGGCACAGTCGGGCCCGGATGCCGTGAAGCCTGTCGCGTTGCGGGCGTATCTGAATCTCGCAGAAGGGGCGCTTGCCAAGCACGATCTGGAGAAGGCCCTCGCTATGTACCACACGGCGCTTCCCCTCGCGATCCAGGATGCGGAGCGCGTCGCGGCATTGAGCGGGATCGCCCGAGTCGCCGACCCGCGGTCGCTCCCCGTGGTCGAGGCGCAGGCAGGCAACCCGGCGGTCGCCGGGCCTCTCGTAGCCTGCTACCTCGCCATTGCCGACAAGCTCAAGGCCGCCGACAGCGCCCAAGCCATTGCGCTTTACACCAAGGTGGTCGAGATGACCTCCGACTTGGATGCGGCTCAACGCGCGGCCGAAGGGCTGCGCGGCCTGGGCGCGGCGGTGGACTTCGCCCGGCGCCGCGGGTTCATCATCAACTGGAAGCTCATCGGCCCGTTCCCGAATACGGGATTCGACGCGGTATACCCACCGGAAACGGAATTCGACCCCACAGCCGAATACGACGCGGCCGGCGCGCAAAAGGCCAAATGGATAGACTACCAAGTGCCGCACGTCATGGGCGTCACCGATCTGGCCGCCGTGTTCAACCCGAAGGACAGCGTCATCGCCTATGCGCGGGCCGAGGTCGAAGTCGCCGAGGCCCAGGACGTTCTGCTCAAGATTGGGTCCGACGACGGCGTCATCTGTTGGGTCAACGGCGAGAAGATCCATGCGAACGACGTGGGTCGAGGGTTGACCGTGGACCAGGACGTTGTTGCAGCGAAACTCATCGCCGGCAAGAACGTGATTCTGGTGAAGATCGTCCAAGGCGGCGGCGATTGGGCTTTCTGCGTCCGCCTGTGCAAGCCGGACGGCAGCCCCATGCCCCTGGGGACGGAGGGCCCGTGACTCCGGGTTGGATCGGGGCGGGAGCTGCGGCCCCGCAGATCAAGATGGCTAATTAACTATCTATTCAGGTGTCTCTGGTCTGCGGGGAATGCCGCGCGAACCGGTGCCCGAGGATGCGGGCGATGAGCTTGGCCACGGTGAACTCGGGGTGGCGCAGGCCGGGGATGGGCGCGAGCTCACTCACATCGAACCCGACGAGTTCGCGTTCGCGACAGAGGCGGGAAAGCAGCGCGTCCATCTGCTGCCAGGTAAGGCCGTCCGGCTCGGGGGCGCCGGTTGCGGGCATGATGCTGGGATCCATCACGTCGCAGTCCAGGGTGACATAGACCCGGGGTCTTGTAGACGCGATGACGCGGCCGATCCAGTCCTGCCGCGCGTAGGTCTGGTCGTGGATCTCGTGGGCGTAGAAGACCGGCACGTTTCGCTCGCGCGCAACGGCCCGTTCCTCCCGGTCCTGGCTGCGAATGCCGACTTGAACCAGTGAGGGACCTGTGCAGGCCGCTGGACACGCGAGGGGGAGGAAATCGAGGACGCGCGCCATGGCGCAGGCGTGGTTCCAGGGATCGCCCAGGTATTCCGGGCGCAAATCGCAATGGGCATCGAGGTGGAGGACCGTCAGGCCTTCGTAGGCGTCGCAGTGTGCGCGAATGGCGCCCACGACGGAAGTATGCTCGCCGCCGAGCGTCGCCACAAACTTGCCCAGACCCAGCCAGTGGGCCGCCTCATTGCGGAGTCGCCCCGATAGGCCCGGGCCGTCGCATTGTGCCACGTCGAGGGGCGCGCGCGTCGCGATACCGCCCGCGGCCTGATAAGGCTCAAAGCCCAAGGCCGCGTCGAAGAATTCCACCGCATGCGATGCCGCGATAACCGCATCCGGCCCCAATGCGGAACCACGGCCAACGGTGGACGTGCGCTCGTAAGGCACGGGGATGATGACCACGCCGGCGGCCTTCGGGTCCGAAGAGGCCTCGGGCAGCCCCAGGAAGTTCTCCTGTTCAGACAGAAAATGCGTCATGGGTCGGCGATTCCTACGGCGCCGTCCGCCCTCGCAAGAAGTCGTCGCACAGGGCTTGAAGGGCCGTCTCGCGTCGGTCGTAGAGCCGGCGCAAGGGACGGGGCGCATGGGCATCCAGGGCGTATGCGGTCAGGATCGGAAGCGCGACCGTTGAATCCACGTAGCAGACGACCGCGTCGGGGAGGTGGTCGGGATCCACCTTGCCCCAGCTTACCGCCTCGGAGGGAGTCGCGCCGCTCAGTCCGCCGGTGTCGGGACGGGCGTCCGTGAACTGCACGAAGTATGTGTGTCCTCGGTCGGCAAGCCCCAGAACCTCCTGGATGTGCGGCTCCGTTTGCAGCACGAAATTCTTCGGACTACCCCCGCCCAGGATCACGATGGCGCTCTTGCCCGCGCGGGTGGCGTCGTACACCAGGGCGGCAGTCTCGTTCACATCGCAGCTCGGGTCAATCCGGCACGCGCCCCCGGCCATCGCTGCGGCCGCGATGTTCATGCCCACCGAGCTATCGCCCGGGGAGGACGTGTAGATCGGGACGCCTGCGCGGTACGCCGCCGCGAGGAAACTACTCCCGCGGACGCCGAGCGCCTCTTCTCGCGCCGCCAGGTATTTGCCGGCGCGGTAGTGAAACTCGGCGGTGCCCATGGTATGCTGAAATTCGTCCGTGCGAAGCAGTTCGCGATAGAACCGATCCGTATCGAGTAGGACGTCGTAAGCGAACAGGACGTCGTAGATGCGGATGACCTTATCCTCTCGGAGCCTGCGATCCTCGATGAACGGCGACCCCACGTGCAGGGCCATGCCCAGAGCGAAGTGGGTGTCGTGATAGACGTTGGCGCCGGTACTGACCACCCAGTCCACCATCCCGTTTTCCAGGAGAGGAACCAGACAGGACTGCGCCAGCCCGGCGGGCGTGAGCGCGCCACTCAAGGCCAGGCCCACGGTGACGTCCGGCTCGAGAATCTTCTCTACAAATAGCCGGCACGCCTCGCGGAGCCGCGCGGCGTTGTAAGCGAGAAACGTCTGGTCCACGAGATCGCGCACGGTGCGGCCCGGACGAAGCGGGAGGGGGGCGATTCGAGGGCCAGAAAGCCACTGACCGGTTGCCATGGATGCCTGTCGCCTCAGCCGATCAACACCGCGGCCGCCAGTGTCGTCGTCCAGTAACCGTTCTTGTCGCTGAGGGCGCTCTGTGTGACGTTCGCCGTCTTGAGGAACTTGCCACTTATCTTCCAGATCTCGCGTTTCTCATCCCAGCTCTTGTCCGCGTCGAACGCGAGTCCCAGCACGGTGGCGAACATCTCGGCGGCGAGGTCTTCGGCGTATTCGCCCGCTTTGCTGTCGGTTACGCCGAAACCGTGGAATTCGGACAGATAACCGAACTGCTCCGGATCGCGGGGGATGGCGATGCCGATGGCTGACGCGACGAGCCGCCGCGGCTCATTCGTGGCGGCCTGGGCCATGACGCAATGGACGATCTGGCCCGGCTTCAACAAGGCCAGGCCGGCCCGTTTCGTGATGATCTTGCATTTGGGCGGGAAAATGCTGGATACCTTCACCAGGTTGAACTGGGCGATACCCGCGGCCCTCAGCGCCATTTCGAAGCTTGCGAGTTCCTCGCGGTGTTTTCCCACACCGCGCGTGAAGAAGAGTCTTGTTGGCACATACATTGCTCTGAAATCCCCATGTTGGCCCCAGCCATGCCTCACAACACCACTGCTCCACGGCCCGAATGAAATCACATACTTAAGACACAATTCCATCGCAAAATCAAGAGAAAAATGCATCGTGATTGCTTCCGATGCCGCGTTCGCGTCACACTAACGGCATCCGCGTGCACTGCGATGGGGCGCGTCGAAATCGGCCTCGAACCGGTCGCCACGGCGGGCGCCCTGAACAGGAG
>JACADW010000097.1 GCA_013388445.1 Acidobacteriota bacterium | reverse complement strand
GGACCGGCACTCGATCGAGGCCCGGCGGATCTCCAGGGCCATCGCCGACTCCATGGCTGCGAGCTGGCGCCGCTTCTGCTCGACGCGCTGGCGGGCCGCCTTCAGGCGTGCGTCGTCGGCTCCTCCGGCGTAGAGGTTCCAGCGCAGAGTGACGCCTGCCGTCCAGTTGTTGCCGCCGGCCCGTGTGAGCGAAGGGTTGTCGGCTTCCCAGGCGCCGTAGGCGCCGACGTAAGGGATGAATTCCGATTTTCTGGCGCCGGCTTCGGTCTCGGCCTGACGCAATTCCGCCAGCAGCCGCTGGTAATCCGGACGCCGCGCGCGGAGACCGGCAAGCAGCTCCTGTTCGGGCGTGACCGGGAGACTTGCCGGCTTGAGCGCGGCGGGATCGCCGGGATTCGCGTCGAGAGGTTCGCCCATCAGCCGGTTAAGGCCGGCGCGCGCGACATCGATCCGGCCCTGTGCCTGAACGTGGCGCTGTCGCGCGGCCGCCAGGTAGGCCCGGCTGCGCAGGAGGTCGGCCTAGGTGGCGAGGCCGCTTTCGACGCGAGCGCGCGCCTGCTTTTCGATGGCCTCGGCGCTCTCGAGTGCGATGCGTGCGCTCTTTTCGGTCTCCCTGGCGAGAGCGAGCGAGTGGTAGGCGTCCAGGACGGCCAGGATCGTCTGCCTGCGGCGGTCCTCATGGCTCCTGTCGGCGATTTCGACGCCCAGGTCGGCGGCCTGCATTCGGCTTCTGCTGCGGCCGAAGTCCCAGATATTCTGCTGGACGGTGACTCTCGTGAGCACATTGTCCGCCGGGGCTGGCTGGTTGAGCGAGGAGAGCGCGAAATTGGTCTCCCTGAAGGCCCGCTGCGTGAGGAGCGTCCCGAAGACGTAGACGGGATTGTTTCCCCCGGTGTATGCCTGCTCGAAATCCAGCCGCGGCAGGTAGGCCGCCCGGCTGGCCCGGGCCTCGAAGCGCGCAGCCTGGCGACCCGGCTCGTCGGCGGCGAGCTCGGGATTCTGAGCCAGCGCGCGGCCAATGGCCTCGCGCGCGCTGAGCGGCGGGGCGGCCTGGGCACGCACCTGAGCGGACGCCAGACCGGCCAGCAGCGTTATCATGGTACCCGTTTTCAATACTTTCATGGTTTCCATACTATGCAACCTCAGGGTTGCCGAATGTCACCGCCTGACGGGCGCGGCCAGTGCCGCGGCAAGCTGTTCCTCCTTGCGGATGCGGCGCATCAGGATGTTGCGCATGATGGTGCACGCTTCGTGGATCTCGCGGTGGGTCAGCCGGTAGAAGACCTGCCGGCCGTCGCGCCGCTGCTCGACGATCCCCGCCAGCACCAGCTGGGTCATGTGCTTGGAAAGGTTGGCCTTGGAGGTGCCCAGCCTCGACAGCAGCGACGCCGCCGAGATCTCGTCTTCACCCAGCAGGTCCACGATCTCCAGCCTGAGCGAGTGCGCCATGGCCTTGCAGATCTGGCATTGAAGCTCGTAGATTCGACGCATGGAGCCGCGGGCCGGCCTTGGCCTCATTGTTTCCTCCCCAGTTAACAGTTTCCGAATTTCGCAACGATTATAAGGATCATTCCCGGCGTGTCAAGTGAAATCGGAGGGCGGGCGTTCATTTCCGCGACCGGAGCGCGGCGTGCCCGCACCGGCAGAGTGACAACCGAGGAGGCTCCCCGACGCGGGTGGGCCGCAACCGGGCAGCGAACAGCCGGCGGCAGGGAGAGAAGGGGAGCGGAGAAGGCTCGCCTGTCTCGCGAGATGGAACGAAGCTGCTGAGGGTCGGCCGGCCGCAGAACAGGAAAGCGGCGCTATTCCCCCAATCTGAGGGTACGGTACTGGCCGGGGCGGAGAATGCGCCGGATGTTCCGGCCGGGCAGGCTGGGGCTGGGCCGGTAGTCGGAATCCAGCAGGAACACCTGTAAGACGGAATCCAGGTGCGCGGCCGGGTTGCCGGCCGGCGTTTCTCCTTCCGAAAGGGGCGCTCCGGCACATCCGATGCGCAGCGCTTTCAGGTCGGAAGGCACGGTCCCGGGCGGCAGCTCGACGCTTGTCCGGACGCATCCGCTGCGGCCGATGCGTGACTCCGGGTCGCCGTGGTCCGACCTGTACCAGCGCTTCGAGCCGCGCAGCTGCACTTCGGCCCACAGCGCGGTTCCGGCCTGTTCGGAGCAGAAATCGACGTAGGCGTAATTGCGGTGGTCCGAAGGCCTTGGCGTATAGGGGTCGCCGACGGTCTCCAGCTTCTGCTCCCGGATCATCTCCTTGGCCATGATGGGGTATATCCATGGGAAGCGGTCCATCACGGTCTCCCGGGCCTTGCCCTCAAGCAAGGCGTGAACCGGCACGAGCCTGACCCGGACCGGCGCGTCGCCGGCGGGCGTGTCGGCAAAGATGTTGTTTCGCGCGACGTCATAGAGAATGGGGTGCATGCCCAGGTACTTGCCCTGGAAAGGAAACGTCTCGTGATCACGCCCCTGGAACCGGTCCACGAAGGCGTTCTCTTCGCGATCGTACGCGTAGCACCATTCGATGTCGGTAGTGCGCCCCCAGCGCGCCAGCAGATTCCGTGTGCTGGTCCCGCCGTCTTCATTGCTGAGGATCACCGTGTAAACGACCTCAGTGGCACGGACTCTCTGCTCCTCTTCGCAGTACAGGAACAGGGGCACATCCGAAAACCTGCCGATCGTGTCGGCGCGCAGGTAGATGATCGGCGCCCGCACGACCCGCTCGTTCCTCGGGTGGGAGCGGTCCAGCGCCGCAGCCTGGACCTGCAGGATCTCGGGTGAGACATCGAGCGCCGGTGCCCAGGACCTGTCCCAGTCGATGCGGAGGTGGTGGTTGCCCTTCGGCAGCGGCCCGAGCAGTGCCTCGTAGATCGATTCCTCCGGCCCGCGCACGAGGAAAATGTGCTGGTCGTAGAGGCCGTCTACCGACAGGCTGAGCGCACCGGCTTCCTTGCCCTTGATCTCCCATGAAGCCCCTCTCGAGCGTGCCCGCAGGCTCAGCCTGAACTCGCCGCCGTCCTCGTCCGACCGGATGTCGACGCTTTGCAGGACTACATGCCCGGCGCCCGGAGCCGGAGTCCGTGACTGGGGTACACAGGGTTGGCGCGCGGGGCCGCAGAGCAGGATGCAGGACCAGATCAGTGTGGCGCTGCGACGGCAAGTATATGCGTAGCAGTCCCGCCTGGTTTCCGCCGGCGGCCGGCGGCCTCGAATCGTGATGAACGCGCAGCCACGGGCCATTGGCACATCCCTCTCCGCGGGACTGGAAACCGCTTATTGAAGCGCGCTCAGGTAGGTGTTGTAGGTCAACCGGTCGAAGCAGACGACCAGCACCTCCTCCGGGACGTCATTCTCGCTCAAGAAATTTCGGATCTCCCTCAAGGCGATTTTCGCGGCGCGCTCGACCGGGAACCCGTAGGCCCCGGTGCTGATCGAGGGAAACGCCACGGCACGGGCGCCCTGGTCGCGGGCCAGCGCGAGCGAATTCCTGTAGCAGTCTGCAAGCAGCTGATCCTCGTTGCATTCTCCGCCCCTCCAGATGGGCCCTACCGTGTGGATCACCCATCGCGCGGGGAGGCGGTAGCCCCCGGTGATTTTTGCGGCGCCGGTCGGGCATCCGCCGAGCTTCCGGCATTCCTCGAGAAGTCCGGGGCCCGCGGCGGCGTGGATGGCGCCATCGACACCGCCGCCGCCGAGCAGCGTATTGTTCGCGGCGTTGACGATCGCGTCGACCTCCTGCTCGGTGATATCTCCCTGTACGATCCTCAAGCGTTCCCTCGTCATGCGTCGGTCCTCCTTCGCCCGGTCATGGGCAGGTCCTCTTCGTGGCAGCTGTTCATGCCAGCGGCATCAGTCGGAATCTGCAAATATATACCCAGACGGTGTGGTCGCGGCTGCCAGACGCAACCGGAACTGGCCGCGCCGGATCCACCTCCGCAGGCGCCACAGGCGCCTGCTTGCGATTCCGTTCTAGCAGCTGCCTAATCCGGCGGGGGTTCAAAGCTGATCAGCTTGCTCCTGAATCCTTGTGTCTTGGCCGCTCCGTATATGACCCCGATGGCAACCCAGGCCGCACCCACAAGCTTTGCGGGAGTGCGCAGGCTGCTCCAAATGTAGAGACAGATAACGAATCCCAGGACCGGCGGAAACAGGTTCCCCGGCTTCTTTTTCTCAGCTCGTACCCAGTAGCGCACAAATGCGGCGGCGTTGACGCCCATGAAGGCGATGAAGGCGCCGAAATTGAGGAGCTCGGCGCCCAATTGATAGCTCAGGAAAAAAGAGCCGGCAAGTGCCACAGCGCCGATAAAGATCACGCTGTTGCGCGGGATGCCGCGCTTCGGATCCACGACCGCGAAGAAGGAGCGAGGGATGGCGTTGTCCCGTCCCATGCCATACAGCAGGCGCGCCGCGGCCAGCTGGGCGGCGCTCCCGGAACCGACCGTTGCCACGAGGAGTGTGAGATTCACCACCTGGAACAGCCAGGCTCCGCCCACCCTGCCGGCGACGTGGACGTAGGCAGTGTCGACATCCGGGTAGGTCGCGTAATCCGGCCACACCAGCTGCGCGGCATAGACCTCGAGAGATGCCAGGACGCCCGTCACGACGCATGTGAGTACGGTGGCCAGAAGGACGTTGCGGCGCGGATCCTCCACTTCCTCCGAGAGCGTCGAAACGCCGTCGAAGCCGATGTAGGTGAGCACGGCGATCGATGTGCCCGTGAACAGGTGCGGGAGGGAAAAGTTCTCGGGATCGTAAAAAGGCCTGACGAAGCTCTTCCCGCCGATACCCGGTGTCTCGAGCAGGTAGCGGATGACGGTGCCGAGGAAGATCAGTATTACGATCCCCATGCCGACGGCCAGTGCCTCGTTTGTGCGGGCGCTGGCCCGGATTCCCCTCAGGTTGAGGCTCGTGAAGAGCGCCGCGAAAAAGCAGACCCAGATCGCATAAGATACTCCCGGCATCACGTTTATCGCCGCCTTGCTGCACCAGATGATGCAGATGATCGGATTGAGCATGTAATCCATCGCCATGCTCCATCCGGTGATGTAACCGGCGCCCGGATGGATCTCTCTGCCGACATAGGTAAAGGCCGAGCCTGCGGCGGGGTACGCGCGGGCCATGCGGCCGTAGCTGATCGCCGTGAAGAGCATGGCCACCATGGCGATCAGTATCGTCGTGACGACGTGGCCCCGCGCCTCCTGGCTGATCACGCCGTACGGGGGCATGGGCGCGGTGGGCTGGATCATGATGATGCCGCAGAAGACGAGGTCCCAGAGGGTGAGTGCTCGCTTCAACCGGGGAGGGGTGGACGGCTGGGTTTGGAGGCTCACGGGATCTGCTCTCCCCGCCGGGGTGTGGCACATGCCGAAATGTCACACGCTTGCCGGGGCACTGTTGTCAACATGATGTCGCGCGCTGCCCGAGATACGCATCATTGGTCCGCAACTTTGGTCCGTGTCAACAAGACATATTAGCAGGGCCAACCCTCTGCATTCCGCATTCTGTATTTTGCTGTCCGATGCACGGGCTTTCGAGTGGCGAGCCCCCCTGACTAGGGCTTCACGTGCCTCATGGCGACGATCCGGCCGCGCGCGAAATCGCGGAAACGCTCCAGCTTCTGAAGGATCGACCGGGGGACGTTCTGGCATTCGCAAAAACCCAGGGCCCGGAAATAGTCCGGCATGTCGGTGGTGATCCAGATTTCGGCAGGCCCTCTGCGAATCAGCTCGTCGACGATCATCTTGCCGATCCCCTGCTGGCGGCGTTCGTGGAGGACGCCCACGCAGCCCAGCTCCGTGGCGTCCGGGTAGGGCTTGAGTCTTCCGAAACCCGCCATGACGTCCCCGTCTTCGACGATGATGAATTGATCGGGCTGCAGGTTCTCGTAGTCGAGCTCGAATTCGCCGATCATGCGCACGATGGAGGGCATGTCGCGGTTTGTCGCGTTCCGGATCTTCATCGACATAGTCATAGTGAACCTGGTGGAGCTGATGCGAAACCGGGTCTGATCGTCTCCTTCACGGCGGCGTCCAGGCACGAATGCACGAGGCGGGTCACGTCGAGTGCCGACTCTGCTTTTTCCACCTGATCAGTTCGCGCCATGATCTCGGGGTGTTTCGGGACAAACATGGTACAGCAGTCCTCGTCGGGAAGAATGCTGATTTCGTAGGTCCCGATCGCCCGCGCCGATTGCACGATCTCCTCCTTGTCGGATCCGATCAGCGGGCGGAACACAGGCAGGGCGGCAACGGCGGAAGTGACCCGCAGGTTCTCGAGGGTTTGGCTGGCGACCTGTCCCAGGCTGTCGCCGGTGACCAGGCCCAGCGATTTTTCCTTGAGTGCCAGGGCTTCGGCGATGCGCAGCATGAACCGGCGGTAGAGCAGAATCCTGAGAGGCGGCGGTGCGTAGGCGACGATTTCCCGCTGAAGATCGGCAAAGGGGACAAAGTGCACCTTGCATCTCAGCTGGTAGCGTGCCAGCACGGCGAGTATCCTGCGGACCTTCTCCTGGGATTCCAGGGTGGTGTGCGGGAAACTGTGGAAATGTACGAAATGAACGCGGCATCCGCGCCGCATCATCCGGTAAGCGGCGACGGGGGAATCGATGCCGCCCGACATGAGGCACGTCACGGAACCTCCGGTTCCGGCGGGCAATCCGCCCCCGCCCGGGATCTTCTCGAGGTAGAGGTAGCAGCTGGCTCCGGCGATCTCGACGTGGATGACGAACTCGGACGCTTCGAGCCGCACGGCGGCCCCCGTCAGATCCTGGACCAGGCGGCCCAGGTCCTCGTTTATCTGCTGAGAGTTCATCGGGAAGTTCTTGGTGCCGCGCCGGGCGCTGATCCTGAATGAGCCGAACGGGCGCTCCATTGCCAGTTCCGACACTGCCGAACGGATGGCCTGGATATCAGCGGGGACCTCACGCGCCACGGCGAAATTGGCGATCCCGAACGTGCCGCGGAGACGTTCGGTGATCTGCGCCACAGGAGATTGCGGTTGCAGGCGGATAAGCATTCTTCCGCTCGATCGCTCGATTCCGGCATGAGGAATGTCGCTGAGCAGGGCCCGGACGTGCCGGTGCAGCCGGCTCTCGAACCAGTTGCGGTTGTTCCGCTTCAGGCTGATTTCGTGATAATGGATCAGGATGACCTTCTTCACGATTCTTCTTGCGGCGGCTTATGGTTGGCCGGCACCCCGGTGTTCCCGCGATGACGCTGCGTTTCAGTTTCCGCTGTGTTTTTCCTCCTGCTTCTGGATAACATGACGGCGATGTGTCCATCCAGGGAATTCTTGCAGGGCAGGATCCTGAGCCGCCGCGAGTTTGCGTGTTCGGTTGCGGGGCTGCGGCCGGCAATCAAGGCATTGCAGGATCCGCAGCCCGGCCCGGCGGAGGCAGGGGCCGCAGTCGCCCTCGTCCTCGGCGGCGACCGTCTGTCGGCGGTGCGTAAGGTCCTGGAGATGCTTGAGGAGCCTTCTTTCAGAAGTGAAGAGGTTTTGGTCAAGGCAAGCTACGGCAGCGCGTACCCTTATCCGGCGACCACACACCCCGACACCTTGCGCTCGGTGGTCCGGGCCCTCAGAGAGTCCGGATGCGACCGTCTGAGGCTGGTCGAGCGCAGTGGCATGGGCGCCACCCGGCGGGTCTGGGAGAGACTGCAGGTCACGGCTCTTGCGGCCCGGCTGGGGCTAGACCTCCTGGCGCTCGACGAGCTCCCGGCGGAGGAATGGACCGTCCAGGACCTGCCCGGGTCGCACTGGAAGCGCGGAGTGGAGGTCCCGAGGCTGTTGGCCGGAGAGGCGCTCTCGGTCCAGGTATGCAACCTGAAAGCCCACCGCTTCGGCGGGTACTTCAGCGCCGGCATCAAGAACGCTCTGGGCGTTGTGTCCAAGGATTCGCATATCGGCGAGGATCACAATTTCATGGCCGAGCTGCATAATTCGCCGGACCAGAGGCTGATGATCGCCGAGGCGAGTGCGGTCTTCAGGCCGAAGTTCACGGTCATGGACGCCATCCAGGTCTTCATCAGCGAGGGGCCCGAGCGCGGGGAGGTGGCGGAACCTCGTGTGGTTGCGGCGTCACGGGACCGTGTGGCACTCGATGCGGCGGGACTGGCCATCCTGCGCCTTTATTCAGCCCGCATCCCCGGTTCCCGGCGGAATATCTTCGAGCTGGAGCAGATACACCGGGCCGGGGAGTTGGGCATCGGCGTCAAGGACCCCGACCTCGTGCGCTTCGTCACCCAAGACCCGGGGAGCCGCGCGTTGGCCTCGCAGTTGAAGGCACTCATGGCCAACGTGCAGGAAAAGAAGGACCCGAGAGAATAGCCGGAAGGCCGCGCGGTCTGCCTGCTCGCGTGTGCGCAGGTCGAGCGGTGCGGAAAGCGGAACACAGGAGTGACAATGCAAAGCTCGGGAGCGAGGGGAGAATTCAGAAGCGGGCGCATTGAGCCGGGATGCGGATTGTTGCGGCGCACTCAATCTGTGGGCGCCCGGTCATCCAGGTCGGGGGATCCGGGCGGCGGATGCCTTGCCGTCAGGATGAAGGGGCGTAGTATCCCCGGCGGTGCGAGATCCGCAGACCCTTTTCGGCGATGCGTATTTCCACCTTGCGGTAGGCGCCGTTGCGCTCCGGATTGCTCGAAAGGTAGCCGATGCTGTACTGGCTTCGCAGCTCCTGGTTGATGTGCCGGAAGGCCTCCTCGAGCTCCTCCACCTTGAACGGGAAGAAAGACCGGCCGCCCGTCTGCTCTGAAAACTCCTTCATGATCCGGTCGCCGTTCTTTGTGTCGCCGACCCCGAAGAACCCTCCGCGGTTCACGCTGATGGAGTAAATCGTCGCCTCGGCCTTCAGCGCCATCTCGAGAGCTTCCTCGAAGGTGCGCGTGCTGGACTGGTCCTCGCCGTCCGACAGAATGACCATCGCTTTCCTGCCCATTTCGCGGATCAGCTTTTCGTCGCAGGTCAGGTAGATGGCGTCGTAGAGCGCCGTGCCGCCGGCCGCGCGGAGGGTCTTGATCTGCTTGGCCATCTTGTTGGGATCGTTGGTGAAGTCCTGCACGAGCGTCACGCCCGAATCGAACTCCACGAGCGCGGCTCTGTCTCTGTCGCGCAGGACGCTGTGGAAGAAGCTGATGGCGGCTTCCTGCTCGAACTTCAGCTTCGGAGCGACGCTCTGGCTGGTGTCGATGAGGAGGGCGATCGTGAGGGGCAGATCGGTCTCGCGTGCAAAGTTCTTGATCTCCTGCCTCTTGTTATCCTCATAGATGGCGAAATCATCACGGGTCAGATTGGTGATGAATGCGCCGGTATCCTTGTGCCAGACCGAGCAAAAGACATTGATGAGATCCACGCTGACCCGATAGGTTTCGTCCGAAAAACCGGGAGGAACCTGCTTGTCCGAAGGATTCGACGGCTGCCGGGCGACCTCCTGGCGGGGCAGGGCCAGATGCGCGGCGGCTACCGTCAGGGCCGCGACTGACAACAGGATGAGAATGCCCTTTTTCCCAAACATCGTTTGAATTTTAGGGTTACGGTGCCTGCCAGTCAAGAAAGCGTGCACTGAGCCCGTGGCTTCACGCGCCGGACCACGCCGCCTCTCGGGGCCTGCGGCCGGTCCGGCGAATCCGAGAATGAGCCGTGGGTCGCGCCCGCATGGGAGCCCTCCTGTACCCGGCGGCGATATCGCCCTTATCATTGCGAAGTAAGGGAGCGCATTTTATCGAGTACCGACTCCAGCTCCCGGGGCAGAGGAGCAGAGAAGGACAGTCGTTCGCCGGTGCACGGATGATTGAACTCGAGCGAGCAGGCATGAAGAAAGAACCGTCCCATTTCGGACACAGCGGCTTGAAATGCCGCCGGGAGTCTGCGGCGGGCGCCGTAAAGTGCGTCTCCCACGACAGGGTGCCCGATCGAAGAAAGATGCACGCGGATCTGGTGTGTCCGTCCGGTCTCGGGTCGGACCTTCAGCAGCGTGCAACAGCCGAACGAGGCTGTCACCTGGTAGTGTGTGACCGCCGTGCGGCTTTTGCGCGCGCGGACCGAGATCTTCCGGCGATTCCTCGGATTCCTGCCGACCGGGGCATCGATGGTCCCGGCTGCGGGTACGACGCTGCCAAAAACCAGGGCGATATATTCCTTCCGAACCGACCGGCTCTTGAACTGATGACTCAGCGTGCGATGCGCGTGAGCGTTCCGCGCGACCACCATGACACCGCTGGTGAACCTGTCGAGCCTGTGGACGATGCCGGGCCTGAGCGGGTCCCCGGTCTCGAAGGACTTCCAGCGGTGGAGCAGGGCGTTGACCAGCGTCCCGGACCTGCGGCCGGCGCCGGCATGGCAGACCAGGCCGGCCGGCTTGTCGATGACTGCGAGGTCGTGGTCCTCGTGCAGGATCCGGAGCGGTATCGGCTCCGGTTCGGGCAACCCGGCGGAAGGCTGGGGCAAGCGGACCGCTATCTCGTCCCCCGGTCTGATCCGGTAGCCGGCCTTGTTACGGCCGCCGTTGACCAGGACGCAGCCCGAACGGATCCATAGCTGGATCTGCGAGCGGGTCTGATCGGGCAACTGCGAGGCGAGAAAGCGGTCCAACCTTGATCGCGCACCTTCTTCACGCACGACCCATCGAAGCTCGCGCTGCATCGGCTTCAGGCGGTCTCCGTTGGCCGCCGCTTCAGATAGAAGAAGAGTATGGTTGCCGCCAGTATCGCAAGAATTCCGATGAACTGGCTGGTCGAGAGCAATCCGCCGAAGAGGAATCCCCGCTCGTCGCCCCGGAAGAATTCGATGATGAACCGCGCCGCGGCGTAAACGATGAGATATTCGAGGATGATCTGCCCCGTGAAGTGCTTCCTGGACAGGCGCCATTGCAGGAACAAAAAAAGCAGGAACGTCGCGGCTGCTTCGTACAGCTGAGTCGGATGCAGGGGCGCGTTCAGGGGTACGCCGATGTTGTCGTATGCGTATCTGTCCGTGAAGGTGATGCCCCAGGGCAGCTCGGTCGGTTTGCCGTAGCAGCAGCCTGCGGAGACGCAGCCCAGCCTGCCGATCGCCTGTCCCAGTGCTATTCCCGGCGCGGCAAGGTCCGCGACCTTCCACCCGGGCAAGCGTGCATGTCGCAGGTACCATGCGGAGGCGGCGAGCGCGAGAAGGAGGCCTCCGTAATAGACTCCCGTGGATCTGAGCGTGGAGAGTGAAAAGATCTCCCGGGGATTCTGCGAATAGTAGGAGAAGTCGGACAAGAAGAGGAGGACTTTCGCGCCGACCAGAGCGGCGAAGATGATGATGAGACCCATGTTCCACATGGCATCGGGGTCGATGCCTGCCTTGCGCCCGTTGCGGCTGGTGAGCCAGATCCCGACGATGAAGGCGACGGCCAGCATGAGGCCATAGGTGTGGATCGTAACGGGGCCGATATCGACTATTTTCGGGTGCATCGGAGCTCTACCGGGCTTTGGGATGAGGGACCTGGGAATCCAGCGGGTCCTGGGACTACTCCTCTTCTTCTCGCTTTCGTTCCTTGTTCGCTTCTTCGATGATCTTCTGAGCGATATGGGCGGGGACTTCGTCGTAGTGCGAGAACTCCATGTGGTAGGTCCCGCGCCCGCCTGTCATCGACGTCAGCGCGGGCGCATAGCTGACCATTTCCGCCATCGGCACCTGCGCCTTGATGATCTGGGTGTCGCGCCTCATGTCCATCCCCTGCAGACGGCCACGGCGCGACGTGAGGTCTCCTGTCAGCGCCCCGGCGTATTCCTGCGGGGCATAGATCTCGACGTTCATGATCGGCTCGAGGAGAACGGGATCCGCCTCCTCCATGGCCTTCTTGAACGCGAGGCTGCCAGCAACTTTGAAGGCGAGCTCGGAGGAATCGACCGAATGATAGCTTCCGTCATAGAGGATCACCCTGAAATCCACGACCGGGTATCCTGCGAGAAATCCCCTCTGCGCCGCCTCCACGATGCCTTTTTCGACCGCCGGGATGAAGTTGCGGGGAATGGCGCCGCCAAAGATCTCATCCACGAACTCAAAGCCGCCGCCCCGGGCAAGCGGCTCCATCTTGATCCAGCAGTCTCCGAACTGCCCGTGACCGCCGGTCTGCTTCTTGTGCCTGCCCTGCACGTCGGCTCGGCCGCGGATCGTCTCCCTGTAGGGTATCTTGGGGGTCTTGAGAACGACCTCCACTCCGTAGCGCTTCCGCAGTTTGGCTACGGTGACCTCGACGTGCAACTGGCCCGACCCGGAGAGGAGCAGCTGCTTGGTCTGCGGATCGCGGCTGTAACGGATCCCGAAATCTTCCTCGGCTATCCGGGTAAGTGCGTTGCTGATCTTGTCTTCGTCGCCCCGGCTCTTCGGTTCGATGGCAAAGGTGATGGAAGGTTCGGGGATCTCGATCGCCGGGAAGAGGAAAGGCCTTGAAGGATCGGAGAAGGTGTCTCCGGTCGCCGTTTCCCGCAGCTTTGTCACCGCGAAGAAATCGCCGGCGTGAACCTCGCCGGCCGGCGTCATCGATTTCCCCTGCAGCGTCTGGAGAGGGCCGAACTTTTCGGACTTCCCCCGGGTGGTGTTCTGATAGGTCGTGTCCGACCGCATGATGCCGGAGTAGAGACGTATGAGGCTGATGCGCCCGGCGAACGGGTCGGCGATGGTCTTGAAAACGTGCGCGGCATAGGGCTCCGCAGTGCTGAAGGTGCGTTCAACCGGCTCCCCGGTCTTCGCGTGGATCCCCTTGAACGTGCCCACCCGAGCGGGAGAAGGGAGCAGGTCGACGATCGCAGCAAGGAGCTGAGGGACGCCTATGTTGAGGCTTGCGCTGGCGCACAGGACCGGCACGATCGTGTGCCTGATGACGCTCTCCTTGAGGCCGGCGACGAGGTCTGCCGTTTCCAGGGTGCCATCGGCGAAGAACTTCTCCATGAGTTCGTCGCTGCTTTCGGCAACCATCTCGACGAGCTTCTCTCGGGCACTTTCGACCTCGGCGCGATACTCTGCGGGGACTTCTTCGTCCTGGAATCTGCCGGATCCGTCGCGCGGGTAGGTATAAGCCCTGTTCGTTATGAGACTGATGACTCCGGCGAAATCCTTTTCGCTTCCGATCGGTATCTGCAGCGGCACGAGCGATCGGCCGAATGCCTCTTCGAGGGAACCCATGCACCTTTCGAAGCTCGCGTTGTCGCGGTCCATCTTGTTGATGACCACGATCCTGGGCTGGCCGAATTCGGTGGCGAACTCCCAGACCTTCTCGGTCTGGACCTCGACACCGGCGACAGCGTCCACGACCACCACCGCTGCATCTGCCGCTCGAAGCGCAAGTTTGGTGTCACCTAGGAACGGGCGGTAACCTGGAGTATCCAGGATGTTGATCTTGGTCTTGTTCCACTCGCAATGCGCAAGGCCCGTACTGATGCTGATCTTGCGTTCGACCTCCTCCTCTTCCCAATCGGTGACTGTGTTTCCGTCTTCCACGCGCCCGAGGCGATTGACAGCCCCCGCGTCAAAGAGCATCGCCGCAGTGAGCGATGTCTTTCCGGCCGCCCCATGACCTATGATTCCGATGTTGCGAATGGCATCACTGTCGTAAACCTTCATCCGATACTCCCCTTGAAATCCCCGCTGGCGGGTGCGATGGAGCAAACAAAGGAGCAGAATACTACCATAGCTCCGCCGGAGAAGTCAGTTCTCTGGTAAACTCACCTACGTTTCAGGCGCTGGAGAAGGAAGAGGCCCGCGGTTCTTCCCGGCAGGCGCCGGCGGCCTGATGGCGCCAAGGGAGGTGTATCCAGCTTGGCTGCTTCCGGTCGCGCCTTCTCGGCATGGAGCGGGTTTTTCGATCTGTGGGCGAGCGCCTCGATCGTTTCACGCGCCTCTGGAGGAAGGGAGCGATTATGCGCGTATCAGCCGGTATTTTGGGGATCGCATTTTGCCTGTCCGCCGCCTGTTCGCCCTCCCCCTTCGCCGCGGCTCCGCCGCTCAGCGGAGAGAAGGCAATGGAACACGTACGGGCCCAGGTAGCTTTCGGCCCGCGCCCCTCGGGGTCGGAAGCGCTCGAAAAGTGCCGGACTTACATCGTCGGTCAGCTCAAGAGCTGCGGATATGCGATCGAGCTCGATGAATTCGAGGCCGAGACACCTTACGGCCCCAAGAAGATGAAGAACCTGATTGCGCGCAAAGGCCCTGCGGATCGGGATGCGATCGTGCTCGCCAGCCACTACGAGACCAAGCTCATGGAGAGGATCCGCTTCGTGGGCGCCAACGACCCGGGGAGCAGTGTGGCCCTTCTCCTCGAGCTGGCCAGAGTTCTCGCGGAGCGGGAGGAGAAACTCGATTACTGGTTCATTTTCCTGGACGGGGAGGAGGCCTTTGTCGAGTGGAGCACGTTCGACAGCACGTACGGGAGCCGGCACTTGGCTCAACGCTGGAAGCGGGACGGCACGGCCAGGCGGATCCGGGCGCTGATCCTGCTCGATATGCTCGGCGATCGCGACCTGGACATCCTCAAAGAGGGCCACTCGACGCGCTGGCTGAGCGATCTCGTCTGGGAGACCGCCAGACGCATCGGCCTTGATGGGATTCTCTCCATGTACGAGGGGATGATCGAAGATGACCACATCCCGTTCCTTGATGTGGGGATGTCTGCGGTGGACATCATTGACCTGAACTATGGCCCGGGCAACTCCTTCCATCACACGGAGGCCGACTCCCTGGACAAGATCAGTCCGGAGAGCATGGAGAAGGCCGGCCGGCTGGTCCTGGCCGTGCTCGATGCGCTGCAGAAGAGATGACTCTTCTCGAAAGGAGCATCCGTGCAGCTCAAACAAAGGGAATGCGACGTCTCCTGCCTTGATCGCAATCCTCCCGCGTTGACCGCGGTGATGGACCGGAAATTCGGAAGGCAGTCACGCATGCGCCTGGGCAACGCAGGCGGCGGCAGGTCGGGACTGCCGGGCGCGGCCGAAACGGGCGAGGCTGAGCGTCTGCCCATGCTGGCTCCGTCTGGCAGCCGGAGCGCGCTGGCGCCCGGCACCCTGTCCTCGGAGCGGAATCAGGAATGCAGTGGGACAATTTCAGGCTGTTGCCTTGGCGGACTCCCTGAAACCGCATTCTTTGTTGCTGCAATAGCGGACAGTTCCGGAGCGCCTGGTTGTCTTTATCAGCGTGAGGGGTGCGTGGCAGCGGGGGCAGGGCTCCGGGACAGGCTTGTCCCAGAGCACGAAGTCGCACTTCGGGTATCTTGAGCACCCATAGAACGTCTTTCCGCGCCTCGATTTTCTCTCGACGATTTCTCCGCCGCACTTCTTGGGGCAGGGTACGCCCGTCGTCTTTTGCTTGATGTACTTGCAGTCCGGGTAGTTGCTGCAGGCGGTGTATTCCCCGTATCGCCCGTGCTTGAGTGCCAGGTTCCGGCCGCACACCGGGCAGGTTTCTTCGAGCGGCACATCAGGTTTGACCTTTGGCGTCCCGGCTGCTTCTGCCAGTTTCTTGGTATTTCGGCACTCCGGGTATCCGGAGCATGCCATGAACTCGCCGAACCTTCCCCGCTTGCGGACCATGGGACGGCCGCATTTCTCGCATTCCTGTTCCTCTTCCGACTCGGAGTTCTCGGGTTCAAGGCTGCAGATCCTCGGGATCTCGCGGGTGTTCTTGCACTTCGGATAGGCGGAACAGGCCAGGAACCTGCCGAACCTTCCCCACTTGATGACCATCTTGCTGCCGCACTTCTCGCAGACCTCGTCGGTGGGGATCTCCTCGGTCTTGACGTCTCGCATCTCCCTTTCGGCGACCGCCAGGCGTTTCGAGAACCTGTCGTAGAAATCCCTCATCGAGACGATACACTGCTCCCGGCCGGATTCGATGCGGTCGAGATGGTCTTCCATGCGCGCGGTGTATTCGTAGTCGAAGATGTCGCGGAAACTCTCGACCAGGAGCTCGACGACGACCTCGCCTGTGTCGGTGGGGAAGAACTTTCCACCCTGCTTGATCACGTACTCCCTGTCCTGGATCGTGCTGAGGATGGAGGCATAGGTGCTGGGCCTCCCGATGCCGCGGGCTTCGAGGGCCTTGACCAGGCTGGCTTCCGTGTACCTGGCAGGCGGTTGCGTAAAGTGCTGGGTCGGAAGCAGTTCTCTGACGTCGAGCACCTCGCCTTCCCGGAGCTCGGGCAGAACTCCGTCTTCCTCTTTGTCTTCCTCCTTGCCTTCGTCGACCCTCGTTTCCTGGTAGAGGGTGAGGAAGCCGTCGAATTTCAATACGGATCCGGTTGCCCGGAACTCGACCCTGCCCGCGTCGATCCGCACGTCTGTATGGTCGAAAACTGCGGGATTCATCTGCGAGGCTACGAAGCGCTGCCAGATGAGCGAGTAGAGCTTCCACAGATCCGGTTCCAGGTATGCGCGCAGCGATTCGGGCGTGCGGTGGACAGACGTGGGCCGGATCGCTTCGTGGGCTTCCTGAGCCGTTTTCTTGGACTTGTAATAGATTGGGTGGTGCGGCAGATAGGAGGTCCCGTATTGTTCCTGGATGAGGGTCCTGACCTCCTGCAAGGCCGACTCGGCCACTCGTGTCGAATCCGTGCGCATGTAGGTGATCAGGCCGACGGCACCCTCGGCGCCTGCTTTCACGCCTTCATAAAGGCGCTGCGCCAGCACCATGGTCTTGCGGACCGGGAAATTGAACCTGCGGGCCGCGTCCTGCTGCAACTTGCTGGTGATGAAGGGCGGCACCGGATAGCGTTTTTTCTCGCGGCGCTGGATGCTCCTGACGACGAACGCCTGGTCTTTGAGCTCGTCCACGATGGCCGTGGCGGTTGCCTGGTCTGCGACGCTCCATTTCTTCCCGTCCAGACTCTTGGCACGAGCCGTGAATTCGGGCGGATTCTTGCCGGCGAGCCTGGCGGCGAGGTTCCAGTACTCCTCGGACCTGAAGGCCCGAATCTCGTTCTCGCGGTCCACGATCATGCGCAGGGCGACGGTCTGAACCCGGCCTGCTGAGAGCCCCCTGCGTACCTTGTCCCAGAGGAGGGGGCTGATCTTGTATCCGACGAGCCGGTCCAGGATGCGCCGTGTCAGCTGCGCATCGACCTTGTGTTGGTTGATCCTCCCGGGTCTCCGGAAGGCGTCCTGGATGGCGTCCCTCGTGATTTCGTGAAACAGGACGCGGTAGATGTTCTTCTTCCTTGCCTTGGCTGCCAGTTCCTCGGCCAGATGCTGGCAGATCGCCTCGCCCTCCCGGTCCGGATCGGCCGCAAGGTAGATGTCCTCCGAATCCTTGGCGGCGGCCCGGAGTTCACGCACCACCTTCTCCTTGCCGGGTAGGATGTGATAAGAGGGCTGAAAATCCTTCTCGATGTCCACGCCCAGCTTGCTCTTCGGGAGGTCCTTGATGTGACCGACCGACGCCTTGACAGTGTATTTCCTGCCGAGGTAGCGGCTCAGCGTCCTGGCCTTTGCGGGCGATTCGACAATGACAAGCGACTTGGCCATAGAAGCGGTGCAATATACCAAGCTTTTGTGAAAATCCAAGCAATTACTCCACGGGGCGCGCCAGCCTGACATACAGATTGCCGGGCAGCTGGCGGACCCAGCCCCGCATTTCGAGGCTGAACAGCAAGTCGCTCAGGCGGGATACCCCGACACCGCTATCGGCGAGTATTCTGTCGAACTGCGCCGCCCTGTCGGTCTTCAAAACGCCGAGGACGTGCCTTTCCTCTTCCGCGAGCAGGTCCAACCGGCCCTGGATCATGGCGCAGGGCCTCACCTCCCGAGCCAGTATCTCACTCCGCAGCTCAGGAACAAACTCCTCGACCACGTCGCGCCACGACTGCACCAGTTTTGCCCCCTGTTTGATCAGGTAGTTGGGGCCGAAGCTCTGCGGCGAGGTGAGGTTCCCGGGGACTGCAAACACTTCGCGGTTCTGTTCCATGGCCAGTCTCGCGGTGATCAGGGACCCGCTGTACTCGCTGGCCTCGACGATGAGAACCCCGATCCCGAGCCCGCTGATGATCCGGTTACGGACGGGGAAGTTCTGTGGGGCCGGGGAGGTGCCCGGCGGGAATTCGGTGAGGATGGACCCCCGCTGGAGGATCCTGTCGGTCAGACGTCGATGCTCTCGAGGATAGACGACGTCGATTCCGCATCCGAGGACGGCGGCCGTGGTGCCTTTGGCCGCGAGGCATCCCCGGTGCGCGGCCGCGTCGATGCCTCGCGCCAATCCGCTGATGATCGTGACCCCACGCCGCGCCAGGTCCTCGGCCAGGCCCTCGGCGACCTGCAGTCCGTAAGGCGTCGGGCGGCGTGTCCCCACAATGGCGACGCACGGCGCGCCCAGGCATGCGGGATCTCCCTTCGCATAGAGCACAGTCGGTGGATCGTAGATGTCCTGGAGTCTTGCGGGATAGTCTTCGCTGCCTGCCACAAGGAGCCGGCAGCCCTCACGACGGCACCAGTCCGCGATTTCCTCGGCCATAGGCTTGTAGCGCCTGGCCGCCAGCGCCTCCGCCCCAGGAAGGGGGATACCCATTCCCGTCAGCCTGGCGACCGGCGCAGTAAAGACTTCGGATCTATCAGGGAATGCTTCGAGGAGTTTTCGTTGGCCGAGGCTTCCGACCCCTGGCACAAGGGTGATCTCGATTGCCTCCTGGACCTCTTGGCCGGATACCTTGGGCATGGCCAATTGAACGACCGCCTCCGGGGAATTCAATGCGGGTGCTCGCACTCTGCTCCTACCCGCCTTAATGTTTCGCCGGGAGGCGCTTCATTTTCGCGTCCCGTCGAATTCAAACCTGTCGGCAGGGGTCGCCCAAGGCAGGAGCGCGCTCAAGCATTGCATAAAACATGCCCGGGCGGGGGGGGTCGCGATTGACCGGCCTCGGATGGTGGAAGGTCCGGCGTTTCCGGCTCTGTCTGGCAGCCGGATCTAGCTTGCGCCATCGGGCCGCCGGCGCTCACTTCACCGCCCACGCAACGCCTGGCATGCGGTTTTCACGACAGGACACAGGACCTGGGATTCCCGGGCGTACGCAACAAACGGCCCGGTCTCAGACTGCGGTCGGCTTCACGCGGGCGGGGGAATCAAATCGAAGGGGTTCCGGAGTCTGGGGACCGTCACTCCAGTTCGACACTCCAATAGAGGTAGTCGCGCCACGCGTCGGGTGC
>JACADW010000077.1 GCA_013388445.1 Acidobacteriota bacterium | reverse complement strand
CGAGAAAACCTCAATTTATCAAATACTTACAGAATCCGATCATGAGGAGACCAAAACCACTTCCTGTAACCAGCTGTCATTATTCGACTTATAATGGGACACTAGTGGGAAGCGTCCCCTATTTCCCCCTATTTCCTGGCGAACGTCGCATCGTCGAGAGTCTTGTTGTGCTCGACTCTGGTGAACCTGACCGTGAGTGTCTGCGCCGGGTTGACCATCTTCATGGCATAAGGGACCTTGACGCCGTCCACCGTCCGATAGTCCGAGAATTCGCTTACCTGCTCGACCTCTCCCATCTGGGGCACGTCGATCTTGAAGGCCATCTTGAGGACCATGCAGGTGGTTGCATCGAGGTAGTGTTTCGACTCTGAGCCGGTTTTCGGCCTCAGGATCAGGATGTAGGCGTCCCTGTCACCGACCTTTTCATGGCCTGCGAGCTCGACGCTTATCGCCATCTCCCGGTACCTCAACAGCGTGCTCGGAAACGCCGCGTTCCGCATGTGATCCAGCTGGTTGCCCGTGATCTCACGGTTGCCGTTGATTGAGTCGATGATATAACCCGATGTACCATCAAAGCGCTGGTCGAACACCATCTCGCCAATCCCGAAATCCTTGAGGTCGAGTTTCATCAGCGTCCGGGTCTTGTTGGGCGCCTTGGAGTAAATTTCGATGGATCCTGTAACATCGCCGGAGGGGCCGGTGACCGTGACGGTGCCGGTCATCACACGGGAGCTCAGCCTGGAGAGGGCCTTCCGTCCTCCGAGTGCAGAGATATGTTTCTCGATGACCTCGTCGGCAGTCTGAGCTGGCCCCACTGCGGCGAGCCAGAGCCCGCACAGCAAAGAAGACACGGACCTGATGATGAATCGCATGATCTGCTCCTGGCGCACGCCGCTATAAAGACCTATTGTGATCCTCCCCAGACAGTGAAGCCGGTCTCTCCGTGCGGTCGGCCTATTGCTCCCAATCGAAGCCTGCCGGGCGCTTGGGTTTCACCCGCATTGGAGCGAGTTTTCTAAGCAGGAAAAGCAGAAAACACCCCATGGCTGCGCTGGTGAGCGTGCCGACACCGATGCCGAATGTCAGATGACCGCGCATGTGGCGGACCTGGTTCGGATCGTATCCGCTGATTGAGTACTCGGGCGCGACGTAGATGTTTTCGATGCCCGTCGTGACCGCGAACAGAATAGCGAAGACGATCAGAAGCTCGCCCCAGACGTTGAGCAACAGGCTCGCCACCACGACGTTTGCATAGCCGCCGAAGCGCCGCATGTGAATCAGCAGCACGGCCAGCAAAGTCGCCAGGGATGTGGCCAGCGTCACGCTTACGACCTGCAGCACCCACCTTGGCACGCCGAGGTCTCCGATGATCCAGCGCAAGGCCCAGACGCCGGCCAGAAACGCGAACGCCGGTGCGAGCAGCCGGATGTGCTGTCGCAGCGAGTATCCACCTATCTTCATGCTTCCTCCTTGCCGTCCCGGCGCCTCATGCTGGGAGCTGCGTCGCGCGCACCATAAGCAATGTGATGTCGTCGTCGGGTTCATCCCCAGTCCGTTGCCTGACCTCCGCCAGCACGATCTTTTGTATCTCCGCCAGCGGTTTCAGCCTGTGTGCCTGAACAAGTGAACGCAGGCGATCCTCGCCCAATTCCCTGCCGTGTTTCAGACCCGCCTCCGTGACGCCATCCGAGTAAAGAACCAGGAGGTCTCCGGCCGTCAAGACGGCTTCGCCCATCTCGAATGCGGCCTCGGCAAATATCCCGAGCGGCATTCCGCCGCTGTCCAGCCGGTGGCAGCTCTCTGATGAGATCAGCATGGGAGGGTTGTGGCCGGCATTGACGTAGCGCAAGCGCCGCTCCGCAGCCAGCCACTCGCCGTAAAAGAGCGTAGCGAACCGCGACGCCTCGCTGACCTCCACAAGGTGGTGATTCAACCGCCGGCAGACCTCCGCCGGAGCCTGCCCGCTGTGAGCGACGGCGCGGACCAGCGCCTGGAGGTTCGCCATGAGGATCGCGGCCGAAATTCCCTTGCCGCTGATGTCGGCGATTGCGATGATCATCCGGCCATCTTCGAGCTGATGCACGTCGTAGTAATCGCCGCTGATGCCGCGTGCCGGAAGGCATATCCCGGAAAACTCCAGGTAGCCTCCTGTGGGCATGGTTTTTGGGAACAGCGCCTGCTGGACCTGCCTGGCGAAGTCCAGCTCGGCCTCCGTCCGCATCAGTTCGTTCCTGCTCTCCTCCAACTGCACTTTAAACCGGTAGAGCGACAGCAGCAGAATCGAGATCGCGGTCGTGGCCGCGAAGGTCACCACCCATGGCAGGACGATTGACTGGCGCAGGAGGTCGGAGCCCAGGTAAAGCAGTGCACTCGCGATCAGAAGGAACAGAACGAGATATGTGACGTCGCGGAATCGCTGGTTCATGAAAAAGCGGAGTCCCCCTGAGCTGGCCAGGAGACTTTGCCTCCTCGGATCCCCGTCGTTTCGCATGGTTCAATGAATATAGAATTCAGGACAGTCGCTCATGCGCCAGGGTGCGCCGGACTGCGCATGGAAATATGCCGGGCGGGCGGCCGGGGCAGCAAGTCGCGACTGCGCGGCGCGACCAAACTGGCCTGGCTGAGGGGCTTCCCCCGTCAGGCCCCGTCTGCCAGCCGGAGCCGTCTGGCGCCATCGGCCCGCTGGTGCCTACCTTCGCGCCCATCCCTGCTTGCCGTCCTATCTCAGGGGGAGTCCCTCATGCACATGACGCGCAGCCGATGGCGCAGGCAACGGCCGACGGGCCCGGCCAGCTGCGGGACACTCATGATTCTGCTCCTCCGGCGCCGTCGGGCCGCCCCGCTGAGCGGGATGATTGGAAAGCGTCACCGGCGCCTACTTGGCATGCTTCTTCCGGAGCGGAATACATCGATCGCTCTTCAGACCTGTTTTGCGATAACCGCCCGGATTCGCCGCTCATGAGTCTAACCCGTGACGCCCGAGAGATCAAAGCTCAGTCCTACTCTTCCGCGGCCCGCGAACCATGGCTGTGAAATCACGCCGGCAGACCGCGCAGGTAGACGTCGATTTCATGCGCAGCGCGAGAACCCTCAGCGACCGCCTGCACCACGGTACTGCCGCCGTTGACCATGTCGCCGGCCGCGAACACGCCCCGCACGCTGGTTTCGAGCGTTCCCTCCCGCGTCCAGACGAGCCCCTGCTCGGTGAGCCGGATGCCTGCCAGGGCGTGCTCCACATCGCTCCCGAGCCTCTGCCCCAGCGCCTCGATGACCAGACGGGCGGGCAGCACATGTTCCGACCCGTCGATGGGCACCGGTCTGCGGCGGCCATCTTGCCCGGCTTCGCCCAGGCGCGTCCTCATGACGCGCAGCCCGGTCAAGCGCCCGGACTGGTCGACCT
>JACADW010000362.1 GCA_013388445.1 Acidobacteriota bacterium | reverse complement strand
GTGTCTTTCCACGACGGCAAGCTGCCTGTCCAGCAGGTCGTAAAGAGAGCGGTAAGCGGAGGGAATCTCCGCTGCCCCCGCCGTCGCGGCTGCCGTCCAAGAGAATCCCAGAATTCCCAGAACGATCTTTCGACGACACTTCCTGCGCCTTCCCATGGCTCTCTCCTTTGGTCGTTCCCTTTATCCCATAACAGATTTGACATATCAAGCCCATGGTGCTTGGCGATCCGGCCTCTGTCTCTCTCGAGAAAGGCGACCCCTTCCCGCTAGCTCTGTAAAAAAGGAGCCTAAAGATGGACTTGTGAGGCGAAAAATAAGGTAGCTATTGCCGCGGCAAAGGTTTTTCAGATGAAATAACAAAAGCAAAAACACAGAATAAATTTGGAGGGCTGCTAATGAAACAGCATTCTTTATCCGTTCTTTTTCTTCTTCTGGTCATCACGATTGTTTCCATACCCCACCCCGCGTCGGCTCAGAGGATGTTCCTCCGCCGCCCGTTCGAAAAAGGAAGCCTCATCGGAAGCGGAGGCTTTTCTTTTTCCTCCTCCGGCGGCAGTCTATATGTCGAGGATGGCAAGCGTCAAACCCAACTCTCTTTAAACCCCTCGCTAGCTTATTTTGTCACGCGCGGGCTGGCTGTCGGCATCCAAACGTCGATTTCCTACGTCTCCAGGGGCGATCAGTCCTTTACCAGTCTCGGAGCGGGTCCCGAAGTATCACTCTACCTGCGCAAGCGTGAATCGAATCCTAAAGCTCCGATCGCCAAGGGTTCTCTTGTTCCGTACATCAGCGCCGGGCTGGCCTTCATCAGCAGCAACGGGAGCTCCCCAACTTGGGGAGAATATAAATACAAATCCACAGGGACGAACTTGAGTCTCGGAGCCGGATGCTTGTATATGATGTCCCTGCACTACGCCGTTTTTCTCCGAGCTTCTTATGAATTCCATCGGAGATCAAATGCGAACGCCGATGCCCAAACCGGAAATCGTATCATCTTGAGCGCCGGTTTGAGCTTATTCGCTCTCTAGAACCGTCCAACCGATTTTTCGATTCTCCAGGCCGATCAATTGCGGAAATTCAAAGGACCCAGTGGAGGTTTTTGTCTAAATTTGGGGAGAAAGAGAATGCAACTGAGTCAAGTCATTGTCCGGGAGGCCGACGGATGAACCGCCATCCGATGCCGGTAAATGATGGCAGCCGGGCGTTGGCCCGGCGCGAATTCCTGGATCGGATGGGAAAAGGGATTGTCGCCGCAGCCTTTGCTCCTGCCGCGGCTATGTTCTCCGTTCGCTCGTCCGTCCAATCCTCAGCGCTCCGGAAACCGAATATCGTTCTCATCCTGGCCGACGACCTGGGCTACGCTGAGCTGGGCTGTCAGGGCGGCAAGGACATCGCCACTCCGAATATCGACTCTATCGCTCGCGCTGGGGTCCGGTTCACCCAGGGCTACGTCACTTGCCCCATCTGCGCTCCCACGCGAGCGGCTCTGCTGACCGGCCGTTATCAGCAGCGGTTTGGCTTCGAGACGAACCCCGGCCCTGAAGAATATGCCGATGAGAAGTTCGGTCTGCCCCTGGACCAGCCGACGCTGGCCGAGCGACTCAAGCCGGCGGACTATGTCACGGGCATGGTCGGAAAGTGGCACTTGGGCTACAAGCCCGAGCTGACGCCGCCCGAACGCGGGTTCGACGAGTTCTTCGGGTTCCTGAGCGGGGCGCACAACTACCTGCCCGGCGGCCGGCGCAGCGAACTCCGGCGCGGCCTGGAGCCAACCACGGGCGAGAGGGAGTACCTGACCGACGCCTTCGCGCGCGAGGCCGTGGCATTCATTCAGAACAATAAGGATAGGCCCTTCTTCCTCTACCTTCCTTTCAACGCTGTGCATGCGCCATTGGAGGCGTCCGAGGAGTATCTGAAGCGGGTCGAGAGCATCAAGGACGCCACCCGTCGCACTTACGCTGCGATGACCTTGGCTTTAGACGACGCCGTGGGCCGCGTGCTCGAGACTCTACGAAAGGAAGGTCTGCAAGAAAACACCCTAATCTTCTTCCTCAGCGACAACGGTGGACCAACCTCACAGACCACTTCAAGTAATGCCCCTCTTCGCGGCTATAAAGGGCAAGTCTGGGAAGGCGGCATCCGCGTTCCGTTCCTGGTGCAATGGAAGGGCCAATTGCCTGAAGGGATGGTTTTCCAGGAGCCCGTTTCATCTCTTGATATTGTCCCGACTGTTCTTGCGGCCACTGGAATAGGGGTAAAGCCAGAAGACAATTTGGACGGAGCTAATCTGTTGCCCTCTCTTAAAAGTGAAAAGGCGGGTCGTCCGCACGATGTTCTCTATTGGCGGTCCCAAAACAAAAAGGCCATCCGCCTGGGCGACTGGAAGCTGGTCAAGGAACAGAGGCAAAGCGGCTGGGAGCTCTACAACCTGGCTGACGACATCGGGGAGTCGAAGAACTTAGCCGAGAAGATGCCGGAGAAGGTCAAGGAACTGGAAAAGGCCTGGCAGGAGTGGAACGCCCAGCTTCAAGCCCCCAAGTGGATTCGCCAGGATGCCCGCACCGCAGGGCGCGGAGCGGCGACCCGTTCGCCGGGAACTGGTCGGGGTGTCGACGTCGAGCAGCGTTTCCGCCAGATGGACCGCAATGGTGATGGGAAATTAAACCGCGATGAGGTCGGACGTCCGGCACTGTTCCGCAGACTCGACCTGAATGGCGATGGCGTTGTGACGATGGATGAGGCAAAGAAGGCTCTCATCATAAACAGGCGTCCTGCGGGTGAGAACCGCAAATGACCGGAGGATAAATCAACCCTGTTGCAGAACCACTCGACCATCACGCCTTTCATTGCGGCGGTCCTGCTGAAGTCCTTTGCTCTGGGCGCAGGTAACGGCCCTTCTCCTTCGATCCATCACGCTGCCCAGGAGCAGTCCCAGAAGCCGCCAGAACTGGTTTCGCCGTATTGGGGAGGGACGCGGAATGCGGACTCCGTCTCGTCCCTGGGCCGACTTGTCTTCACCCAGGATTATTTCCCCGGAACGAAAGACCTAAACGGTCAGTTTATGGGCGGTACAGAAGCAATGTGGCTGACGGGACATAACGGAAAACTGTTCGCTGCCATCGGCTCCGCTCAGGACCAGCCGGGCAATGACCCGAAACCGGCGGCACACATTATCCGCAAAGATGTGAGCGACGCGCCGTGGCAGGTCGACCATGCGTTCGGGCAAAACAGCATGAGAGTCGAGGCATTGATCTCTTTCGCCTTCACCACCGATCTTTACGGCCAGCCGCTGCCAAAACCCGCGCGCCTGCTCATCGCCAGCCACTCCGAGTTGAGGCCGGCAAGCGAGACAAGCGCGGTCTTCATCCGCAACGACGACACGGGGAAGTGGCAACGCAGCGAAATCCCCAGCCGAGTCCCTGCCGGCAATCTGGGAGTGCGGTCGTTCGGTTCGCACTTGGACAAGGTGACAGGCATACACCATATTTTTGCCGGCTTAAATTGCGGTCGTATTTACCGCGGCAGTTATGATCCTTCCGAGCGGGGATGTATCCGCTGGGAGGCACAACCGGAACGCACCGCGGCGGTCCTGCCAGGAAAAGGTCGTAAGATATATGACTACAGCCGTGTCCTCTGCTTCGCGGAGGGCAACGGCGACCTTTACATAGCTGCGCGAATCACGACAGACAAGAACGGAAAACCTATTGATGGTGGTTTGTATCGTCGCGTTGATGGCCACAAGCCATTTTGGGAACTTGTTTACCGCTGGGCGATTGACAAAGATGTGCTTCAGTCGCGTTTTCTACGCGGACTGACTGCTGTGCCTGATCCCAAAGACGGTAAGCATCAGGTGTTGATTGCCAATTTTGAGTATCCAGGTCTTATCGTGCGCTTTGACCCGACCCGTAAAGATAGCTCGGGCTCAATCCTGAGGGAACAGGAACTCGACATCAAAGAGTTTTTTAACCGGGTATGGAACACGCCCACGGCGCGGCGTCGCGGAGCGATTGCTGCCTACAACCGTTTCCTGCCCATCACTGATCCTGAGACCGGCGAAACCGTCTGGCTCTGCGGTGCGTGGGTCGAACGTCCCGGCTCACCGAACCCTCCGAACAACGGCTCAGTTTACCTTATCCGCCACCGTGATGGGCGCTACGATTGGGGTTACATCTACGACTATGCCCATCCCGTTCCTGCCGGTCAGAGACTAACCGGCTGCCGCGACATAGAATTGTCACCGTTCCCCGGCGAGCAGGGTCGGGTCTTCTACTTTTGCGGCTACGACGGCGGCGCCGGCCCCGGCCACAACACCGCCTGGATTTACAAGGGCATCCTGGAAGTGAAGGAGCCATGAAAAAGATAATCAAAACGAACATGGCCATTCTCATCCTGTCAGCTTTTCTCGCCATCCTGATTCTTCTGGCGCAGGAACCGCCCCGGCCTGCTGTCGGCGGCATCGCCGAACGGTTCAAGCAACTTGACCGCGACGGCGACGGAAAGATCACGCGCGAGGAAGCGCCGCAGTTGCCGATGTTCGATCAATGGGATGCGAACAAGGACGGCGCGGTGACGCTCGAAGAGGTCACCACGTTCTATACAAACCGCCGCGCCGCGGGCAAAGGCAACGACACGCGGCCCGCCACGTCTGCAAAGCCCGTGGGGGATTCCAAGCCGAAAGCGCCCGCCACCGATGGCTTTGTGCCGGATGCGCCGTTCGTCGGCGAGGTCAACGGTTCCTACATCGACCCGGAGTTCAACGAGGCGACCTGTCAAGTCGTTTTTCAGGACATGGAAAACCGCGTGTGGATTGGCGACATTGACCCGGCGACCGGCCTGTTCAAGACGGCAACGGGCCGCGACCACCTGATGGACGAGAACATCACCATCATCTTCGACCGGCCGCCACAGGGACGGAAGTTCTCGACCAACGGGCCGGAATGGACGCGAGACGCCGATGGTCAGCACTGCGTCGTTTATACCAAGGCGGACCAGAACGGGATCTTGCAGCAGTGGATGGCACGGCTGGTGGACGGCAAGTC
>JACADW010000076.1 GCA_013388445.1 Acidobacteriota bacterium | reverse complement strand
GGCGGGACCGGGGCTTCGATGACCTTAGTAACGGGCTTCTCCTCGCCTTCCTTCAGCCACAGCGCCACGAACGAGAACGGGAGCGTTCCGCCCTTGTTGGGACGGTTGAAGATCTCCCAGTCGCGCAGGTTGCCGCGCCCGCCAAGAGAAACGGTTCCCGTCCCGATGCCGCCCAGAGGAAACGCGATCTCGTTGAGGTGGCCACCCTGGAAGACGCGCACAGGACCTGGCGCGTAGAGCTCGGATTTCGAAAACGGGATGAGGTTGCCTGCGGCGGACGTGAATTGGTTTCGAGACGGCTTCTTCGGCTGGGACTCAGAAATCTGGACGAGTCCGCAGGTACTGGCTGCAGCAGCAGTCACACCCAGGAACTTGCGACGGTTGAAACGACGAAGGTTGGACATGTCACGCCTCCCGGAATCGAAGGGCTTGCCGGACAAACATGATCACACCTAGGGGAGCGCGGGATCAACAGGATTTAGTGCGGGAGCGGGGCCGACGGTGGCGGGCGATTAGTCGCCGGCCGTTCTGCCAGCAAGAAGGGTCGACCGGTTTTTGCCGGACCGGCGGTCCGGCCCACGAGCAGTGGGCGCCGGCTGCGAGACAGCGCCAAGGGGTAGATCCTCAGTGCAGCAAGGATGGCCGCGCCCGGCAGTCTCGGCCCACGTCGGTCCATACCAGGATTCCAGTTCGGAACGTGAGAGGTCGGTCCTGAAGGGGGCGGGCCGCGGCTCCCCAAGGCAAGATGAAACCCCAGTGCAAATACCGCATCAGTCACTCCGGGTGTGCCGAGCTTGTTTTGCCCAAGGAAGGGGGAACCCATAAACTCGAGTAAAGACCGGCCCTTCGGTCAAATGGACCGTCCAAAACAGCGCACACATCGAATGGATAACGATCCTTGACGGCAGCTCCGGAACGGGACCCGGAATGTTGACAATTCAACTGGAAGCCAATCCCGAAGGATCGTGCCGGGCGGGCGAACTTGCGATAGCAGGCATAGTCCCCATTTACGGCTTGCCGATACGGGTCCTTCAAGAGGGTACCGGGATCTTCAGTGGGCCGAAGCGCAAACCGCCGCCCCCCTCCATAATCGTCCTGGAACCCATCCAAAGCGAAGAGTCAAAGGCCTCCGGCACCCGCCAATACAGGAAAGTGGAAAGGAAACGGTAGAAAGCGAGGGCGGCGCAGCAGGCTCCGTCGGTCCGCCCCGCTGGGCGGGATGACTGAAGGGCGTCACCGGCCCACCAGGCGTCGCGTCAGGTGGAGCGACGCTTGGCGGTCCAGGTGCCGGAACCATAGTCGCCGAACTGGACCGTGCCACTCATCGAATCCGTATCCACGGTGCCTGAATAGATGACGACCACCGGCTGGTCCTGGAAACGCACAGTCACCGAGAAACGGATATCGTTGCCGCGGATCGTGCCCTCTATCCTGTACTGGCCCATGCGGCCGCGATACGTACCCGAAAGCTGCTCGCCGGACTGGACAAGCGTCAGCGAAGGATTCGCCGTGCTCTGCTCCGATTCCACGGTGAGGTCCCATGTCCCCGAAACATCAGTCGAAGCCGAAAACGCAGCCAGTGAAATCCACGCGACGGCAGCCAGTGATGCGACCATTCCCTTCATCATTCAAGCCTCCGGAAACCGGATATGGTGGACCATTGCGGGCGGCAGGTTGAGCAGCACGACCTGGTGCCGGTAGCAGTACTTGCCCACATACTCGCGCACGACCTCGGAGACGCCGGCCACACGCTCGCCAACGGCCGTCTTGCCAGTCACCAGCCGGGTCGCTTTCCGGACAAGGATGTATTCGTAGAAACTGCAGATCCCTCCCGGCCTCAGCATGCCGCGGTACAACTCGAAGACCCCGCGCACCGCCGCCGGCTGGAAATTGGTGAATGGCAGACAGGAAATAATGAAGTCGTAGGCGGGTCGCCGCTCGAAGGATTCGATGGGCTTGTTGATCACACGGATGGAGGCGTCCGCAGCGGTGAATGCGGAATCGTTCCTGAGACGATGCCGGATGATGCTGGCGAGCTTCCGGTCGATCTCGCAAACATCGAGCTGATCACCTGCGCCCAAGTGACGGACTATCTCGGCAGTGACGCTCCCCGTGCCGGCCCCGACCTCGAGCACACTGACCTGAGGTTTGTTGCAGCTCGCGAGCTCGCTCGTCATCGCCTGGGCGAGCATCTTCGAGCTCGGCGCGATGGCTCCCGTGCGCCTGAAGTCCCTCGCCATCGATTGCAGGAATACGCGGTTGCTGCGTAGTTGCATGGACACGGCGTAAGATTATAATCCCGATACGGACGTATGCATACAGCGCTAATTACAATCAAACGAACTGCCACAGTTTTCGTGCGTAATTCTCATGGCATCGGCGGCTTAGTGAGCACCGAGAACCGAGACCTGCTTGCGCCGGCTGGATCGCCGATGGAGCGTCGTTCGGGTTTGCCGGACCAGCGATTCCGGTTGTACGGGATGGCTGGGAAACGCCACCGGCCCACGATTCCGAGTTCTCGCCGGACGGCTCGTCCGGCGAGAACAGGCTTGAGGGCGCTAGATGCTTGAATGAAGCACCTGTCGGAGGTGCACCGTCGGAGAGTTTCAGCGCCGGACCGTCGG
>JACADW010000045.1 GCA_013388445.1 Acidobacteriota bacterium | reverse complement strand
GCCTGCGCCGTCGATCCTCCGGGTCGCAGGTCGCCCGCCTCGCTCACTCATTGGAGGGGCAAAGGGAAGGCGCCAAGGTTTCACGCCCTTCGCCCCGAGCCCTTGCTCAGATAACGGGAATGACGACATGGGATCAGCTTGTCTCTTTCACAGGCTGTGCAGTCAGCGGAATATCCTGTCAGTCTCCAATCAGTTTCGAGTAGATGCCGCGTGCCTCCTCAATGTCCTGCGTACCTCTTATAATTGCCCGGCCGTCGCGGAACAGTACGACCTCGCAGCCGCCAAAAGAGGCTTTCAGGAGATAGACGTTGTGTGTGACGGGCCCCTGTGCAGCCAGGCGCTCCGCAATGGGCCCGAAATCCACGGGGCGGGGAACGGACCTGGAGATCTGCACAGCGTTTCGACCACACATCGGCTCGGCTTGTCCCTCCATTCTGCCCTCCAGGAATTCCAGCTCCCCACGTCCACAGGCCGGGCAATCAGGATTCCGTCCCCGCTCGTCAAGACCCAGCGCCGAGTAACGATTTTCCCAGAGATCGACGCACACCAGGCTACGATTGAGTTGATCCGTCCGGCCGGTGAGAAGTTTCAGGGCCTCCGCCGATTGCATAGCCGCGACCAGATGGACGATCGGGCCGATCACGCCTGCTGTGTCGCAGGTCGGCGCACTGCCGGGCGGCGGCATGAGTTCCAGGAGGCATCGCAGGCATGGAGTCCGACGGGGCACAAACGCCACGCACATTCCATAGGCACCGACACAGGCACCGTAAACCCAGGGGACGTTCCAGCGAAGGCTGGCGTCGTTCAGAAGGTAGCGGGTTTCGAAGTTGTCGGTCCCGTCAAGAATGAGGTCTTGGCCGGCGATCAGCTCCTCAATCGTACCTGCCCGGACGTGTGTCACCACGCTGTGGACCCGGACAGCGCTGTTGATGGCGCCGAGGCGTCGCTCGGCCGCGACCGCTTTCGGCAGGCTCGCGCGCCAGTCTTCCTCCGTAAAGAGTGACTGCCGCTGCAGGTTGGTTTCATCCACATAGTCGCGGTCGGCAATCGTGATGCTTCCCACGCCCGCACGCACCAGTATCTCGGCGATCACCGATCCGAGCGCGCCGCACCCCACAAGCAACACCCTGCTGTGCCGGATTCGTTCCTGTCCCTGCCGGCCGATGCCGGGGAAAAGCACCTGCCTGGAGTATCTGTCGCTCAAGTCCGAGCCCTCAAACCTTTCCGAGACGGCGGTACCTGTGACCAGCGCAGCCTCGCCTGTTTCTGCCCGGTGCCGACCGGGATCTCGCAAATTACACAACCTGCCTCCGTGACGCCATCCCTGTCGTCAGAATTCGGCCAGGGGATCGAGGGGCAGGAACCTGTCGTGCCGATCCCCCTTTGCTCCTGGCCCCCTTGTCCCTCAATCCGCAAAGTGATCCCGCTTCGCTCGCTCACTCCCATGCCCGGAAGTGACCGTCCGCACAAATCCTAGCATACAGGTTCATCCGTCGGAGGCGTTTCGAGTATCATAAGAGCGTCATGACTGATCGCACAGGAGACGCTCGCAGGATTCTCCAGCGAAGGGCGGGACGCAGCCGCCGGCGCAGGCTCCTTAAGCTTCTCCTCATCCCGCTTGCGCTGACTTTCATAGCAGGAGCTGTCTTCCTCATCCACTATTACCTCCTCTTCGACAGACTGATCAGGGAAAAACTCGGCAATTACGAAGGTGCAGTCCAGACTGAGATCTACGCCAGCCCGATGCGCATCTACCCCGGCATGAAGACCTACCAGGAGGACTTCGTTTCGCTCCTGCGGCGAATGGGCTATGCAGAATCCGGCACCGCGGGTTCCCATCGCGCAGCCAGGTATGAGGTTCTGAATCCGAAGTCGGTTGCGGTTTATAACGACCCACTCGCCCCGGTCGATGCGGCGCGATCTGTAGTGGTGACCTGGTCCGGGGGCACCATCGCCTCGCTTTCGGAAACAGGAAGGCGGCAGAGGATCGACAGTTTCGCGCTTCGACCCGAGCTCCTGAGCAATGCGATCGACGAAAGCCGCAGGAAACGCCGACACGTGAGGTATCAGGAGCTGCCGAGGGTCCTGGTAAACGCTATCCTGGCATCGGAAGACCGGCGCTTTTTCAGCCACAGCGGGATCGATCCTATGCGGATCATCCAGGCGCTCATTATCGATATCCGCGCCCGGGACACTGTCCAGGGCGCCAGTACGCTCACGCAGCAGTTCGTCAAGAACTACTTCCTGACCCCGGAGCGCACCTGGAAGCGGAAGCTCACAGACGCGTACATGTCCATACTCCTCGAACAGAGACTGTCAAAGGAAGAGATCTTCGAACTCTACTGCAACGAGGTGTACCTGGGGCAACGGGGATCCTTCTCCATTGTCGGAGTCGGGGAAGCGGCCGAGGCGTACTTTGACCGCAGCGTCCGGGATATCACGTTGGGCGAAGCCGCCACCCTGGCCGGGATCATCCGCGCTCCGAACAGGTATGCACCGCTGAGGTATCCGGACAGAGCCAAGGCAAGACGCGACCTGGTGCTGGACCTGATGGCCGAATATGAGATGATCTCGCCCGGGGAGCGCGACCAGGCCAAGGCCATGCCACTGGAGATCAAGCCCTCATCCGTCCTGAATTACTCTGATGCACCCTATTTCGTCGACTATGTCCAGGATTATCTCGTGGACAAGCTGGGAGAAGAAGCCCTGACACGCGGCCGCTACAAGGTCTTCACGACCTTGCGTCCCGACTTGCAGAGGGCGGCGTTCGAGGCCGTCCGCAAGGGTGTTGAGGAAATGGACGCGCACTTTTCCAAGGGCAAGAGAGCCATACCGCATGGGACTGTCCAGGCCAGTCTGATCGCCGTGGATCCGAAGAACGGAGACATCCTCGCCATGATCGGGGGGCGAAACTATGGATCCTCGCAGTTCAACCGCATCACCGAGGCCAAGCGGCAGCCCGGCAGCATTTTCAAGCCCTTCGTATACGCCGCGGCCATCGAAACCGCCTACTGGAGCCCCACTCCTCTGACCCCAGTTTCGATGGTCCTGGACCAGCCGACTCAGTTTGAGTTCGAAGACCTTTCCTACGAGCCGAGGAATTTCAAAGACGAATATTCCGGCCAGGTCACGATGAGGCAGGCCATAACACAATCACTGAACGTGGCAACCATCAAGCTCGCGGACAAGGTCGGGTATTCGAGGATTACCGAGCTGGCGCACCGCCTGGGCCTCAACGAGCAGATAAAGCCGTATCCCGCCATGGCCATAGGCGCTTTCGAAGTCACACCACTCGAAATGGTTCGCGCCTACACCGCATTCGCGAACGGGGGATGGCTGTCGGAGCTCAAGCCGCTTGACAAGGTCTGCGACCAGGAAATGAAAGTCGTGTTCGCCCCGACTGGAACGCCCAAGCAGGTGCTTTCGCCCCAGACGACCTTCATGATCACCTCGCTCATGCAATCGGTGGTCAACCAGGGAACGGGAGCCGGTACTCGCTCTCTGGGCTTCAGACTGCCGGCAGCCGGCAAGACCGGCACATCTCACGACGGCTGGTTCGCCGGGTATACTCCCGACCTGCTCTGCATTGTCTGGGTCGGCTTCGATGACAACAGGGAACTGAATCTCTCCGGGTCCCAGTCCGCGCTCCCCATCTGGACCGAGTTCATGAAGCGCGCTACTGTGCTGGTGCCGCTGAAAGGAGAGGAATTTCTTGCGCCCGAGGAAGGGATCGTCGAAGTCGAGATCGATCCCTCCACGGGCATGCTTGCGACCGAGAGATGCCTGGAGCGGGAATCGGAGGTGTTCATCAAAGGGACCGAACCCACGATCCGCTGCTACGGCAATGTATATGAGCAGATGTTCGGCTCGGAGCCCCTGGATGCCGGGGGCACCCCGCCTAAAGACTCGCCCGAGAACGTCGATAAAAGAGATACAGGCCTAGGCGGGAAGAAGCCGATCTAGGAAGCCGACCGTCGCTGAGAGCGGTCTGCAGCGACCAGAGTTTCGGCGGCCTCTCCCATAACAAGAGACCTGTAAGGCAGTGCCGCATCACGGTGATGACGGCATTCGAGACCAGCTGGCGACGCATGGCGAACACCTGTTCCGACCAATCCGGCCGCATACCAGAAAGGGAGGCCGCTCAGAATCCCACGGGCGAGGAACTCGCCGGATCCGCGGTCTTTCTCACGGGCATGAAGGACCTCGAAGGGCTGGACGCGGCCGCGGTTGAAACCCGCGTGATCGGATGGTGGGAAGCAGGTGCCGGGGACAATTGCCGCATCGTGGCCGAGAAGCTGGCCTCTCTGCCGGAGCCTTTCATGACGGTTGCGTTTCACAACCGGACCAGGGCGTTCGCCGCGGGCCTGGCCACCGTCCGTTCTGCATTCGACCGCTACGGCAGGAACGAGCTCACGTATTCTGAGGCTATGTTCCAGATCGGGGTCCATTTCAGCCGCGAAGGGCACGAGGGCCGCTCGTGGATCGATTCCATGAATGACATAGCGGCGCTGATGCGGTGGCAGCCGACGTACGAGCGCGCATGCGACTATGTCCGGGGCGCTGTTCTGACGGGTGACGCCGATGCGGACCGGCTTCGATCCTCGCTGATCGGGCTCATGAAGCAACCGCATCGGTTCCTGGAATCCGCCGAAAGAGACCGATTCGAACGCACCTTCATGGAGTTCAAGCAGCGCTATGCGAACGCCTACTCCCGCGCCCATGAAGAAACCGTCGGTGAGGTGCCGGGATCCACGGCGGGACTCTCCGGGATCGACCGCGTGGCCCTGCAGAACCTGCAGTTGCTCTCCCAGATAGCCGGGACTGACAGGACGCAACTGACGCAGGTCCGTTTGATTCTGGCCTGGCGCCGCGCGCGGAGATGTCCGTTGCCTGCCCGCGCGATTCTGGAGCAGAAGCCGCGGTGCTGCTGCAATTTCGTCCCGGCTGCTGTTTTCAGCGTGCAGGCTTCGGCCACCGAATTGAATCGCACCGTACGTGAAGGGATCGAGCATCTGCGCGCCGAACTCCGCGCACGCCGCAGGACCATCATCGCCAACCTGGAAGCCGAAGGAGCAGACGAGAACGATGCCAGGCAGGTCGCTGCCCTGCTGAGCCGGGGTCCCGTGATTCCCCTCCGGCAAAGGACGATCGAGATCCTCAATGCTGTGCTGAAGAAATATCCCGGCCGCCCATGATCGGGCGCGCTCACCTCGTGACCAGGAAGTCACCTAGCACCAGGGCATCCATTTTCGTTGTCGCGAAACAGTTCAGGGCATCCTGGGGAGTGCAGACGATCGGTTCGTTCTCATTGAAGGACGTATTGAGAACAAGCGGTATTCCGGTCCGCTTCCTGAAAGCTTCGATCAGGTTCCAGAATCGGGGGTTCGTCTCCCGGGAGACCGATTGAATGCGGCCGGTGTGGTCCACATGCTCGATCGCCGGAATGGAGGGTCTCTTGTCGGGCCGCACCTTGAACACCATCAGCATGAAGGGCGATGAGAAGGCATCCTCAAAATACTCCTCCACATATTCCTCCAGGATCGAGGGCGCGTAGGGGCGGAAACTCTCCCGGTGTTTGATCCGACGGTTGAGGACCTCCTTGATCTCGGGGTAGCGGGGGTCGGCGAGAATGCTCCGGTTGCCCAACGCCCTGGGCCCGAACTCCATGCGCCCCTGGAACCAGCCTACGATTTTCCCCTGAGAGAGCAGCTCGGCGGCGCGCTCCTCAGGGTCGCGGCACGCTTCGTAGGACACACCAAAGTTGCGCAATGACTGCTCGAGCTCATCGCTGCTGTAGTCGGGTCCCAGGTACACCTCGGTCATGCTGAAGTTGCGTGGATTGCCCAGGAGTGTGTTCCAAATGTAAAAGGCGGCCCCCACTGCCGTGCCGCTGTCGCCGGCGGCGGGCTGGATAAAGATGTTCCGGAACGGCGTGTGGTGCGGGATCAGGCCGTTGGCGACGCTGTTGTAGGCGACGCCGCCCGCCAGGCACAGGTTGGCCGATCCCGTGCGTTCGTGGAGGTGGTTCAGCACCCTGAACAGGTGAAACTCGAGGCATCTCTGGAGAGAAGCCGCCAAGTCCCGATGGTGCTGCGTGATCTCCGAACGGGGTTTGCGAGCCGGCCCGAAGCGCTCTAGGAGTTTGTCCGAGTAGACACGGCCGATGTGCGGACTTGCTTCATCCCAGGTCATTTCGATGCCATGGATGTGGTGGTTGAAGTAGTCGAGGTTCAGCGTAAACCCTCCCGCTCCCTCAGGCCTGACGATGTCGAGCATCGCATCGAGATAGCGAGGCTCTCCGTAAGGAGCCAGGCCCATGACCTTGCCTTCATCGCCGTAACTCGGAAAACCAAGATACTGCGTCATGCAGGTATAGAAGAGGCCGAGCGAGTGCGGAAACATCACGGCGTCGATCTTCTCTATCGATCTGTCCGTTCCGCGCCCCAGCATCGTGCTGCAGAGATCGCCGAAACCGTCCACCGACAGCAGAGCTGATTCGCGGAACGGGGAGACGAGAAAAGCGCTGGCCATGTGGGCGACGTGATGCTCGACGTTGTGGAACTCCATCCGCAGCACCGCTTCGCCGACTCCCAGTGTCTCGCTCAGGACTGTCTTCACATTCCGGATCTTCTCCACGCTACGCAGGCGGTCAAGCCCCTGCCTTGTGAACATCAGCCGGTTGTAAAGCACGAATGTCAGCTTGTCGATCAGGTGTGCTGTCGGAACCCTCGCGATGCCGATGTGGGCTACATCGGAAATCGAGATCTGCGCGCAGTTCAGGCAAAAGCGGACGGCATTTGCCGGAAAACCGGCGGCGTGCTTGATTCGGTTGAACCGCTCTTCTTCGACGGCGGCGACGAGTCTCCCGTCAGCCAGAAGGGCCGCCGATGCGTCTCCATGGTAGGCGTTGATGCCGAGAACGTAGGTTGTCTTTCCCATGCGATGCGGACCCATCCCTCGGCCCGGTGAATTGTATCAGATCAGGAAACGGGGCGTTTTCCCATCTCACTCGAGCGTTGCAGGCGAACCCAGCGAGCGTCTGAAATGCGCGACGGTCCTTTGCAGCCCCTCTTCGAGCCCGACGGTCGGTTTCCAGCCCAATAGGCCCACTGCACGGGCAATATCGGGCCGCCGCACCTTCGGATCGTCCTCGGGGAGTTTCTTGTGGACGACCGGACTTCCGGACTGCGTCAGCTCGATGATCCTGCGCGCAATCTCGATCACCTTCACTTCCTGAGGGTTGCCTATGTTGACCGGGTGGTGGATCTCTTCGGATCCGGCGGCAAACAGCAGGCGCACGATCCCTTCGATTTCGTCATCCACATAGCAGAAACTCCGCGTCTGTTCGCCTGTGCCGTAGACAGTCAGCGGCTCCCCGCGGAGAGCCTGCGTGATGAAGTTCGACACCACCCGTCCGTCGTGCGGACGCATACGCGGGCCGTAGGTGTTGAATATGCGGACGATCCTGGTATCGATCCCGTGATACCGGTGGTAGGCCATCACCATGGCTTCAGCAAAGCGTTTGGCCTCGTCATAGACGCCTCTGAGGCCAATGGGATTGACATTGCCCCAGTACGTTTCCGGCTGCGGATTGACCAGCGGATCGCCGTAGGTCTCCGAAGTGCTGGCCAGCAGAAAACGACAGCGCTTCGCCCTGGCAAGCCCGAGTGTCTTGTGTGTCCCGAGTGCCCCGACCTTCAGAGTCTGAATGGGAAACTCAAGATAGTCACGCGGGCTGGCCGGAGACGCAAAGTGCATGACGGCATCGATCGGCTCGCCGATAAAGATGTACTCCGTAACGTCGTGCTTGACGAACCGGAAGCGCTCGTGTCCCATCAAGTGCGATATGTTGTCGACACTGCCGGTAATCAAGTTGTCGAGACAGAGCACATGGTGGCCCATCCCGAGCAGGCGGTCACAAAGATGACTTCCCAGAAAACCGGCCCCTCCTGTGATGACAATTCGCATGGTGTGCACCCACTCCTCAAATATCCGTCAGACAGCGCATGACCATAACCAACTGATCGGGCCCATTGCAAGGAGAATGGTCGAAGTTATCGGCGGACTTTCGAGTCATCCGGCAATCAAGCGGGTGATGTGGCAGGGGACTGAACCCGCTGATGAAACACCGGTTCGCTTGATCATTTGATCACCGGATCACTTGATGACTCGTTTACTGTTTCGGGAGGGCTCGGGCAAGTGCCTTGTAGTACTCCTCGACCAGCCTCTCAAAGCCGCGCGGAACCTCGCTGCCGCCGGGGTAGAGCAACTGCTCTTTCTCGGCAAGCCGGCCCAGTTCTCGGCCGAGTGCCAGTTCCATCTGCCGCAGCAGATCCACTGCACCCCTCAGGCGTGCGACCTCTTCAGGATCGCCGTAGTCGCCCATGCGCCTGAGCATGTCGATTATCTGGTTCAAGGTCGGCAGCTGTGACGCGCTGCGGTTCATCAGGCGGCGCAGCTCTTCGGCGTCCGTCACACGCTGCTGGAATTCCCGTCTGAGCTGCCGCAGGTCCTCGTCGCCATGTCCCCCCGTGCTCGGCGGCAGGCCGGCTGGATTGCCAGCCAGACTGCGCAGATCGCGCGGCTGAGGTCCCTCGTCCGGCGTTGACCGGCCATCCGCCTCCCTGCCGACGGCGCGTGCACCGCCGGGCGGTGTGTTCTGC
>JACADW010000044.1 GCA_013388445.1 Acidobacteriota bacterium | reverse complement strand
GGCGGGACCTCAAGAAGGTAACGTCGAGTTCCATCCTGGGATGTGAAGGTCCGGTCTATCCTGGGGCGGATGATCGTAAACCTCTCCTTGAGGTGCCGGCGCAAGGTTTCAGGGAGATCGCTAAATTCGTCCCAGGACCGGTAGCGAAGCCGGTAGATGCCTGCGTAGATCTGGCGCGCCCGATACCGCGGCTCTCCCAGGTCCGCCGACACCTCCTCGATCTCTTCGAGGCTGGCGCCCACAAGGTTCCTGACCGCCGCCTTGGCTGAAGGCTTCTTTGCATTCACAGCTCACAACGATACCACGGGACGTCTGACGGCAACATCCGGCGCATGGGTGCCGGCGAGTTGCGGGCAGAGTTGCTCTATGGTAGTAATACGGGGCGTCACGCACTCTGGCCGGAACTCGAATGGATGTCCAGAAAAGGGAGATGCAGAACGGCCTCGTTGCCGTTACCGAGGTGATGCCGTATCTCCACTCGGCCGCGATAGGCGTGTGGGTGAAAAGCGGGTCCCGTTGTGAGAATGAAGCCGATGCCGGGGTATCGCATTTCATAGAGCATCTGCTCTTCAAGGGAACGACCACGAAGTCTGCCCTGGCCATCGCCAAGGCGATCGACTCGGTCGGCGGGCAGCTCAACGCGTTCACCGAGAAGGAGTACGTTTGCCTCCACGCCAAGGTCCTGGACCGTCACCTTCCCTTTGCGCTCGGCATCCTGGCTGACATAGCCTTGAATCCGACGTTTCCCGCGGATGAGATGGAACGGGAGAGGGAGGTGATCTTCGAAGAAATCAGCATGATCGAGGACTCACCCCAGGACCTGATCCAGGACCTCTACATGGAGAACCTATGGAAGGGGCATCCCCTTGGACGGCCTATTTCGGGGACCAGGGAATCTGTAGAACGCATAACAAGGGCCAAAGTAAAGCAGTACTTTCGCGACAACTATACGGCTCACAACACCATCATCTCTATAGCAGGCAACATACAGCACGCCAGCGCGCGCAGGCTCGTCGAACGCTACTTTGGAGAGCTCGAACCGGGAGTGCCGGTGGATCCCGGCCCTCCCCCCGAATGCCGCGCGTCCAACCTGGTCCGGGCAAAGCCGAACCTGGAGCAAACCCACCTCTGTCTCGGTACCGGCTGCCCTCCGGTGACCTCCGAAAAACGGTACGCCCTCCACCTGCTGTGCAACATTCTGGGGGGTGGGGTCAGCTCGCGCCTTTTCCAGAGCATTCGCGAAAAGCGGGGCTTGGCCTATTCGATATACTCCTCCCTCAACCTCTATCGGGACGTGGGGACGCTGTCTGTGTATGCGGGTGCAGCTCCGGACAAGGTGATGCCGGTCATAGAGCTTGTGATAAAGGAGCTTAAAAAGATGTGCCGACAACCGGTGCCGGCTCACGAGCTCCGCCGTGCGAAGGACAATCTGCTGGGTTCGGTCATGTTGAGCCTCGAGAGTTCGAGTAGCAGGATGACCCAGCTGGCGCAGCAGCAGATTTACTTCGATCGCTTCTACACTCCCGAGGAAATCATCCGTGAGTTCGAGAGTGTTGAGGCGGAGGATATCCAGGGCCTGTGTCAAGACGTCTTCGACTCCGCGCCGCTGTCCCTGACCCTTCTCGGAAGCCAGGACGGGCGCGAAGTCGAATCCATGAACCTGGAGGTCTGACCCTTGGGTCTCAGCATCACCATCTTGGGAAGCGGCAGTTCAGGGAATGCCGCGCTTGTGAGTGACGGGGCGACCAGGATCCTTGTTGATATCGGACTCAGCGGGCGAGAGACGGCGCGGCGCCTGCGAGAGTGTGGCCTCTCTCCGCAGCAGATCTCGGCAATCGTGTTGTCCCACGAGCACGGCGACCACAGTCGCGGGCTTGGTCCTTTTGCGAGAGACCTGGAGATCCCGGTGTTCGTCACGGATCAAGCTTTGCAGGCCTCAGGCCTCACTCTGGATCCGGGGCGGAGGCAGCGGATTGATTCGAGCGTTCCGTTTGACATCAACGGCATCCTTTTCACGCCATTTGCGGTCCCGCACGACGCCAGAGATCCGATCGGTTTCACCATCGAACGGAACGGGATCAAGGCCGCGATCGTGGTGGATCTCGGCTGCCTGACAAACCTGGTGGCCGAGAGGCTGCGTGCATGCGACTGCATCGTGCTGGAATCGAATCACGACCTCAGGATGCTGCAGGTTGGCCCGTACCCCTGGGCGCTGAAACAGCGGGTCATGAGCCGGCTCGGGCACCTGTCCAATGACAGCGTCGCGCGCTACCTTGCCAACGAGTTTGATGGCCGAGCCCGTCACGTCATTCTGGCCCATCTGAGCAAGAAGAACAACCTGCCCGAACTTGCGCTCGAATCCGCGCGCCGGGCGCTGGAGGGACGATCGGCGCTGCGCAGCAATCAGACACGACTTGAGCTCGCCAAACCCGACGAGGTGAGCCGGACTTATTCCTACTGACGCCGTTCATCGCGTTACCGGGAGAACTCAGGGCGGCCCGGTCGCAGCCTGGATCGCGTCAGCAGGCCGGTAGCGCGGTTCGCCGGGCTGCCGACCATGGGCCCGGCGTTCCCAGGCCTGTGGTCCCTGTCCCGGGGCTTTCGAAGCGTGCAGTCGAAAGGTCGCGAGTGTACAACCAGTTCCACACCTTCACTCACAGAGGTCAAAGACAATGATCGACCGATATTTACCCGGCGATATCGCAGAAATCTGGTCCGAAGAAAACAGGTTCCGGTGCTGGCTCCGCGTGGAGGTGGAGGTCTGCCGGGTTCTCGCGGAAAAGGGCTGGATCCCTCCTGAATCGCTGGCAACCATCGAAGGAAGAGCAGGCTTTTCATTGGAGCGAATAAAGGAGATCGAAAAGCAGACGCACCACGACCTGATTGCCTTCACGACCAGCGTGGCCGAATTCGTTGGTCCGGACTCGCGGTTCATCCATTGGGGCTTGACGTCAACAGATGTTGTGGACACGGCGCAGGCACTGCAGCTCCGTTCCGCAAACGAGATTATCCTCAGGGAGATCGACGGGTTTCTGCAGGTCCTGGCGAGGCGCGCGCGGGAACACCGCAAGACGCTCATGATGGGAAGGACGCACGGCGTTCATGCTGAAGTGACGACTCTTGGGCTGAAGCTCGCAGTCTGGTATGACGAGATGCGCAGGAACCGCGAGCGGATGGAACGTGTCATGGAGCTCATGAGCGTCGGGAAGCTGTCAGGCGCTGTGGGTGCCTTCGCGCACCTGGACCCGGATGTGGAATTGAAGGTATGCGCGCGCCTCGGCCTGAGGGCCGCCCGGATATCCACGCAGACGCTGCAACGCGACCGCCACGCCGACTATGTGAGCACGCTGGCCATTATAGGCACCTCCCTCGAAAAATTCGCGACCGAGATACGGCATCTGCAGAGGACGGAAGTCCGCGAGGTCGAGGAGCCGTTCGCTTCCGGACAGAAGGGATCCTCGGCAATGCCGCACAAGCGAAATCCGGTCAAGTGCGAGCAGGTCTGCGGACTGGCACGCCTCCTGCGCGGTTATGCGGTGACGGCGATGGAGAACGTCGCGCTCTGGCATGAACGCGATATCTCGCACTCGTCTGCCGAGCGTGTGATCCTGCCGGATGCGACCGCGCTTCTCTGCTACATGCTGCGGACGATGACATACATTGTCGGCGGCCTGGTAGTCTACCCGGAGAGGATGTTGAAGAACATGGAGCTCACCCGGGGACTGGCGTATTCCGGTCAGTTGCTTCTCGACCTCACCAGGAAAGGCGTTCTGCGAGAGGAGGCCTATCTCTGGGTGCAACGTTGCTCGATGAGCGTCTGGAAGGAGGACAGGGATTTTCTGCATGTCCTCCTCGAAGATCCCGATATCTCCAGGGTTTTGAGCGAAGATGAGATCAGGTCCGTGGTGAACCCCGAACTGCAGCTGCGCAACGTGGATGCCATATTCGACCGTGTTTTCTCCTAGCTATTTTCTATCGCGGAAGTCGCACTTCACATCAACGTGCCGATTCAGCGACTTGAGCTTCGAGATAGACTTTGAGGATTGTTTCTGACGTAATCTGTTGCAGGCATGATACATGGAGAATCACTTCTCGCTCTTTCCCATCCACGACCAGGCCTCCATCGAGGTTCGGGATCAGGAATCACACTTAGCGAGGCTCGCGACAGGAATCAGCCAGAGGTGTTTCGTGAGCGGTTGAGCGGGAGGGGTTTGCTCGTGGTATGCCAGTATAGGACCAGGGGGCCATGTCAGAACCCCTGATAATCCATGGGCAGCCGCCGGCATGGTCCGGGCGGACGTGCCGCGAGGATGCGGTTGGGCGTCAAGTCTGTGCGTGAACGATTGCTTCGAGTCCCGGGTACGACCCGGGAGGCCATCGAAGTGCAGCTGGCCCTGCGCGACCTGGTAAAGACCGATCTCGTGGTCGACACGCCGGGGACAGTGGCGGGTGTGGATGTAGCATACATCGCCGGAGAGCGGATCTCGGTGGCAACAGTGGTGGTACTGCGGTTTTCAGACCTGGCACTCGTCGAATCGGTTTCGGCTTGGCTGCGGACTCCATTTCCCTATGTTCCTGGTCTTCTGGGCTTCCGCGAAGCGCCTCCGGTCCTTGAGGCGTGGGAAAGGCTGCGACTGGACCCCGACATGGTCTTCGTTGACGGCCACGGTCGCGCGCATCCGCGGAGATTCGGAGTTGCATGCCACATCGGGATGTTGCTCAGGAAACCTACCGTTGGGATAGGTAAGTCGCGGCTCTGCGGGTGCTGTCAGGAACCGGGGCCGAATCGCGGTGAGCGGGCTGATCTGGTTGACGAGGGTGCTGTCGTCGGAACCGTCCTGAGGACACGAGACCACGTGAAGCCTCTGTTCGTCTCCGTCGGGTACGGGATCTCATTAGAAAGATGCGTGGAATGGACGCTGAAGACGACGCGCGGGGTGCGGTTGCCTGAGCCTCTGCGGCTAGCTGACCAGGCGTCGCGCAAGGCCAGGCTGGATAGAGTGCAGCGGCTGCCGTTGTGAAGATGCACTGCGTCGGAGGCGGGGCCGAAGCCGGTATGTCATGCATATGCGGCGGGAGAGCCTTGCGAGATACCTCCTTTCGAAGGGTATTGGACCCATTTCCCGAAATGTTCGGTACGATGTCCGGTGCGAGGAACGAGCCTGGGAGCCATTTTGTCCTCCAGCAAACGACTCTGCTGCGGCCGTTTGGACGACGCAGCGAGTTATTGCATTTCCCGCCTGGCATCAATAACATAAATAGTTTGGACACTATCTGCCGGAGAAGCACGTGCCAAAGAGGACTTACCAGCCCAACAACAGCAAGCGGAAGAAGACGCACGGGTTCAAAGCCCGGATGGCGACGAAATGTGGTCGTCTGGTGCTGAAGAGGAGGCGGGCAAAAGGTCGGAAGAGGCTGTCGGTGAGTGGATAAGAGGTGCTCGGAGCGATTTCCCAGGCGGCTCAGAATCCTTGGAACCTCTGACTATAGGGCCATCTACGAAGATGGTCAGAAGGTAGCCAGCCGGAGATTCGTGCTCTTTGTCCGAAGAAACCGACTTGGCCATCTGCGCCTCGGGATTACCGTTTCGCGCAGGATAGGAAAGGCGGTTGTGCGCAATCGTATCAAGCGCCTCCTCCGCGAGGTATTTCGCCGGGCTCAGGCGGAAATCCCTGACAGCTTTGATCTTGTGGTGAATGCCACGCAAGGCTGTGCCGGTGCGCGTTACGATTCCCTGCACGCCGAGTTTCTTGCCGCCGTTCAAAAAGCGGCCAGGCTTTGGGGAGGGGCGTAGCTTCGAGAAGCTGGCGAGCTGCCTGCAGGACACCGGTCCAGGAGAGTGTGTGAAGGCCCTAGTGCTGGCTTTCCTGCGCGCCTACAAGCGCTATGTGTCCCCCTGGATTCCACAGGCCTGCCGCTTTCAGCCCACGTGCTCGGTCTATATGTATCAGGCGATCGACAAATGGGGACTGGCCAAGGGGCTTTTCTTGGGCTTCAAGCGCCTGCTCCGTTGTCATCCTTTCAGCGCAGGCGGTCCGGATCCTGTGCCCTGAACCGCGGATTTTATTAGCCAATGGAACGAAGAGTACTTCTAGCGGTTGCCCTCTCGCTGCTGGTCCTGTTTGCCTTCCGCTACCTTGAGGAGCGCAAGATGCAGAGAGGACCCCGCCAGCAGGAAGCTGTCACGCGGACGAGCTTACCCGCGTCGCCGCCAGCGCAATCCGCTCCCGAATTGCCGGCTGAACAGCCCATCGAAAAGCCTGTCTCTGCCGGCGACACCCAGGCTGAAATACGGCAGCTTGTTGTCGATTGCGATCTCTATCGGGCGGTACTGGACAACCGCGGTGGGCTGATCACGAGCTGGCAACTCAAGCGTCATAAATCTGCAAGAGGCGAGGTGTTCGAGATGATATCGGACGGACGCAACCCGGAGGGTCGTCCGTATCCAGGAGCTCTCGTCCTCGACGATGCGGCGCTGGGGCGAACGGCCAACAACGAACCTTATGCATTCGAAATCGTGGAGGGTTCGGGATCGGAACTCACTTTCGCTCCCCCGGTGACCGTCGCGATGAATCTGAGACGGGGCGACTTCTCGGTGGAGAAGAGGTTTCGTTTTTTCGCAGACAATTACGTAGCGGAATACATAGTCGCAGCCGAGCGCTCCGGGAGACCATTGCAGGGCAGAGTCCTCGTCGGGGAGGACATCGGGCCCGAACATGAACACCTGATCAACACATCGGTCAAGCTGACAGCCGTCTACAGCTTGGCCGGTAAGGTGAAGCGCCAGGACCCTCCCAAGGAGGAGAAAGACATCGAACGGATCAGCGGCGGGATCGGCTGGGTTGGACTTGACATGCAGTACTTTGCCATCCTGGCCGTTCCGGCAGGCATTGCACTCGATGCCATCGAGGTCCAGAAGAGGGTAGCCAAGACGACGGGACTGGACGGCAAGGAGCTGTCCCGTGAACTCGTCCGGGTGATGATTCCCACAAACGGAGCGGCGCGGTTGCGGTTCTTTGTGGGGCCCAAGGAACAGGCGTACCTGGAGAAGATCCAAGGAGCGGATCTGCAAAAGGTGATCGACTACGGGATGTTCTCGTTCCTGGTTCGTCCGCTGCTGGTTTCCCTCAAGTGGCTCTATAAGTACGTTCACAATTACGGCCTTGCGATCATCCTGTTGACCCTTCTTCTGACGCTGCTCCTCTTCCCTTTCCGCCTGAAGCAGATCGTCTCGATGAAGAAGATGGCCGTGGTCCAGCCGAAGATCAAAGCGATCCAGGAGAAGTACAAGCGTTACAAGGCGACCGATCCCAAGCGCGCCGAGATGAACCAGGAGATCATGGCGATTTACAAGCAGCACAATGTGAATCCGCTTGGCGGCTGCCTCCCGCTTCTCCTTCAGATGCCGTTGCTGTTTGCCTTCTATTCTCTTCTGGCCTATTCCATTGAGTTGCGCCAGGCCCCATTTGTGGGCTGGATGCAGGACTTGTCGGCCAAGGATCCCTATTACGTGCTTCCCATAGTCATGGGGATCACCATGATGATCTCTCAGAAGATGACGCCGATGACGCCCGGGGCCGATCCAACTCAGGCCAAGGTGATGATGATCATGCCGGCGGTCTTTACCGTCATGTTTCTAAACGTCTCCAGTGGATTGAACCTCTATTTCCTGTGCAGTAACATTTTTCAGATCGGTTTCCAGAAAATCGCGGAGCGGTGGATCAGAGATGCCCCAACGCAACGAAGACCCAAGCCCTGAGGAGCCGGTTCCTGCCGGGTCAGCAGATGCCGTCGCCGCGTTTTGCAAGAGGCTGTTGTCGCTCATGGGGCTTGACCTCGAAGTCGATGCCAGAGCGGACGGCGCGACCGTCATAGTGGACCTGTCCGGTCCGGACCGGCCGCTGCTGCTCTCCGGAACGGCGGCGCTGTTGAACAGCCTGGAATATCTCCTGAACAAGGCCTTCAGGACGGGAAAGGAGAACGGCATCGGTTCGATCGCCCTTGATTCGGAGAACTACAGGAAGCACCGTGAAGCCGAGCTGGTGTTGCTCGCCGAGATGGCGTCGAAGAAGGTTCTTTCGCAGCGGCGGCCGCTGAGTCTGCAGCCGATGAATCCCAAGGAACGGAGGATCATTCACCTGGCCCTCTCGGGCACCGAGGGGATCCGGACGGAAAGTACCGGTGAGGGTGAAAAGCGTAGTGTTACCATCTTCCCCTCCCAGTGATATCCGCAAGGTGCGGCCGCTCTCCGGTTGGGCACTGTGCCGGTACCTCTCGGATATTCCTGCGCGTCGTTCAATTGAAGCCGCTCGAAGACACCATCTGTGCGCTTTCTTCAGCGCCGGGATCTGCCGCGATCGCGGTGGTGCGTCTGAGTGGTCCTGATTGCTTCCCGATCGTGGAAAAGGTCTTCATGCCGGCATGCGGCGGCGAGCGCGCGCGGGCCCGCTATGCAGCGCTCGGGAAGGTGATCGATCCGCGCACGGGGACTGAGCTCGATCAGGCGCTCGTCACATGTTTCCCTTCTCCCCATTCCTACACGGGCGAGGATGTGGCGGAGATCTCCCTGCACGGCAGCGCCGTAATTATCCATGCCGTTCTTGGGATTCTCTGTGAGTGCGGCGCGCGGCTTGCGGAGCCTGGCGAATTCACGATGCGGGCATTTCTCCGGGGCAAGATGGACCTTGCGCAGGCCGAAGCGGTACGCGACACCATCGAAGCCTTCACCCTTTATCAGGCGCAGGTTGCGGGCCGACAGCGCTCCGGTGCCCTATCCAGCGAGCTCCAGCCTCTGAAGAGGTCGCTCCTGGATATCATCGTGCAGCTGGAGACGGCGGTTGAATTTGAGGATGACGGGCTGGTGCTGGATTCGCGCGCGGTCACTGCCGAAAAGCTCGTGTCGCTAGTGAGGGAACTCGATCGCTGGGTTGGCTCGTATCGGTACGGCCGCATCGTACGGGAGGGGTTTTCGCTGGCTGTCATTGGAAGGCCGAATGTCGGGAAGAGCAGCGTTTTCAATGCGCTCCTCGAGCAGGACCGGTCCATTGTCACCGAGTCTCCCGGCACGACGCGGGACCTGGTGACCGAGGAGATCAGCATCCGGGGCATACCCGTGCGGCTCATCGACACTGCGGGGGTGGGACCAGCCGCGGACGAGGCCGAGCGCTTGGGGGTGGAGCGCAGCTACACTGCCATTGCGGAGGCCGACGCGATACTTCTGGTGGTCGATTCGAGCCGCGCTCGCTCAGCCGGGGATGAAGCATTGAGGGACAAGATAGCGGACCTGCGCTTCATCGTCGTATTCAACAAATGTGATCTGAAGCCGGCGTGGTCTGCTGGTGAGAAGGCTGCGTATGCGGCGGGGATGCCCTGGCTGGATGTTTCCGCCCTGACTGGAGAGCGGATTGATGAGCTGCGAGGGGCCATTCTGACATGCCTCTTCGGCGGTTCGCGGCCACGGAGCGAGGGGATACTGGTTACCAACCTCCGGCATCTCCGGTGTCTCGAGGCGGCACGGGAGGCTGTAGTGCGAGGTGGTGCAGCCCTGAGGAGCGGAGTCAGCGAGGAGTACGTATTGGTCGAGTTGCATGAGAGTCTTGCAAGGCTCGGGGAAATAACCGGGGAGACGAATGTTCAGGATATCTTGGATGAGATCTTTTCGCGCTTCTGCATCGGCAAGTGAGTGCGGGAGGCGGAGTTGATC
>JACADW010000373.1 GCA_013388445.1 Acidobacteriota bacterium | reverse complement strand
GCGAAACCCTCCGGCACTCCGACCGAGGGGATAGTAGGCGTTGACGACGATTCGATCGACACAGTCGTAGGTACCTTCGAGGAGCTTTTCATGGTAAGGGGTAAATTCATCTGCAGGATTGATCGGAACACTCATGAAACCATCTCCAGCATTAACTCGAAAGTCAGTGGGTTCTCCTCATGCCGAATGAACGCCAGGCAGCACGGACGTTTCGAGATCTCCAAGTTTGGAGCAAAGCTCACGAATTCGTTCTCGAAGTCTATCGCTTCACATCGAGTTTTCCAAAGCAGGAGAGGTACGCACTGTCGCTCCAAATGCGTCGGGCAGCTATCTCGATCCCAGCAAACATCGCCAAAGGCTTCCGAAAGCGGGGCAAAGCGGATAAAGTTCGGTTCTTGAACATCGCTGAGGGTTCTATCGAGGAAAGCCGTTATTACCTGATCCTCGCGCAGGACCTTGGTTATGGGAGCACGGAGGTGCCGATGCAAACCTTGGAGGAAGTCAGTCGACTCCTGAACGGCTACATCAAGGCCATTCTGGCTTCTGACTCCTGACTCCTGAATTCTCTGGCCCCTAAGGGGCCTCTCGTCCGGCGCGGAGTTGCCGGACGAGCGTAGACTCTTGTCTGAACTTCCTGGGCTGATGCAGGGCTGCATTTATGCGCACGAGCCGGCCGAACCGGCGAGGATCTCCAGGGGTGCGACGCGCCCGCAAGAGCTGCAGGCGGGCTCGTCCTGCAGGGGTGAGGAGCCAGGTGATCCTGTTGAGAGGAGAGGCCCTTGGCGCCACCGGCCTGTAGCGGTCGGGCATCCCGTTGGCCGTTCTCGTTGCCATGACCTTCGCCCTTTTCTGCTCTACTGCAACGCTTGCTCGCTGTAACCGAAAGAATGTGTCAGGACATCCCGGGCTGCGCGGAGTCTGGTACGTGTCCACAGCTCCACACATATGCGCTCGACTGATGCGCAATCAAGCAACTTGATAATCGCCGTCGCTATGAGACCTCCTGTTGGTGGACGTCTGCACAAAGCCGCCAGCAGCGCGATAATGTCCGCCCAAGACTCATCCTTGATGGAAGCCAGACGGCACACAAGATTTTCCCGGGCAGGCATGTCTGCTCCAATGTAGGCATTGCAGACGGCTTCGCCGAGGTGACTGAGCCCGATCTCTCTCGCGGTGAATAGCACCCAGCGGGCTCCCTCCTCGCCAGGTAACAGCAGGCGGGCCGCCAGCGCTTTTGCGGCCCCGCGGGTCATCTTCTTCAGCGCAGAGACTGCAGCCTTGCGCAGATCGATCTTCTCGTCCTGCGGAGGCGTTCGATCCAGGACCTCTACGAGCTTGAAAGCCCAACCTTCCTGATCCAGCCTCTCGACCCCTTCGATGATGCAGTGCACTTGCTCCAACATCGGCTCCGACAACGCTGCCTGCCATACTCGCTGGAGGGCCTCATCGGCTTCCGGCTTGTCGACAGCCAGCAACAGGAGATCGCGCGTGGCTGCAAGGCGCGCTGCCAACGGACGGCGTACGAGCCAACATCGGCGAGGTCCTGTCCTTCGTTCGATTGTGCTTATTTTTCCGGAACCCATCAGAGCCTGACTCCTCAGTCTGAAGTGCTACGATGGGCAGAGGCGGCTGACGAGGCGAAATCGGTCGTGGCCTGCTCGGGAACCGCAGGCCCGTGCCGGCGATGAGGCCGCCCTGTCGAGAGCCGACAATCATGCTCTTCTCGATTGTAGTCCATTCAAGCCCAAAGATGTACCCTGGCGCACGGATTCCTTCTTTTTCTCGTTGCTTGGACTCCAAGCACCCATGTCTTGAGAGCATGTGCCGTGCCAGACGGGAGTGCGATGCAGTCCGAGTGCAAGCGATTGCGAGGCAAGATCTTGCGGCGTTGTGCGGTGTGATATGTGGTGAGTGAGAAGAATTGAGTTCGGAGACTGCTTGGTTGACTCGCTGTTTCTCTTGGATCTAGCGGCACTTTCCTAGTTATCGGCATCCCTGAGAGACAACCTTTTGGAAGAGAACGGTTTATGAGCGGAGCCGACTATGCCCTAAATAATGTAGCCCGTGCGGCAGTCCAAACAGGCATAAAAATCATTGTAGGCTGGGCAATAGTGTGGTATCTATGCCCTAAATGAGTCAAGAGAGACTGGAACATAAGAGGATCAGCGGTCACCTTTATTACTATTACTCACGGTGGGAGTGGCGTAACGGCAAGTGCCGCCGGGTGTGGCAAAAGTACCTGGGAAAGCTGGAAGATTTGGTCCAGGCGGCGGAAGGAGGGCCAGATCCCGCCTACGCCGAGGTTTTCGAGTTCGGCCTCCCGAGTGCACTGTGGCTGGAGAGCAAACGGCAAAGGGTGATGGAGGCGATAGACCGTCTATGCCCTAAGCGCCGTCAAGGGCTGAGCGTGGGAGAGTACATGACGCTCGCGGCGGTCAACCGCGCAGTCTGGCCAGTGAGCAAGAAGGGCATGTGGGAATGGTTTGCAGGGACGAGCTTGCGCCGCTTATTGCCAGAGGTGGAGAAAGAAGAAATGCTGTCATCGCAGCGTTTCTGGCACCACATGGACTCTTTAAGTACGGAACAGGCGAGGCAGGCGTGGGCGGAAATCATCACCGGGGTTGTCTCACGAGAAGGAGTGGATCTGTCGCGGATCAGCTACGATGGAACCAACTTCTACAGCTTCATCAGCACATTCAACACCCGATCGAGTCTGGCTGTGCGGGGGAAGAACAAACAGGGGCGTGGAAATCTCCGGCAGATCAGTTATGCGGTGTTCTGCAGCCGGGAGGGGATTCCGCTATTCTACGATACATACGAGGGGAACCGGGCAGACGCGCGCGAGTTTCCTCTGATGGTGGAAAGATTCAACCGCTTCTTCCGCGCAGCGTCTGGAGTGAAGGAACGGCCCGGAGTGACAGTGATCTTCGACAAAGGGAACAACTCCCGCAGAAATATCGAGCTGCTGGACCGCTTGGGGTTGGATTTCATCGGATCGTTGAAGATTGGTGAACACCGGGAGCTGACGTCGGTGTCCAACCACGACGCGAGATGGCGGGAGTGCGCGAAGCCGGACTTGGAAGGAGTACGG
>JACADW010000075.1 GCA_013388445.1 Acidobacteriota bacterium | reverse complement strand
GCTCCGGCGACCTGTGTGCGGTCGACACAGTCAGTTCGACCGGGATGGCAAAGTCCTCGAGCACTCTGAGCGTGTGCTGGATGACCGGATAATCCGAACTGCTGCCGACGACGACCGCGACTTTCGGTTTTGTCACTGGCAGACCCCCTCTCGGGATTGACGATGGACGAGTGACGATTGACGGAGGCCTGTGGCACCGATGTCGCGCCGGTAGTGCATGCCCTCGAAGCGGATCTTATTGACCGCCTCGTAGGCGGCGGTGACGGCCGCACAAAGGTCCGCACCTATGGCTGTGACACCCAGGACCCTGCCACCGTCCGTAACCAGGCTCTCACCGTCGCGGCGCGTGCCAGCGTGGAAGACCATGACACTGGGGTCCTCCTCCGCCATCTCGATTCCTGCGATCCGCTTGCCGCGGGCATAGGCACCGGGGTAGCCCGACGACGCCAGAACAACGCATACGGCCGCCTTACTGCTCCATACGGGCTGGTATTCCGCAAGCGTTCCTGCGGCAATCCTCTCGCACAACGCCGCAAAATCGCTCTCGAGCCTAGGCAGGATCACCTGTCCCTCAGGGTCACCCATGCGCACGTTGAATTCGAGGACTTTGGGTCCGTCGCTTGTAAGCATCAGCCCGGCATACAACATCCCCTTGAAGGGACATCCCTCGGCTGCCATCCCCCTGACTGTGGGTTCGATAACTTTTTCAATAACGCAGCGTGTTGTTTCGGGGTCGAGGATCACGTCGGTCGAGAAGGCACCCATACCTCCGGTGTTCGGACCCTGATCGTTGTCATACAAGGGCTTGTGATCGCGTGCTGCGACCGCGGGCACGACAGTCTTTCCATCCGTAAACACTATAAAGGAAGCCTCCAGGCCCCTGAGGCACTCTTCGATGACAACGGAATCGCCGGCGGCGCCGAACTCCCGCTCGACCATGATTCTGCGCACGGCGTTACGGGCTTCCTCAACGCCACGGGCCACGACCACCCCCTTCCCTGCGGCCAACCCGTCGGCCTTGACGACGAGCGGGTACGCGGCCGCAGATGACTCGATGACTGTCATGGCGGCCTCGGCAGTGTCGCAGACGTGAAAAGCCGCGGTTGGTATCCCATGCCGCGCCATGAACTCCTTGGCAAAGACCTTGCTGGATTCCAGCCGTGCCGCAGCCTGCCGCGGACCTACCACCGGCACGCCGTTTGCGTCAAGGTAGTCCGCCATGCCAGCCGCCAGGGGGGCCTCAGGCCCGACGACCACCAGATCGATTCTATTGGACCGCGCCGCATGCAGGATGCCTGGGTTGTCATTCGCAGACACAGGGATGCACAACGCATCGCGCGCGATTCCACCGTTCCCGGGTGCACAGACCACATGGCTGACGCGTGGACTCCTCCTCAGTGCCCGGACCAGAGCATGTTCCCTGCCGCCGGAACCCACAACCAGTATACGCATCGATCAATGCCCGTTTCGGGTGTCAGTCCAGTTTCAGTGATTTGAGGTATGTACGAAAGGCCGGCCCGAATTCTTCATTCCGGAGGGCAAACTCGACAGTGGCCATGAGAAATCCTAATTTCTCCCCCGCGTCATACCTCCTGCCCCGGAACCGGTATCCCAGGACGCGCTCGGATGCAAGCAATACCTTCAAACCATCCGTCAGTTGAATCTCTCCTCCGCTGCCCTTGTTCGTCGCCCTGAGAGCTGCAAAGATGCCGGGCGTCAAGATGTAACGGCCGATGATCGCCAGGTTGGACGGCGCCTTTCCGACCTCGGGCTTTTCCACCAGGTCATGCAGCTCGAAGATGCGCCCCTCGTCGTCTCCGAGTGGCACTCCCTGGATAACACCGTAGCGGCCCACTTCCTCGTGCGGGACCTCCATGATGGCCACCACGCTCGTCCGAGAGCGCTCGTGTACGCCTATCATTTGGCGTATGCAGGGAGGGGTGGACTCTATGACATCGTCTCCGAGCAGGACAGCGAACGGCTCGTCATTGACCAGATCCTCTGCCATCAGGATAGCGTGTCCAAGCCCCAGCGCCTCCTTTTGCCTGACATAGGCTATGTGCACCATGTCGGAGACCGCGCGCACCAGGTTGAGCAGATCCGATTTCCCTCTCTCCTCCAGGATTCTCTCGAGCTCGAAGGAGACGTCGAAGTGATCCTCAATCGCATTCTTGCCGCGGCCGGTCACAATGATAAGGTTTGTGATCTGTGAAGCGACCGCCTCCTCAACTGCATACTGGATCAGTGGCTTGTCAACCAGCGGCAACATCTCTTTCGGCTGGGCCTTGGTCGCAGGGAGGAACCTGGTTCCAAGCCCGGCAGCTGGGAAAACGGCTCTCCGGATCTCGCTCATGGTCTGATTGAAACAATGCTCCCATCCAAAGTCAAGGAGCTGGTTTGGGTGTGTAAATTCCTCTCTGTCCTGCTATCCTTTTTCAACGTCATCAGGCCAGAGAGTTCATACGGGAAGGCGGCATGCTGGACAAGAACTTCGTGCGCGGCAACCTCGGGCGGGTCCGCGAAAGGCTCGCGACCCGAGGCGGGGAATACCAGCTGGACGAACTCGTTTCGATCGACGCAGAGCTAAAACGCAATGTCCTGAGGATCGAGGAACTGCGGCGCAAGAGAAACGATGCCTCGGATGAAATCGGCCGGCTCAGGAGGCAGGGACTGGATACACAGGAGCAGCAGTCCCGGGTCAGGGACATGTCGTCGGAAATAAAGTCTCTCGAGGAAAGCTCCCGGTCCCTCGAGGCGCGGCTGAACTCGATTCTCCACGGAATTCCCAACCTTCCGCACCCCAGTGTCCCGATCGGATCTGATGAGACCACCAACGCGGAGGTAAGGCGCTGGGGCACAGCTCCCAGGTTCGACTTCCAGCCTCTCGACCATGTCGATCTTGGCACAGCCCTCGGGATCCTGGACATGGAACGCGCGGCCAAGATCGCAGGCGCCCGTTTCTCGCTCCTGCAAGGATCAGGCGCGCTCATGGAACGCGCACTGATCAACTTCATGCTCGACGTCCACACAAGACATCACGGCTACACTGAGGTGCTTCCGCCATTCATGGCGAACTCGGCGAGCCTGTTCGGCACTGGCAACCTGCCGAAGTTCGCGATGGACCTGTTCAAGCTCGAAGGGACGGATTACTACCTGATCCCGACTGCCGAAGTGCCTGTGACGAACATTTATCAGGGCGAAGCGGTGAGCGAGGATACCCTGCCTCAGAAATTCGTCGCCTACACACCGTGCTTCCGGAGCGAGGCTGGCTCGTACGGCAAGGACACGCGCGGCTTGATCCGCCAGCACCAGTTCAACAAAGTCGAGCTGGTGAAGTTTGCCCACCCCGACAGGTCCTATGAGGAGCTGGAATCACTCACACGGGATGCCGAGGACATACTTCAGCGGCTGGGCTTGCACTACCGCGTGGTAGTCCTGTGCTCAGGCGACCTCGGCTTCTCCAGCGCAAAGACATACGACATAGAAGTCTGGCTCCCCAGTCAGGCTCGCTTCCGGGAGATTTCATCGTGCAGCAACTTTGAGGCGTTTCAGGCACGCCGCGCCAACATACGTTTCAAGACCGCTGACGGCAGGAGGCAATACCTTCACACGCTCAACGGCTCAGGGCTGGCCGTCGGGAGGACCTGGCTGGCGATCCTGGAGAATTGCCAGCAGAGAGACGGATCCGTCGTGATTACCGAGGCCCTGCGTCCTTATATGGGAGGGATGGACTGCATACGCCGTCCGTAGAGACACCCCGGTTTCCCAAGCCGGGCGCAGGCGGGAAAGAGCAATGAGGTCCAAGGCGGATGCATGAATCCAGGCTTGTAGCGCCGGGGTGGGTTATTTCGGGCGGACTTCGCTGTCCTGAGCGTCGAGCCGGACCTGTAGCGGCCGGTCTAAACGGATCTCCATGATGGATCCCCGGCGCATCTCCAGATCTTTTCCGCGCGTAGTGAAGACGGTCGCCAGGCCCGCGGCGCCCCCGATGCCGCTCCCAACCACGGCTCCTCTGCGGCCCCCGGCAACCGCGCCGATGCCGGCGCCGGACATCATGGGAACCCCTACTTGACGAGCCTCTTTACCTGCGGAGCTTTCGCTCCTGACACCGCTCTCGACAACGACCTCCGCACCACCATCGTGCGTATTGACCCGGGACAGCGATGCCACGATCGGAAGCTCACCTCTGCCAGGGATTCGTATGAATTGAAAGGAAAGATACAGAATTGCCTTCCCGCGGAAACGTCCCGGGCGGACGACGCGGGAAACGGTTCCCGAAACGAGGCTCCCCTTCGGAACAGCGAGCCTTTCCGAATAGTAGAGCGGCACGTTGACCGTGGCCGTGAATGGACTTCCCTCCGTTGTCAATCGAGTGCTGAGATAGTCGTTCAACTCGAGAGATAGAAGGGTTCCTTCGGTCAGGGTGATCTCCGTCCCGCCCTGAACTGCCGCGATCACCCAGCAGGGCGCCAAGATCACCGCAACCGCTCCCAACAGGGGCCTGATTGCATCGTTCATGCGATCCGTCCCAGAAACCTGGAACCACTAATACCCATAGACGCCTCCGCCGGAGGAAGGGTTCAGGGTCATCGATCCAGCGTACCCTCAATTATAGGATCCCCGCTCCTGACCTACAACCGGCTCCCTCTGCCGCCCAGGTGCCTGGCACACTCGGGTTTGTCCTGCGCGTGCGGCCGAATCGGCGCCCTGGACCTTACCTCCAAAGGTACTCGACACATCCCCCGAAACAACAGATGCGATAGTGGGCACCCCGGACAGGATCGGCCTCTCAGCTCCCGGCATTCACTGGGCCATAATCTGCCACTGGGGTTTTGGAAATGATCTGGCCTCGCTTGACTGCCACCCGTTCGATTGGTAGCGTCTCGATCTATGGAACCGGAACAAGCCAGCGCTCGAGCATGCCAGTCCTGGACTGGCAGACTTCAGGCTTTCCTCGAGGTGCTCCTTCTTGCGGGACTGGTCTCGAGTTTTCTTGCCTCGCTTCCCTTCGGCCTGACAGGGCGTGGTCCGATGGCGCTTGCAAGCGATGCGCCGTCAGTAGCCGCCTTCATCCTGCTGGAGGCCTCTATTGTCCTGCTTCTGCTGCTCTTGCTGCTTCACATGAATCAGGAAACGCTCAAGGATCTCGGGATGCACAGGCACCAATGGATCTCTCATCTGGCGGTCGGAGCGGCGCTTGTGCCCGTTCTTTTCCTTGTGAATGCGCTCGTGGCCCTGTGTTTCAAAGTCCTGCTGCCAAAGTACTTTCTCGATCGAAATCCCTTAATCGACCTGATAAGGACGCCGAAAGATCTGGCGGTCTTCCTATTGGCGGCGCTCTACGCCGGGGGGATAAAGGAGGAGCTGCAGCGTGCTTTTATCCTCAACCGCTTCAGGGATCACCTGGGCGGCGCCTGGTTCGGATTGGTGGTCTGGAGTATTGTATTCGGAGCTGGCCACTATGTTCAAGGTCCGCAGGGCGTTGTAGCCGCCACTATCTTCGGCCTCTTGTTCGGAGGTCTTTATCTGGTTCGCCGTAGCCTCCTGGCTCCCCTGGCGGCGCACGCTCTGTATGACACAACCGCTTTGCTGGGCTACTGGTTCTTCTCTTCCGGCAGAACTTAGGCTGCTGGTGCAGCCCCTGGTTAGATCCGCATACCTCTCCCTCCGGCTGCCGATATGAAATCCGGGTGATTGTCCGGTTCCCCAGGCGGCCGATGGATGAGCACTCTGTCGCGCCTGGGCTCCCTGGCTGAGACATGGCAGAGATAGAAACATCTCATCGGGATCCCCTGGGCTGGCTGCTCGAGATATCACGCAAGCAACAGACCGGTATCTTGCGGGTCACGTTCGGGCCCTGCATTAAGCAGATTTCGGTGCGCGAGGGATTGCTCGCTTATGCCGAGAGCAATGCTCAGGATGACCATCTGGTGCATGTGCTGGTGAGGATGAAGCTCATTCCCCGGAGCGCGATCCGCCCGGTTGCCAGCCTCATGAAGGATGGGCTGACTGCGGATCAAGCGGTATGTCGCGCGGCCAACTTGGGGGCCTCTGAGCTCGAGAAAGGGCTGCGGGAGCAGGCGGTCCGTATTCTCTGTTCGATTCTCGGGCAGCATGAGGCGCGATCCCACTTTTATGAGGGAAACCACCTGCTGCACAAACACGTGAGCCTGGGTGAATCGATCCCTCAGCTGCTTCTCATCGCGGCCCGCCGCGCCGTGGCCGAGCGCCAGCTGCCTTCCTCGCTCATTGCCCCGACGGGCTACCTCATGCCCGCGGACTCCGACGGCGACCCGGGCTGCCTCTTTCCGCTGGATTCCCCGGAGGCCTATGCCCTCCAACTCGTCCGGGAACCGACATCGTATGACCGGGCTGTTCAGATGCTGGCTCCCACAGGGAATGAACCAGGAGCCGTGCTCCGCACACTTGTGCTCCTCGGGCTTCTGCGGTTGGATGCTCGAGGCCCGGAGAGGGATCCCTCAAAGATCACCGACGATGACTGGCTCCGTCTCGAGTTGGATCGCCTTTTGGAACGCTGCGAAACAGCAAGTCTTTACGAAATCCTCCACGTCACGCGAGATGCCACCGAGGCAGAAATCAAGGCCTCCTACCACAACCTGGCCATGAAATACCATCCGGACCGATACCGGGCAACGGAACATGGGGCGGACCTCCATGCCAAGGCCGGGAAGCTATTCAGCTGGATCAATGAGGCACATTCCACACTCTCCAACGCAGAGTCCCGTGCCGCCTATGATGCGGAGCTTGCCAGGAGGGAGAGCCGTATCACGGCCGCGATTCAGGCCCGATCCTCCACGGACAATGAGCAGGAGAAGATCGCCGCTGGCCTGTACCGAGCCGGCCGTGTCGCCCTGGCCGAGGGCGATTACGAGAAAGCTGTGACCCACCTCAAGCAATGCGTCTGGCTGCGTCCCGAGGTCGCCGGCTACCACCACTATCTGGCCGTCGCGCAGAAGGAGAATCCGAGACTCTACAAGGAGGCGGAAGGGCATCTGCTTCGGGCAATCGAACTGGACAGCGCATCCATCGACAGCCGCCTCGAGCTCGGAAAGCTGTACCTGAAGGTCCATCTCCCAAGGAGGGCGGCCGCTCAGTTCGAGGAGGTCCTGCGCTGGATGCCCACGCACGAAGAGGCGCTGAATCTGCTGAAGAGCACTAAATGACGGGATCGACCCTGGAAGTCAGGCAATCAAGTGATCCGGCAAGGCATGCGGGGGAGGTACGCCCACATCGGCGGCACGTGACGCTAGACGGATCCCGAGCGAATGCCGCTCTACCGCACATCTGCCTGGCTACCTGATTGCTGGATCACTTGATCACTCGATCACTTGTCAAACGGGGAGGCTCATCCCGCCCGATGAGACCGAGGGCCAGACGTGCCGCTGCCTGCTGTGCCTCCTTTTTGGTACGGCCCGAGGCCTCGGCCACGACTTCATCGTGAATCAGAACCTGCACAATAAAGGTCTTCCGATGGTCGGGACCGATTTCGGCAACCACCCGGTACACGGGCTCCGGCCTGCCGAGATCATGGAGCTGTTCCTGTAACACGGACTTGAAGTCCCCATTGACGACTTGTTTCATATCGAGCCCATCAAGGATCTCTTCGACCTGCCTGACCAGAAGAGATGAGGCAGCGTCGATGCCGCCGTCCAGATAAATTGCGCCAATGACGGCCTCATAGGTATCAACAAGAATGGCGCGTTTGGTCCGGCCTCCGGTCTTGTCTTCCCCCCTGCTCAGCCTGACGAACTCTCCGAGACGCAACCGCTTCGCGAGCTGGAGCAGGTTCGCAGCGCTGACCAGATAAGCCTTGATCTTGCTCAGTTCCCCTTCCTGCAAGCCAGGAAAGCGGCTGAAGACCCTGGAGGATACCAGGAATCCGAGAACCGAGTCCCCGAGGAACTCGAGCGACTCATTGTGCTCGAGGCCTTCGCCCTCGTGCTCATTGACATAGGAACGATGCGTCAGCGCCCTGAGAAGCAGGCCCGGATCCCGAAAGCTATACCCGAGCATCGCTTCCAGATCAGACAGGTCTGTCCCCGGAGATTCGCGCGCACTCGTCGGCTCACTCATGGTTTTCCCTGAGATTCCTATTTTACTCGCGGCAGGGTAGCTTTGGAAACGGGCGGGCAAACAGGCCTCCCGGCACAGCGCGCTCGAGATCAAGGTATCGGTTTCGACGTCAAGGCACGTTCCGCAGCCTCGCGAGCTCCCCTGAGATCGCCCTGCAGTTCAAGAACCCGGGCCCATTCCAGGCGCGCCCGCTCCAGTTCTCCGCGGAACCTGTAGATATTTCCGCGGTGCACGCAGGACCATCCGGCGATCCAGGATTCCCCTGCTCTGGCTGCCTGAACCGCTCTCTCGTACAGGGCGAGAGCCCTGTCCGGATCCTGCTCCCTGACAGCGATCTGCGCCAGGCCGAAGAGTGCGCCGGCGTTCTTCTCGTCGAGCTTCAGGACACCTTCCAGTAGTCCTCCGGCCTGCTCGAACTCCGAGTCCCGCAGGTGGCGGTTCGCTGCATCGAGCAGCGCACGGATCTCGTCGCGGCGCACTTCTTCCGCATCGCGCGCCCTCTGTCGCTCGATCCTGTCCCGCTCCAGCTCGTCCCGCAGCCGGGCGATCTCGTCCTCCCGGCCCTTCTCCTTTTCCCAGCTCAAACCATCAATCATGGCGGGAAAGAACTCCTGTAGCGACTCCGACCGGTTTTCAAAAAGCGCCAGGGCGCCAACGAAGTAGGGTGCCAGGATCAGGCCCTGATCATACATTGCGATCATGGCCGCCCGGCTGTCTTCGGCCTTTCTGTCGAGCCGGTTTTCCATGGCTTGAATGAGCGACTCTGTGAGCATCAGATGGAAACTCTCACGGTAGCGGGCGAGTGAGCGAGGCTGTTCGCGGATCCTCTGCACAAAGGGCTCCGGATCAGGCATGCGTCCCCGGTATTTGGATAGCAGAGGGTCGATGAGAAAGTGAAGATATTCGTGGCGGATGGAGCGCATCTGTGAAGCCCTGACCTTGCTCGGACCGACCACGACGACGTAGGTCTCACCGAGGTTGCGGGCATTGACAACCCCTCCGGTCCCTATCAGATCCGGTATGAAGTGGACCATCCGGTCGAGCGATACGCGGGCCTCGGTCCGTGCATAGCCGAGCACTTTCAGGATCATGTCGCGTATCAACGGGCGATAGGCTTCGATTTCCGCCAGGTAGTGCCCCCGGACAACCTCCCAGGCTTGCGCAAGGTTTCCCTTGAGCCACACCTCGCTCACAAGCTCCTCGAAACCAAGTAGGCCGCGTATTTCGGCAGGAGCCTCGTCAACCGTGACAGACAACTGAAACTCGGGCGGGCCCTTGAGAACGATCGCCAGCGACACATAGCGACTTTGAATGTGCGCCGCCTCCACGGCATCTCTCCTTGAATCACAGAACTGCTGCAGCCGTGCCAGAAGCTCAGGATCGAGCTCCCGTAGCCGTTCCCGCACCTCTCTGCGCACGGGACTGCCATCAGGATCCTCGTCTCCGGCATTCAATCCCGCTGCGTTAACCGCGGACATCACGGCGAAGACCCGGACATCCGGAACGAAGCGGATGTGGACCAGTCCTTCGACAGGCTGGGCACCGGCGGACCGGAGGAGGAATGGCGCTGCTATCAAGAGAGTCCAGTACCGGAACATCAGCTTCCCTCGGCAGTGACTGTTGCGAAACCTCATGATAATCCTCGGCCCGGGGCTTCGCCCCTGAAACGCCTGAGCGTCCGCTCTTGAATCAGAGACAGTAAGCTGTCCTGCACACGGTGCGCCGGAGCCTCAAGCCTCCTGCGCCGGAACGCTCGGCTCCTGCGGCAGGGCGCGGGCAGCGGGATGCTGCCTGGCCGATCGCGCTTTCTGAATCAGAAAGAGGACAAGGGGATAGGAAACAAGTGCAGAGCCGACGGAGAGAATCGTTGAACCGATGAACAGCGGCTTGACAAGCCCCCGCTGCCCTGCCAATTCGGCCCAGAAGCGGCTCTGCAGGACAGTGCTCCATTCCAGGTCCGGCATCGATGCGGAAGGCGGGAAGCCAACCAGCAGGCCCCCGAGGTATACCGCCAGTCCGTAAATGGGGACCAGAGTCCAGGGGTTGTTGATGAAAACCCCGACCAGCACAGCAACCCTGTTCAGTCCGAAAACGAAGGCAACCAGCAGGCCCAAGAAAGTATGCATCCCCAGCAAGGGACTGAAGGCGAAAAACACACCGACGGCAAAGCCCAGGGCAATCCGTTCCGGGGTATCGTCGAGCGAAACCAGGCTGCGCAAGAATCCCTTCGCCCAATTCATACAGTCTGCAATGTCAGGGTGCACGCGTGCCATGAGTGGACGCCTTGCAAGGCAGACAGGTTCACCGCTTAGGGGGGAACTACCCGAGCTCAGACCTATCGCGCTGCCGCATCGTGTTCGTTATCGGCACCCGCGCGCGCCATCACAATAGAAAGATGCTCCCGGTGGCGAGAGGTTGCAAGAGCCGGATCAGACGGCAGGGATACGCCCGAAAGTATCCGCTGCGAGGTGCCGAATTCGCCGGGCGGCTCCGCGGTGAGCAGGGATGGGCAGCCGTGCCTGTCGGGTTGCGCAGTCTCCGGGATGTCGGAAGTGGTCGAAGCCTTCGAGAGGCAGTGGTTCCGGCCTGCTGCCCGGGGTTTTCACGATGCGCACTCCTCCTCTTTCAGTCAGGGCGCCTACGACAGTCAACGGCGGCAAGCCCCGAGGATATCGCTGCTTCAAGACCTCCAGTTTCTGGGGCCTTACTGCGAAGAGGAGCTCGAAGTCCTCACCGCCATGGAGGGCGAGAGAGTATGGATCCCAACCCCGTTCGGCGCATTCTCGGAAAACGGGGAGGCACCAGGCGTAGATTTCAGCACCGGTGCCACTCGCCCGGCAGAGGCGGGGCACATCGGCGGAAAGCCCGTCGCTCAGGTCCATCATGCAGCGAACCAGGCCGCTGCGCGCCAGCCAGATGCCGGCGGCGCAACGCGGTTCAGGCGTTCGCAGGGCTGCGAGCGCGAGACTCTCCCAGCGTTTCCGGCTGCGCCTTGTGCCGGCAAACAGCAGCTTCAGACCGGCGGCTGCCTTTCCCAAGGTTCCGGTGACGCAGAGGAGGTCTCCCGGCATCCCGCCGCTGCGATACAGGATCCCGCGCTTGGTCGCAGCTCCCAGGGCGGTGATGCAAATGAGGATTCCTGAAGGGGATGCTGAGAGATCGCCCCCAACGACCGCGGTGTCATGCCGCCTGCCGAGGGCGGCGAGACCGCGGAAGAAACTCATCACCCAGTTCTTTTCGATGCCGGGAGGCAGCGCCAGCGCTACGGTGCAGAAACGCGGCAAGGCACCCATCGCGGCGAGGTCACTCAGGTTTGCGGCCAGCGATTTGTGTCCGATCTCGTCAGCCCGCACCCAGTCCCTGCGAAAATCGACGTTTTCCACGAGCATGTCGGTGGTGACCACCCACCGCTGGCGCACACCCGCGCTCCTGAATACGGCCGCATCGTCACCGATGCCCATTTCGATCAGCGCATCTGCGGTTGCGAAGCGACTTGCCAGCAGGCGGATAATCTGGTCCTCGGTAAAGGGACGTCTTGATCGGGCGGACATGGGTCGACTGGCCTGGTCTTGCCGCGGCATTGCCCGTCAGACGAGCGCGTGCTTGATGACTTCCGTCATTCTGTCGACAAGGATGATCTTCAGATCCTTGCGCACGTCTCTTGGAATCTCCTCCAGATCCTTCTGGTTTTGACGCGGCATTATGATAGTGCGAATCCGCCCTCGATGGGCGGCGAGTAGCTTCTCCTTGATCCCGCCGACCGGCAGTACGTCACCCCGCAGTGTGATTTCGCCCGTCATGGCGACGTCGCGGCGCACGGCGCGTCCGGTACATACGGATACCAGCGCCGCTGCCAGGGTGATACCCGCAGATGGTCCATCCTTGGGAATGGCTCCCTCAGGGATGTGGATATGGAAATCCCGCTTGGAGAAGATGTCTTCCTTGATGCCAAACCGGCCTGCATGGGCACGGGCGTAACTGAGCGCGGCTTGGGCAGACTCCTTCATCACATCTCCCATCTGACCGGTGAGGGTGAGGGTACCTTTCCCTGCCATGGCTTGCGCTTCGACAAAGAGCACGTCGCCGCCGACAGGGGTCCAGGCAAGGCCCGTGGCGATGCCCGCCTGGCTGCGCCTCAGACGCTCCTCCGGCATGTTGCCCGGAGGGCCGAGGAATTTGGGCAGCTTGTCGCGCGTGATCACGATAGGGCGCGCGTTCCCCATCGCACGCCTCACCGCCGCCTTGCGGCAGATGGTGGCGATCTCCCTTTCCAGGTTGCGCAAGCCCGCCTCTCTGGTGTAGGCGCGGATGATCGTGCGCAGGACCGGACTGGAGATGACGATGCTCCTCGGGGTCAATCCATGGGCCTCAAGCTGCCGGGGCACGAGGTAGCGCCTGGCGATCTGCAGCTTTTCCTGCTCTGTGTAGCCCGAGAGCCTTATAACCTCCATGCGGTCAAGGAAGGCCGGCTGGATAGTGTCGAGAACGTTCGCCGTGGTGATGAAGAGAACCCTCGACAGGTCAAACGGCACCCCGAGGTAATTGTCCCTGAAGCTGTTGTTCTGTTCAGGGTCCAACACCTCAAGCAAGGCGGAAGATGGATCACCGCGGAAGTCAGCCCCGATCTTGTCGACCTCGTCCATCATGAAGACCGGGTTGCGCGATCCGGCCTGGTGCAGCCCCTGGATGATCCTCCCCGGCATGGCTCCGACATAAGTGCGCCGGTGTCCGCGTATTTCGGCCTCGTCATGGACTCCACCAAGGCTGAGGCGGACGAATTTTCTGCCGAGCGCACGCGCGATCGACCTGCCGAGTGACGTCTTTCCGGTGCCCGGCGGGCCGACGAAGCACAGGATGGGCCCCTTGCTGTCTTTCTTGAGCTTGCGCACGGCCAGGTGCTCGAGAATCCGTTCCTTGATCTTCTGGAGCCCGTAGTGGTCCTCCTCCAGGATTCTCCTCGCCTCATGCAGGTCGTGGTTGTCCTCGGTCTCCACGCTCCAGGGCAGGCCGACCATCCAATCAAGGTAGGTCCTGACGATCGAGGTTTCGGCCGCATCCGGGTGCAACTTCTCGAGTCGTCGTAACTGCCGGTCGAATTCCTCGCGGGCCTCCTTGGGCAACTTCACCTCTTCGGCTCGCGCTGCATACCGACGCACTTCCTCCTGCAGCTCGTTGCCCTCTCCAAGCTCGCTCTGTATGGCTTTGAGCTGCTGCCGCAGGAAATACTCCCGCTGTCCCTTGTCGATCTCGCCCCTGGCCTGGCTGCTGATCTGCTGCTGAACCGTCAGAAGTTCCACTTCGCGCGTCAGCAGCTCATGAACCCTACGCAGCCGCTTCATCGGGTCAAGTATGGAAAGGATCTCCTGAGCTTCCTCGACCTTCAGAGAAAGGTTCGAGGCCGCCAGATCGGCAAGCCTGCCGGGGTCTTCGAGATTCGCAGCAATGATCGACACTTCCTGAGGGATGTTCTTGCCCAGAGTTGAGGCCTTTTCCAGGGCGGCGTTGATATTGCGCCGCAGGGCCTCCAGTTCAAGCGTTGCTGCCTCGGGCTTGCCTTCCTCGACGACTTCGATACTGGCCTGAATGTAAGGCAGGCCTTCCTCCCACTGACGGACATGTGCGCGCGCGATTCCCTGGGCCAGGATACGCACGTTTTGATCCGGCATCTTGAGCATGCGAATAACAACCCCGACCGTCCCGATGTCGTACATGTCCTTCGGCGTCGGATTCTCGACCTCGGAGGTTCTCTGAGTTACGAGCAGGACCATCCGGTTGCGGGACAGAGCAACATCCACGGCGTTGATGGCTCGTTCGCTGGTCACTAGCAGAGGCACGATCATGTATGGGAACGTCACCGTCCCGCTCAGAGGCAGGACGGGCAGAGTGCCGGGGATTTCGACAGGAGTCTCCTGCCTGGTCTCCCCCTTTTTGTCGACCTCCGTTTCCTTCTCATCCAGCGCCGTCATAAGCCCTCTATGGGGTTTCAATTACTGTCGATCGGGCTTTGTGCCCCGCGGCTCATCGCTTTTCCGGACGATGGGAACGTGGATGATCTTGCCCCGCCGCTCGGACAATTTGGGGAGCACAACCGAGAGAATTCCGCCCTGCAGGAACGCCTCGGCCCGATGGGCATCGATGACTGTTCCCAGATTCACTTCGCGATGAAACCTCCCATAACGTCTTTCCAGGCAGTAATAGCACAACAGCTTCTGGGACACGGCCGGTTCACGCTTGATACCGGAGACCTTCAGCACACCTTCTTGAATGGTGAGAGAGATATCCTCCAGATCGACACCAGGCAGCTCCACCCGAACCGTGTAGGCCTCACTCGTCTCGCACAGGTC
>JACADW010000129.1 GCA_013388445.1 Acidobacteriota bacterium | reverse complement strand
ATATGACACCGATGAAGAACCACGAGCCCTGATCGCGAGAGACCAGAATCGAATGTTTGCCCGTCCACCCGAGCCCGCTCTCTGCCCCCCACACCTTTTCCATAACCGGCCCCGTGTCCACATAGTAAACGGCCGCGGTACCCGGCCGACGGGCGCAGATGAAATCCCGGAGAGACCGAAGCCTCTCCTCCACGATGCGGTGATAGTCCTCACCCCATGCATAGCGGCTGATGATTCCCGTTGAGGATTCCCGTGAGCGAGACGCCGCTGTGAAGTAGTTCATGGCCAGGACCATGATCGAGCGGGCATCCGGCAGCACCAGTGACGGATCCGTGCGCCTGTCCGCCTGTCGTTCCATGTAGCGCATTTCCCCGTGCATACCCGCCTCAAGCCAGCGAGTGAGCCTCGAGGGACGGGGCAAAGGACGGGCAGGCGTCACCCCGATCTTGAAGAAGCCGAGCCTCCGGGCCTCTTCCTGAATGCGGGCATTCAATGCAGAGTTCATGGCGCCATCCGTGCCTTCAGTCATTTCAGGCAGCCCGAACGATTCGAAGACCTGGACGCGCTGAGTCCACGGGGACGGTGGCCGCAGCGCCCCATGTCTGCCCGGCCGCCGATGAACCGAACCCCTTCCAGTTCGAGGAGCGTCTTCTGCAGCAACCCTGCCTCGCCCGGGAGAAGGATTCTTCCCCCGGCTCCCAGCACCCGCTGCCACGGCAACCCCTGCGCGGCGGGATGCCTGAGCGCCCAGGCGACCTGGCGCGCACTCCCCGGATGTCCAGCTGCGCGGGCGACTTCGCCGTATGTGGCAACTTTGCCGCGCGGAATGGTGAGTACTACTCTCCAGATACGATCGAAATATCCCATTGCATCCTCACCGGCGGGGCATCGTGAATCCCGGGTGCAAACAGGGTCAAAGGGGTTCAAAGCGCGCCGAGAAATGGCGGAGGAACAAAGCCTGCCGGGCGATCCGGTATCCCCGCAGCGAGGACCGGCGCTCGTGGACTTCGAGGATCGCCTCGACAACATAGTCGATATGACTCTGGGTATATACACGCCGCGGAATCGCAAGTCGAACCAGCTCCATGGCAGCCGGGATTTCAGCGCCCGTCGCCGGATCGCGGCGCCCGAACATGACCGACCCGATCTCGACCGAGCGGATGCCGGCCCAGCGGTAAAGCTCGCAGCTGAGCGACTGGCCCGGATACTTCAGAGGCGGGATCTGCGGCAGCATTGCCCTGGCATCGATATAGACGGCATGCCCGCCGGGAGGCTGGACGATCGGCACACCGCCTCGGGCGATATGGTTGCCCAGGTACTGAGTGGACACGATGCGGTAGTTGAGATAGTCCTCGTCCAGAACCTCTTCGAGGCCGGCCGCCACCGCCTCGAGATCCCTTCCGGCCATCCCGCCGTAGGTCGGGAATCCCTCGGTCAGGATGAGCAGATCCCGCTCCTGCTCGGCCAGCCTGGAGTCATTGGTGCACAGGAATCCTCCGATGTTGGCCAGGCCGTCCTTCTTTGCCGACATCGTGCAGCCGTCGGCATAGGAAAACATCTCGCGCACGATGTCCCGCACGGGTTTGGAAGCATATCCCGGCTCGCGCAACTTGATGAGGTAGGCATTTTCGGCGAAGCGGCAGGCATCAATATAGAGCGGAATCCCATGGCTGCGAGCGATTTCGCTTATCTCCCGGATATTCTGCATCGAGACCGGCTGGCCGCCGCCGGAGTTGTTCGTTACCGTCAACATGATAAGCGGAATGCGGCTCTTGCCCTTCTTCCCGATCACCTCGCGAAGCGCATGCGCGTCCATGTTTCCCTTGAAAGGGTGAATGGTGGACGCTTCCTTGCCCTCGGGAATGACCAGGTCCAGCGCCTCTGCACCCCGATACTCGATGTTCGCCCGCGTCGTGTCGAAATGCGTGTTGTTCGGCACGACGTCTCCGGCGCGGCACGTGGATGCGAAGAGTATCCTCTCGGCCGCGCGGCCCTGATGAGTCGGAATCACATGGTTGAACCCGAAAATGGAGCGGACCGTCTCCTCGAAGCGGAACCACGACTTGCTCCCGGCATAGGCCTCGTCGCCGTCCATCATCGCAGCCCACTGCTGTGAGCTCATGGCGGCGGTTCCGCTGTCTGTGAGGAGATCGATCAGAACATCTCTGGCGGGAATGAGGAAGAGGTTGTAGCCGGCCTCGCGGAGAATGCGCTCACGCTCCTCCAGGGTGGTCATCCGGATCTTCTCAACCGCCTTGATCTTGAAAGGTTCAATGATGGTCTTCATCCCGGTTGCTCATCTGTTCTGCTGCAGGTTCGATGGGAGGGCCGATCTGCCCTCGCATGGTGGTTGATCGGGCTGTCACCGCACGAAGGTCTGACAGAGGAACGCCATCGTATCATCGAGGTGTGCGGCCACAAGCGCCCATCCGTGGGGCTCACCATCGTACACTCGAAAGACGTGCGGGACATCGGCTTCCGTCAGGGCGCGGTGAAGGGCCCGGGCACCCTGGTCCAGATGGATGGACCGGTTGCACCGGTGCGACGTTCGTTGTTGAATTGCCCGAAAAGGCTCGAGGTAGGGAACAGGCGTGGCGACAGCCCCGCGACACCGGCCGCCAACAACAGGCCCATGAGGGCTGCTTCATCACGCGCGTTGACCATCCGCTTTCCCGTTGCCTGACGCATGCAAGACCCGCAGGTTCGGTGAATCTTAGACTCCACCCCGTCAACAGTCAACGGACCTGGCAGCCGAACAGGCGTGAATAGGCCGCACGTGCTGGAGTATATTCTCATGTGGATTGCCGGCCGTCTGATCTGGTCGCCGGAGAACGTGATTTGGTGCGGCGGGAGTTCGCCCACAGGGAGGGGTACATGAGAAAACACATTCAGGTTCTCGGCATCCTGAACATCGTCTGGGGTTCTTTCGGGCTCATCGCGGCCTTGTTCCTGATGATCATATTCGGCGGCGTAATCGGAATCATTCAGGCCGCTTCTCACGGGGACCCCGACGCTCTGTTCGCCGTTCCGATCGTCGGCCTGATCGGAGGCATCATCCTGGCCATCGTGCTTATCGCGTCGATCCCCGCTGTGGTGGCAGGGATCGGCCTGCTTCGCATGACAAGCTGGTCCCGGATCCTGACCATCATCGTCTCGGCTTTGCACCTGTTCAGCATCCCGTTCGGCACCGCCCTGGGGATCTATGGGCTCTGGGTCATGCTCTCGGATGAGACGGTGCGCCTCTTGTCTGCCGGCCATAACTCCATTGCTGTCCGGTCGGCGGGCGGACCCTGACCCGGGCGGTCAAACCCGAGCATTTTCAGGGGCAGATCATAAACCTCCGATATGAGGAAAACTGACCGGTACAGGCCGACCGACCTTTGTACGTTTCGCGACTGGACGCATATGGCAATCTGCGAAGGGAGAGATGGTTTCGCCGGGACGGAAGCGCAGCGCACTTTCGGCCCTATCCACCAGCCGGTCCTACTGCTAAGATAGCCTTCCCGTTCTGACGATGTGCATTTCGCAGTCCGCTTAGCCCCTTGGAGGTCAGGTCATTGTCGTTTCGGGCAAGAAGTGCATTATGAGATGCGACCGATTTGCGCGAATGCCGTCAGCTACTGGCGTTCACTCCTCAGCTGGAAAGCGAGCTGGAGTACTGCTTGCTCTTGGCTCCGGATCCGGAGGCGCTGACCAAGACGCATTTAAAACGAATGGACGGAGAGCTAACGTAGTCAAGGCCATGGTGATGTCGCTGAGCGAGAAGCTGATGACTGAAGGCTGACGGCACTCACATAGATCAACGGCAATACGGGACGGCAGAATCTGCTTTTGTTGCAGCTCGTCCGCGTCGGAGATTCACTAATGGACAAAATGGCTGTGACTGGCGGCGCAGGCTTCATCGGCTCCAACCTGGCCGAGCGCCTTTCCGCGCTCGGGCACCCGGTCGTGGTCCTGGACAACTTCAGTACCGGCAGGGAGAAGAACCTCGCGGGATGGGCCGAAAAAGCCCGGAATCAGGT
>JACADW010000074.1 GCA_013388445.1 Acidobacteriota bacterium | reverse complement strand
GAAGAGGTGAGACAAACTCTGTGAGCTAAGGGAGTTGACAGCAAGTCTTCGGTGCGCAGCTATATGGGTAGAGCATTCGCGACCGGCATCGGGGTGGGCGCATCAAACCGGCGCTCCCACCTATCCCTGGGTCACTTTTCCTGAGCACAAATGGGTCATTCTTCGCGAGCGCCGAAGGGTTCCGCCTACGGAAGCCGAGGCCCCTGATTGCCAATGCCAGCCCTGAGCATCCGGACCGAATAAAAAATGCTCCGCCAACTGGCAAGAAGCGAGAACGTCGATCTCTGGTCAATGGATGAAGTTCACTTCCAGCAGCACGGTTCGCGATGCCGGATATGGATTCTGCCAGAGACGAAGGACCCGGTCCTGTTGCATCACCCGACACGAAAGTGTGTCGGCTACTTCGGCGCTGTCCACCAGCGGGACGGCAAACTGGTGTACAAGCGTGAGACCAATCGCTTCAATGCTGAGACATTCTTCGAATTCCTCTGGCATCTATGGAGAGTCAGTTCCCGTTCCGGCCGGAGAGTCGTCGTGATTGCGGACAACGCGCGGTATCATCATGTCGCGTTGCATGAGGACTGGCGCAAGGCCCGCAGCCACTTGGCGAAACTACAGGAGCGATACGGTTATGCAGCATTGGACTATCTCGAAGGACGGACCCCTACGATGCATGCCTTTACGGCAGCCGAAAGAGAAATTCAGCGCGAGCTCATCGAGGCTTCTGCCGACACCACAGGACTCATCGAACTGCAAAAATCCCTGCCGACTCGGACTCTCTTGTCCGAATCACCGGAGGCCGAAAAAGCAATGAAGCTGTCGGTCGAAAGGAAATACCTGAGCAACATCTTGAAGATGGTGGCCTATCAAATCAAGGGAAGTCTGGTGGAGCTATTGCAACCCGTCTATCCGAGGACCGAAGCCGTACGATGATCCAGACCGCGCTGCGGAGCGCGGCCACGATCGAACCGATTAATAAGGAGCCTCGGGTGAGCATAGCGCCGCTGAGCTCGCCGCACCGATCGAAGGCAATCGCCGCAGTATGCGAGGAGCTCAACAAGACATCGACCAGGTTCCCAGGCACCAAGCTCCGACTCCACTTTGCCGTGGCCCAACCGGCTATTTGATCAAAAAGCGGACAATTTTTTGCTTGGGTATGTCAGATCCTGCGCTGGTGAGTGTGCGTTCGAAACGAGCGGGTTGTCTTGGTAAGCTCTTCTTGAATCTTTTAACAAAGGAGAAAAGAGCATGACCAAGCAGACAACCCGCAAGTTAGAGTATACCCACAACCCAAGCGTTTTGTTCGCCGCTTTCGAGCTGAGCAACTCGGAATGGAAGCTGGCTTTCTCGGTTGGGCTGGGACAGAAAGCTCGGCGAAGAAACATTCCGGCCGGTGGTCTAAAGAGGTTGGAAGCCGAGTTTGCCGCCGCCAAGAAGCGCTTCAGCTTGAAGGACAACTGCGAGGTGGTGAGTTGCTATGAGGCGGGTCGGGATGGCTTATGGCTCCATCGCTACCTGACCCAATCGGGGATCAAGAATCTGGTAGTCGACTCTTCAAGCATCGAGGTCAATCGAAAGGCTCGCCGTGCCAAGGCAGACGGATTGGACGTTGAGAAACTGCTGACGATGATAATCCGATACCACCACGGAGAGCACAAGGTGTGGAGTGTGCTGTCGGTCCCTTCCGTGGAGGAGGAAGATCGTCGTCAGCTGCATCGAGAACTTCGGACCCTGAAGAAAGAGAGAACTCGCACGGCCAACCGTATTCGGGGGCTTCTCGCAAGCCAGGGGATCCGACTGGGTCCCGACTGGGACCTATCGGACGAGCGCCTCGAGGAAATCCGACTGTGGGATGGGTCGCCGCTGCCACCAGGCCTGCGAAGCCGGACCGCCCGGGAATGGGAACACATGCTGTTCTTGGAGCAACAGGTGCGCACACTGGAATCACAGCGCCGCAAGGCACTCAAAAGACTAGCCTGGATTTCCACGGAAAACAATTCGCATAAGCCGGGGATGTTCTGACCAACTCGTGCAGGACCTTCGCATGGCCGCCCTGCCTCTACGCTGGGCAGTGGTTAGTTGAGACCCCTATGAGCTCTGGCTTAACATAATAGTGCGCTGATATTCTGAGATGTGCGGTATCATGTTTAGAACCATGGTCCATTAGTGCGTAAGCCTTCCGTTGACGTCCTCCATCAGGCTCTTATTTCATAGGTGGTTTACCACAACATGTTGGGGCGTACGATTTCTCTTGACACTGTGGGTTGTGTGTTATAATGTGAAAACATGATTCTAAGCACAGCAAAGGACCTAAGTAGCTGCCGCCGCTTCTTCCTTGAACCGCGTCACCCCAGGCACCGGATGTACGAAGCTCTGCGCGCCTATTTCGTCGAAGGCCGAAAGCCCAAGGATGTCGCCCGCGACTTCGGCTATTCGGTCGGTTCCTTCCACGTGCTGTGCCACCATTTCCGCCGACAATCCGAGCCCCTCTTCTTTCTATCTCCTCGGCCTGGACCTCGTTCCCAGCCGAAAAAGTCTGCGGCTCGAGACATGATCGTCGACCTGCGCAAGCGGAACTACTCTGTCTATGAGATCAGCGAGGCGCTCAGGGAAAGCCATCGCCCGTTGAGCCCGACGGCGGTCCGCGAAGTCCTTAAGCAAGAGGGATTTGCTCCTTTGCCCCGGCGTCTGGACGAAGAGCGGCCCGGCTATCCGCGCCCCACGATCGAACCTGTTGCCGATCTGCGCTCGTTTTCTCTTGAGTCCAGGAGCTTCTCAACCCGCGGCGGCGGTCTGTTCCTTTTTGTTCCTGATCTCATCCGCCTTGAGATCGACAAACTGGCGGCAGCCGCGCACCTGCCCGGGTCCAAGATGATTCCGGCCCCGCATGCCTTGCGGTCCTGCCTGGCCCTCAAGCTTTGGTCGATTGAGCGCAAGAGCCACATCATGGCGCTCGTGGCGGACGAAGGGCTCGGCTTATTTGCCGGACTCAATGTCATCCCGAAGAAAAGCTACTTGTCGGAATACTCGTCGCGGATCCATCACACCCGCACGATCCAGCTTTTGGCCGCCTGGCATGAACTGCTGAGCGGAACCAACCTTTTTACCGGGGAATCGTTCAACCTCGACTTCCACTCGGTCCCCTACTACGGCGAGGACCCGACTGTGCAACGCCACTTCGTCTCGGCCCGCAGTCGGCGTCAGCCGAGCATTCTCATCTTTCTGGCTCAGGATGCCGAAAGTCGCGCTTTCTGCTATTCGAACGCCGATCTGCGCAAGGGCGAGGAGTCCGAGGAGATCTTCCGCTTCATCTCCTTCTGGCAACGGACTCACGACGGACAGCTTCCTGAGCATCTGGTCTTCGATTCGCGGCTTACAACCTACGCTAACCTGGCGCGGTTGGATGATATGGGTATCTCCTTCATTACACTCCGGCGACGTTCGGCAGCCATCATGAAGGAGATCGTCACGCTAGCGCGCTCGGCCTGGCGCGTCGTCGAGCTCGACATCCCCACACGCAAGTACCAAACCCCTAGTGTCTACCAGCAGACGGTTCAGTTGGCCGGTCGGGACTTCCGCCAGCTCTACATCCAAGACCTGGGCCACGACGAACCCACGGTTCTCCTAACCAATCAGCGCCGGGTGCCGGACAAACACCTGATCACTCGCTACGCCCAGCGGATGATCATCGAAAATGCGCTTTCGGATGCCGTGCGTTTTTTCCACATGGACGCGCTGTCATCGTCCGTCGGCTTGAGGGTGGACTTCGATATGGCTTTGCTCGTCGTTGCCAGCTGCCTCTACCGATTGCTGGCCAAGCGCATGCGAGGCTACTCTGACGCCCAGGCGCGCCAAATCTTCCGCGACATAGTAGACACACCTGCCGACATCCGCATCACCGACCGCGAGGTCGAAGTCAGTTTCCACCGTCGTTCTCACCTCCCCATCATCCTTGCCTCCGGGCTGACGGAACGACCCGTGCCAGTCCCCTGGTGGAATGGAAGGCCTTTGCGCCTCACCACCTATCAGGGACCACCGAAACCGCCCGATTCTTAGGCGAATTGTTTTCCGTGGAAATCCAGGCTATCGCGCCAGGCCAAGCCTGGGAAAGGGGAATTCGACATGAGTTGATGAAACCTTTCGACAGAATCCAGCTGGTGCAAATCCAGCCCGGCCAAAGCCGCAGCGGGCAGGCCGGTAGCGAGTCTTGCCATTCGCGGGGTGACCCGTGGGTGCGAAGCGTAGACAGCAAGGAAGCGGGCCGCGAGGATTCAGCTCCGAAATCGTTTCGTCCTTGCGGATGCCGAGGCCGTTAGCCTGGTCGAAGGCTGCATCTGGACAACCGATAGCGCGAGGGTGTTAGGAGCCGCCGGAGTCCCCAGCCCGGGGCACGCTTTCAAAGGGATTCTCCAGGAACCTGGGAGACCTCTCTGTCTCCACCGAAGGTGGGAGTGGTTCACCTGAAACGAACCGGGTCCCGGCCGGTTGGGATGCAGCGGCCGAGGAAGCGAAGAAGCATCCCACGGTGGTACGCGGCGGCCGAGGGAGACCGAAGGCGGCCGGGGACGGGCAGAGAGGAGTCTTAAGAACCCATAGTACCTGAGAAGGTGGGGAACTGGCCGCAAGCCGGGACCCACTGGATGGAAGGGGGGAACGAACAGACGTATCGGGTGGAGGAAACATGGCGACACTCGGAGGTCGACAAACATGTCAACGACACGCACTCGAATAGCCGAACTGGCCAGGGAGGACAGGGAGCGGCGGTTCACGTCGATTGCCCATCTTCTCACGCCAGAGGCGCTGTATCTGGCATACGAAGGCCTGAAGAAGGATGCCAGTGCGGGAGTGGACGGCGTCACGTGTGCTGAATACGAGGAGACGCTCTGGGAGAGGTTGCTGGATCTTCACGATCGGCTGAAGAGCGGGTGCTATCGGGCGCAGCCGCTGCGCAGGGTCTACATTCCGAAGGAGGACGGGAAGAAAAAGAGAGCGATCTCGATACCGTCCCTGGAGGACAAGATCGTGCAGCGTGCGACGGTGGAGCTGCTCAATGCGATCTACGAGCAGGACTTTCTCGGATGCTCCTACGGATTCAGGCCGAGGCGCAGTGCGCAGGACGCGCTGGATGAGGTTGGGCGGGTGATATGTCGCCGCCCGATCTCGTACGTTCTGGAGGCCGACATAGCCAGCTACTTCGACTCCATCGTGAGGAGCCAGCTGATGGAATTGATCCAGCATCGGGTAGTCGACGGGAGCATCCTCCAGTTGATCGGAAAATGGATTAACGTTGGTGTGATCGAAGACGGCAGGCTCTTGGTCACTGAGACGGGGACGGGTCAGGGGCAGGTGATCAGCCCGCTTCTGGCTGCGTATTCCGGTGGATTGCGGACACCGATTCCAATCGATGGTGGACAGCGATTCCAAACGATGGTGGACGGGGTTTCCGACGCGATGGTGGACACTTTTTCTGCTTCTTTGGAATGG